>NZ_JABBPF010000068.1 GCF_012927415.1 Polaromonas sp. | reverse complement strand
GCTTGGCGCGGCTGGAGTTCATCATCAACAACAACATCGGCATACATCCCAAGGCGATCCTGGACTACCCCAATGTCGATGTTGACCTGAAAAAAGCGGTTGAAAGCGTGGCGCGCGGCCATGCTTCACCGCGCGCTTTTTATGTGGACAAGGTCACCGAGGGCATCGCGACCATCGGGGCGGCTTTCTGGCCCAAATCAGTCATTGTTCGCCTGTCTGACTTCAAGTCCAACGAATACCGCAAGCTGATTGGCGGCTCGCGCTACGAGCCGGAAGAAGAAAATCCGATGCTGGGCTTTCGCGGCGCCGCTCGTTACATCAGCGAAGATTTCCGCGAGGCTTTCGCCATGGAGTGTGAAGCGCTCAAGCGCGTGCGCAACGACATGGGCCTGACCAACGTGGAGGTGATGGTGCCTTTCGTTCGCACGCTGGGGCAGGCGAAGGCTGTGACCGATCTGCTGGCCGCGCATGGCCTCAAACGCGGGGAGCAGGGTCTGCGCGTCATCATGATGTGCGAAGTTCCGAGCAACGCCGTGCTGGCCGACCAATTCCTGGAATACTTCGACGGCTTCTCCATCGGATCGAACGACCTGACCCAGCTCACATTGGGCCTGGACCGCGATTCGGGCCTGGAAATTCTGGCCAAGGACTTCGATGAGCGCGATCCAGCCGTGAAGGCCCTGCTCAGCCTGGCCATTGCGGCGTGCAAGCGCCAGGGAAAATATGTCGGCATCTGCGGTCAGGGTCCGAGCGACCATCCGGACTTTGCGCTTTGGCTCAAGGAGCAGGGCATTGGTTCAATCTCGCTCAACCCCGATACCGTAATTGATACCTGGAAGCAATTGGCGAACTGAGTCCTTGCGCGAACGATCAAGGACAACCCCTGCGGACTTGAGCGCTTCGAATCAGCCACCGGCGACTGTCAACGATGACCATCGGAAGCATCTGCCTTGCCTGCCCTGCTGACCCTCTGCTCCTGGGCACGCCGGTCGCCTAAATTGCGCTGCTTGCGCCGTTCGGCCAGTGGGTGCTGGGCGCATTTCGCGGTCAGCGCAGCGCAGCGATCCGCTTTATGGCTTGTGGCAACTGCCGGGCAGGCCCTGGATCCTGCGCTGGACTGGCGGTTATTGTTTGGTCGCGCTGGTACTGGCACCTTACCTGCGAAAGTTTGGCCAATTCACCATCCCTGATTTCTGGGCGAACGCTACGGTGGGGATCCGCCCAGGCTCATCGTTGTGGGTGCAGCCATCCTGCACCCCTTCGCCTAGTTTTTGGCGTAAATCAATGTCGTAGGGCTGATTACCGCCCATCTGACCGAAATCGCGTTCGAACTCGGAATTTCCTTGATCTGGGCGGAATTCTGGTGTGCTCGCTTTTCGGCGGCATGCAGCATTCCGATCCGGTAACTCTTTAACTGATATTGCTACAAGCTTGAAACTTCACGTACCGCGCGTCCTACCCGACGGGCGGAATTCCTTGAGGCGGCTCGTTCGGCGACCCGAAATAATCCCCTGCGCATCCGGGCTTTGTGTCGGGCTATAATCATAGGCTTCGCCTTGCTGCACCCTTAACGACGCTGGGGCAGCTTTAATTCCCATCCAAAAGGAGATTTTATGCGTCATTACGAGATCATCTTGCTGATCCACCCGGATCAAAGCGAGCAAGTCCCAGCCATGCTGGAACGTTACAAGGGCATGATTACCGCCGGCGGCGGAACCGTTCATCGTGTTGAAGATTGGGGCCGTCGCCAGCTGGTGTACCTGATTCAGAAACTCGCAAAAGCGCACTACCTCTGCATCAACATCGAAGCCAGCCAGGCCGTGATGGAAGAAATTGAACATGCGTTCAAGTTCAACGATGCCGTGCTGCGCCACCTGACCGTGGCGAAGAAAAAGGCTGAAACCGGCCCGTCCCTCATGATGCGCAACGTCGAGAGGGAAGAAGCCCGTAAAACCCAGCAGCAGGAGTTTGCGGCGTAAGTCGCTTCTTGTTGTTGAACGCCTTGCTGCCGCTTTCCAAGATTTGCGGTGAATCACGTTGAACTGACCGCCTGTATCGCCGAGCTAAGCCCTCTTCGCTACACTCCCGCTGGAATCCCTGCCGTCAATGTCATTCTCGAACACGAGTCTGAGATTCTAGAAACAGGGGTCGCCAGGAAGGTCAAGTTAACGGTCAAAGCGGTTGCTTTCGGAACGCTGGCTGAACAAACAGCCCAGCTGACCCTTGGTAAAGCTTTCAGATTCACCGGATTTCTCGTCAATGCACGCACCAGCAAAGGCATTGTTTTTCATATCCAAGCTCTTCACCCGTTAAATCAGGCGGAGCAAGTACCGAACCCCACTTAAGGAGTCCATCATGGCCGGACCAAAACGTTTCAATAAAGACAAGCGCCCCAAGCGCAATACCCAATCCCTGCTGTTCAAGCGCAAGCGCTTTTGCCGTTTCACCGCCGCTGGTGTTGAAGAAATCGACTACAAAGATATCGATACACTGCGCGACTTCGTTTCTGAAAACGGAAAAATAATTCCCGCACGCCTGACCGGCACCCGCGCGATTTTTCAGCGTCAGATTAACACCGCCGTCAAGCGCGCTCGCTTTCTCGCGATGCTGCCTTACAGCGACCAGCACAAGAGCCTGTAAGGAGATTCGACCATGCAAATCATTCTGCTCGACAAAGTCGTAAACCTGGGCAATCTGGGTGACGTTGTCAAAGTTAAAGACGGCTACGCACGCAATTTTCTGATTCCTTTCGGTCGCGCCCGCCGCGCCACGGCTATGGCCATAAAGGAATTCGAAGTCAAACGCGCTGAACTTGAAAAATCAGCTGCTGTGAAGCTTGCCGAGATGCAGGCGCAAGGCGAAAAGCTTGGCGGCACCACTGTCAAGTTGACGCAAAAAGCCGGTGTTGACGGCCGCCTGTTTGGCTCTGTCACCAACGCGGATATCGCTCACGAAGTGTCCAAGCAAGGCTTTGTGGTTGTCAAATCGCAAATCCGTCTGCCCAACGGTCCGTTGAAAACTGTGGGCGACCACGCCGTGAGCGTTGCACTGCATACCGACGTAGTGGTTGACATCACGGTGACTGTCTACGGCGAAACCGCTTAAACCGCGACCGCGTCACCCTGAAAGCCGCTCTTCGGAGCGGCTTTTTTCATGGGCAAACGGCGCGCCCCAAGGCCGGTTTGTCGGCGCTTGGGCTTGTGCACATCTCCAAGCCTGATTTCCACCTGATTTCCCCAGCTTGTCCACAGCCTTATCCCGTGTGATTCCAGGGGCTCAGCGTAACATTCACCCTCTCCCCAAGGAACTCCATGTCTGCCGTACTTTCAACCTTCGCCGAATCGGGCTATAGCGCCGACCGCCAGATAGCCCAGCTGCGTATTCCGCCGCACTCGATCGAAGGTGAATCCAGCGTTTTGGGCGGGCTTTTGCTTGACAACAGCGCGTGGGACCGGGTGGGCGACCTGCTTGCCGACCAGGACTTCTACCGCCACGAGCACCAGCTCATTTACGCTGCCGTGGGCGCGCTGATTAACGCCTCCAAGCCTGCCGATATCATCACGGTTTACGAGCGCCTGCAAAGCCTGGGCAAAGCCGATGAAATTGGCGGCCTGAGCTACCTCAATGCGCTCGCC
Organism: Polaromonas sp.; assembly: GCF_012927415.1. Taxonomy (GTDB): domain Bacteria; phylum Pseudomonadota; class Gammaproteobacteria; order Burkholderiales; family Burkholderiaceae_C; genus Polaromonas. Next base: position 24,227 of record NZ_JABBPF010000068.1, on the reverse strand, counting down.
CAGTATGTGCCGAGCGCCAGCAATATTCGGCGCTACGCGGAGATTGTTCGCGAGCGCTCGATTCTTCGCAAGCTGGTTGCAGCTTCGGATGAAATTGCCACCAACGCCTTCAACCCGCAAGGCAAGGCGGTCACGACCATTCTCGATGAAGCCGAGCAGAAAATCCTGAACATCGGTGAGCAGGGCGGTCGCATGCAGCAGGGCTTCCAGAGCATGGACACGCTGGTGGTGGACCTGCTGGATCGCGTCACCGAGATGTCGGAAAATCCGAATGATGTCACCGGGGTACCGACCGGTTTTTATGACCTTGACCGCATGACCTCCGGGTTTCAGGCCGGTGATCTGGTGATTCTCGCCGCGAGACCGTCGATGGGTAAAACCGCGCTTGCGATCAATATAGCGGAACACGTGGCGCTCAATGAGGGTCTGCCGGTCGCCGTTTTTTCGATGGAGATGGGCGCGTCGCAGCTGGCTGTGCGTATCGTCGGCTCCATCGGCCGGATTGACCAGACGCATCTGCGAACTGGCGCGCTGACCGATGAAGAATGGCCGCGCCTGACCGAGGCGATCGAGAAGTTGCGCAACATCTCGCTGCACATTGACGAAAGTGCAGGCCTGACGGTCAGCGAACTGCGTGCCAATGCCCGGCGCCTGGCGCGCCAGTGCGGCAAACTTGGCCTGATCGTGGTGGACTATCTTCAGCTCATGAGCGTGTCGAGTGGCATGGCCGAAGAAAACCGCGCCACCGCTGTCGGCGAAATTTCACGGGGGCTGAAGATGCTGGCCAAGGAGTTGCAGTGCCCGGTGATTGCGCTCTCACAGCTCAGCCGGGGGGTGGAGTCACGCACCGACAAACGACCCATGATGAGTGACTTGCGCGAATCCGGCGCCATTGAGCAGGATGCCGACATCATCATGTTTATTTACCGCGATGAGTACTACACCAAGGAAGCCTGCAAGGAGCCAGGCGTGGCCGAGGTCATCATCAGCAAACAGCGAAATGGTCCGACCGGGACTGTCAAACTGGCGTTTATCAGCCGCATCACCAAGTTTGAAAGCCTGGCCCACCATAGTGGTGATTATTAAAGAAATTGCCCGCCGTCCACATATTTCCGGCCTATCCAGCTATCAATTTGGTAGTAAATGGCGGCAATTCAATAGTTTTGGAGAGCTTGGCTTGGTCGGCAGTAAGAGTTTCAAATGCCGCGACGAAAAGCGCAACTACGTCGGCAAATCATTCCAAATCTTCTATTGCCAGCATGTGGTATTTCTGGCCATACGAAAACGGTAAACGCCCGACAACGGCCATCAGGCGTTTTGTATCTTCGTCCGAGGGCGCCCTTACCATTAAGGCGCAATGGCCTTCACGGGCGAGATCTACATATTTGCGCACCGTTGCGCCTTCGGTTCCTACCGAAGGCAGCACCACATCGGACTCGCCGTCGATCTTGCCAATTTCCTTCAAGATCACTTTTGGAGGTATCAGCATGATGTCCTGCCCGTCAAAACCCGAAGCTTCGAGCTCACGCCCAGCCTGTTCAGCGTCACTCATTTCGGGGAACAGCACTAAAGCGTATCCAGTAGGATAAAAGACACCTTGCAGGGTCAACATTTTTGGGTCGAGCGCAAATGTTTTCAATGTTAATCCTTCTAAAGTTGAGCTGAGAATTAAGACACGAAAATATTAGCCTGTCTGTAGGCCTATTTCACTTTCTTGAGGGGTTGCGCCCTGCTACAAAAAGACGTTAAGAGAATGTCGTTCAGGGTAACTCTTCGGCTTTCAGCGAAGGCTCGGACATCACGCGAGCGCTGTTTCCCAAACCTCCCAGCAGCTGGTTCGCGAAATAGCTGCTTTGCGTGTCAGGTTCAAGCGCGGCGATGGCAAGGTTTGCCAGTGGCTGGTTCAGAGGGATGTAATAACTGCCAGCCGGTGCGTCAATGACACCGCGCATCAGCGCCACTTCGATCTTGACGATAGGCGCGGCATCGGCATTGCTGCCTCCCACATCTTGCCGCGTGCCGTCCACGCGGCTGGTTTCGCGGTAGACGTCGCCAAGCATGGCAGTTGATTCCAACATCCGCAACACCTGCACGCCATGCAGGCGAAGCCGCTCCACGGCTGTTTTCGACGATGCCGACAACCAGTAACCGCAGGGGCGAGCGCGTCTCTTGAGTGTTTGCAAGGCGAGGGCTGAGTCCCAGTCCACGGTGATGGACTTGTCCGCGCCGCTTGCCGGGTCGAGCATGACGAGATCGTATTGGGCCGGTGTAAGTGCTGCTTGTACCACCGCTTCGTCCTTGCACGCGCGAGCGCTGACCTCCTTGTCGAGGTAGGGTCGCAGTTGGCCAAGCTGGCTGGCGCGTTGCGCGGTGCTGGCCAGCACACTCGTCAGCGCCGTCACCTGGGTATGCACGCGCCGCTGGATATGCAGTCGGCCGATGCCTACGCCGCGCGTCTCCACCAGCAGGCTGATGGCATTTTTAAGGCCATCGACGTTGCGGCCAGTGTCGGGCCGGGCATCCCCCATGGAAACTTTCCTGTCCGCAGGGTCGGTCGAGGTGGTGTAGTGCCACTCGCTCGTGAGGCCCTGATCCTTGAGTGCGGCCAGCAATGGGCGGCGATACCACTCTTCGGCGGCCTTGGTCAAAAACTCGGGCAGATTGGCTGTGCTGGCGTATTGCAGCAGCGCGTCGAACTTCTGTACCGTACCGAACTTCTGCAGATAGCGTCCCACGACGGTGTATTCCTGCGCATCGACCACCACGGTAGGCTGGTAGTCGCGCGTCAGCCTGGCCAGCGCCTGCGCCTCAGGGGTGTTGAGTAGCAAGTGGTCGCGGTTCATGTCCAGCCCGCTGGCGGTCAGGCGCTGGCCGCTGTTCGCACCGTCGGGATTGGCACGCGGAACAATCACGACATTGATGCGTTCGAGCTCTGGCTGCAGCAATCCTTGTGCGAGCTCCCTTGCAATCACCAGAAGTGCTTCGCTACCAGCCGGCTCATCGCCATGCTGCTGGCCGATCAGCAATACGGTGGGTCGCCCCGTCGCCAGAAGTGCCGCTGGGTCTGTTGCAGCTCCCCGGGTTAATACCAGCGCTTCCAGGGCTTCGCCACGCTGGGATCGGCCTATGGTGAGAACCGTCGCTTTAACGCCGACGGAACGGGAAAGTGCTGCCGCCTGATCACGCAGCCAGTCGTGGCTCTCAGCTTGCGTGGTGAAGCTCGTGCGGCCCGCTTGCAGGCCAGGAGTGCTGTATCGGACCGAAGGTTCGGAAAACCGGGCGGCGACGGCGGCGCTGTAGGGTACCGGTTCCGGTACCGCCAGCACGGTGGGCCGATTGACCGGGGAAGTCTGGACGATGGCTGGTTGCGCGGAGACAAGGGGCGCAGGCGCCAAAGTGACGCTTGGCGGAAGACTGGGAGCGGCGGGTTTCCAGATTGGTAGCGGCACGGAGGTGCACGCCGCGAGCAGAGCCAACGAAGCCGCCAGGCCCGGCAATAGCGAGCACTTGCGCCAAGCCAAGATGACCGCAGTGGACGTAAAAAAAGATTTGAGCATGGCGGTCATATTTTTCAGGAATTAACCATGGATCAGGCATCACTTGCAAGGGGCCTACGAAAGCTTATGTTACCTGCCTTGTGGGCCACGCGGCAGGCCCGTTGTGCCCGCCAAAACGTTCTTTTCTATTTGGAGGTGCAGGTTACCGCGCGAAAAGGTTGACGGCGGCGGCGACTTCGCATGTCAGACGCCAACTTGCAAACCTCGGGCGGTCGTTCGCGGCGAATGGCTTTCTGGGAAAATAGTGGTCATGTCAGCTCCAGCTCCTTATCTGCCCAACCCCGATTTTGTCGCCACTGCCACTGGTGTTTCCGTCATTAATACTTGGCGACTGAGCGTTGCTCCGATGATGGACTGGTCGGACAGGCACTGCCGCTACTTTCATCGGCTGTTGTCACGCCATGCGCTGCTATACACCGAGATGGTGACGACCGGCGCATTAATTCACGGCGACGTGGAGCGACACCTGCGTTTTAATGCCGAAGAACACCCTGTGGCGCTGCAGCTGGGGGGCAGCGAGCCTGCCGACCTCGCCCACTGCGCGAGACTCGGTGAGCAACGGGGCTACGTTGAAATCAACCTCAATTGCGGTTGCCCAAGTGAGCGTGTGCAACGCGGCTCTTTTGGTGCTTGTCTGATGGCTGAGCCGGGTCTTGTGGCAGACTGTGTGAAGGCCATGGTGGATGTAGTGAGCGTGCCGGTTACCGTGAAGCACCGCATTGGCATTGACAAGGATGAAAGCTACGAATTTGTGCGTGACTTTGTCGGTACTGTCAGCGAGGCAGGCTGCCATACCTTTGTCGTGCATGCGCGCAATGCCTGGCTCAAGGGCCTTTCTCCAAAGGAGAACCGGGAGGTGCCTCCGCTGCGCTACGAACTGGTGCACCGTCTGAAGCGTGATTTTCCGCAGCTGACCATTTGTGTCAACGGCGGTATCGTCACCGGTGAACAAGTGGCGGGACAGTTGCGTGAGCTGGACGGGGTGATGATTGGTCGCGAGGCTTATCACAACCCCTGGTGGCTGGCGTCTTGGGATGAAGCGTTTTTCGGCACCAGACCGCGTGATCTGACTCGCGAATCGGTCGAGAGACAAATGGTGGATTACATGGCAAGGGAAGCCACGGCACACGGAACGCCCTGGAGTTCAATTGCCCGGCATATGCTCGGTTTGCGCCACGGTCTGCCTGGCGCGCGGCGCTGGCGCCAGGTCTGGAGCGATCACAAGCTCAAAGCCGCGCATCCACGGGATGTAATGCTGCTGGCACACGGCGATGCACAGAAAACCGCCTGAGAAAATGTTCATTGAAGCTGGTCGGGATGAGATTGGATTGGATTGGCGTGTTTGCATCGCCGATCTCATGCCGCAAAATTTTTTGCTCGCTTTCCGCTCTGTCAATTGTCTTTCCGGCATGCTGCACAAGGCCTGGGAGAGAAAAAGCAGATTTTTTATCCCCCGGGTCCGGTCGATGGCGGCAAGTCTTCGATTGCCGAGTGCCTTAAACAAACGATGGAACAGATGCCTTTCTATGCGTTGAAGGCTCGCCGATCAGCAAGTCCTCCTTTGGCCTGTTCGATAATCCGGGGCCATTGGCGTCAACCTGGAGGGCATCCAGGAGATGTTGGGGCTTTGAATGGCCCAAGCGGAAGACGCCTAGTTCTGGCTGCAGGTCTTCACCCAACTCAGGAACCGTGGCGTTCAAGACATTTTCATCGCCTGCGTGGACGGTTTGAAGAGCTTCCGCGATTCCAACTCACGACGCGGTGTTCGAACTCTTTTCTCTGGCGCTAAACAACCTCAGCCAGAAATGGGGCCTGTTGTCCCCCCTTGGTCAGTTATCGCAAATACGTGAGCATTTCTATCCACTGACATAAATCCTTGTTTACCAAGGGCTGGCACCGGTAGATTTTTATGTGAAACTGGCGGTGGTAGCCGGAGCCCTTGAACGATGTGCTAGTTAAACAGAGCAAAAAACTTACTTCAGGCGGCCGCTTCGAGCCCGTTCCTGAAATGAGCCTGCATTGTCTGCACCGTGGCATCGACGTTGCGCGCAGCCAGCGCCGCCATGATGGCGCGATGCTCTGCCAGCGATTCTTCAATGCGTCCGCTCTTAAGCAGCGAATTATGCCGGTTCAGCTTCATCACCTTGCGCAGGTCGGCGACCATCTGGTCGCGCCAGCGATTGTTGGCAATCGCCAGGATGCGCATGTGAAAGGTTTCGTTGATTTCAAAAAAGCGCTCCCGGTTGCTCGCTGCCTTTTCCAGCTCGTTGTGCAGGTCTTGCAGTTCCTGGAGCTGGAGCTCGGTAGCCTTGGTGGCCACCACGGCGGCGGCATCGCTTTCAAGCAAAGCCAGCAGGTGGTAGACATCGGCCAGATCGCTGTCAGATACCTCTGTGACGTAAGCGCCGCGCCGCACTTTCATGGTCACCAGGCCTTCGGTCGCGAGCACCTTCAGTGCTTCTCGCAAGGGCGTGCGGCTGATGCCGTATTCATCGGCCAGCTTCAGTTCGTCAATCCAGCTGCCCGGCATCAGTTCGCGACAGAAAATTCGCTGGCGCAGTAGTTCGGCGACTTCAACGTAAAGTGCGCGGGGGGACAAGGAAAGTTCAGCCATGGCCGGGAATTGTAGGTTCAATAAAGTATTATGAGTTAATAATTATAAATAATGTAAACTAACCGCTACTGTGAACGACTGCTTCTGCCGTGTGATTCAGCCTTGCCGAGGCCGGGACATTCTGCCAAGCGCAACAAGGACTGCGGAAAACACCATGAGCTCAAAGCCCACCCAATTTAAGGCGGCCAGCCTGGAAGCTTGGACCACATCGGCGGCCAAATCAGCGCCCGGTGGCGCCGTCAACGCGTTGACCTGGCATACGCCAGACGGCATCAGCGTCAAACCGCTTTACACGGCTGAGGACATCAGGGAACTGCCTTACACCAACACTTTGCCAGGTTTCGAGCCCTTTATTCGCGGTCCGCAAGCCACGATGTACGCGGTTCGACCGTGGACGATTCGCCAATACGCCGGATTTTCGACCGCGGAGGAATCCAATGCGTTTTACCGCAAGGCGCTGGCCGCTGGCGGGCAGGGCGTGTCCGTCGCGTTTGACCTGGCCACGCACCGGGGCTATGACAGCGATCATCCACGCGTGACGGGTGATGTCGGCAAAGCGGGTGTGGCGATTGACAGCGTCGAGGACATGAAGATCTTGTTCGACCAGATTCCACTTGACAAGGTGAGCGTGTCCATGACCATGAACGGTGCCGTGCTGCCCGTGCTGGCTGGCTACGTAGTGGCCGCCGAAGAGCAGGGCGTGCGCCAGGACCAGTTGAGCGGGACCATCCAGAACGACATCCTGAAGGAGTTCATGGTTCGCAATACTTATATCTTTCCACCCGAACCCAGCATCCGCATTATCGGCGACATCATCGAGTACACGGCGCAGCACATGCCCAAGTTCAACTCGATTTCGATTTCCGGCTACCACATGCAAGAGGCGGGTGCCAACCAGGCGCTTGAACTGGCCTTCACGCTGGCTGATGGCAAGGAATACGTCAAAACCGCGCTGGGCAAGGGCTTGGATGTCGACGGCTTCGCCGGCCGGCTGAGCTTTTTCTGGGCCATCGGCATGAATTTCTACCTTGAAGTGGCCAAAATGCGCGCAGCGCGCCTGCTGTGGTGCCGCATCATGAAGGAGTTCGACGCCAAGAATCCCAAGAGCCTGATGTTGCGCACTCATTGCCAGACCAGCGGCTGGAGCCTGACCGAGCAGGATCCCTACAACAATATCGTGCGCACCACCATTGAGGCCCTGGCGGCCGTGTTCGGCGGCACCCAGTCGCTGCACACCAACAGCTTTGACGAAGCGATTGCGCTGCCGACGGAGTTCAGCTCCCGCATTGCCCGTAACACCCAGCTCATCATCCAGGAAGAAACTCACATCCCACATGTGATCGACCCTTGGGCTGGCAGCTACATGATGGAAAAACTCACCCAGGACATGGCTGACGCCGCCTGGGCGATTATTGAAGAAGTCGAATCCATGGGCGGTATGACCAAAGCCGTGGACAGCGGCTGGGCCAAGCTCAAGATTGAAGCCGCCGCGGCCGAGAAGCAGGCGCGCATCGACAGTGGCAAGGACGTGATCGTCGGTGTCAACAAATACAAGCTGAGCACCGAAGACCTGATCGAGACGCGCGACATTGACAACGTGGCCGTGCGCGACGGGCAGATTGCGCGCCTGAAGACCATCAAGGCCGAGCGCGACACGCTCGCGGTGCAGGCCGCGCTGGATGCATTGACGGCCGCCGCTGAAAACAAGAGCGGCAATTTGCTTGACCTGAGCATCAGGGCGGTGCGCCTGCGCGCCACGGTGGGCGAGGTGAGTGATGCGCTGGAAAAAGTTTACGGGCGCTACCGCGCCGATACGCAAAAGGTAAGCGGCGTCTACGCCGCGGCTTATGACTCGGCCGAAGGCTGGGAAACGCTCAAGAGCGAAATCAGCGCATTTGCTGAATCTGAAGGGCGCCGTCCGCGCGTGATGATTTCCAAGCTCGGCCAGGACGGCCATGACCGGGGTGCCAAGGTTGTTGCCACGGCCTTTGCCGATCTTGGCTTTGACGTGGACATGGGGCCGCTCTTCCAGACCCCTGAAGAGTGCGCGCGCCAGGCGATAGAAAACGACGTGCATGCCGTGGGTGTTTCCACACTTGCCGCCGGTCACAAGACGCTGGTTCCCGCCATCATTCAGGCGCTGAAAGCGCAAGGGGCCGATGACATCATCGTGTTTGTCGGCGGCGTGATTCCGCGCCAGGATTACGAAATGCTTTACGAAGCAGGCGTCAAGGGCATCTACGGACCCGGGACGCCGATTCCAGCCAGTGCCAAGGATGTGCTGGAGCAGATCAGGGCTGCCTTGAAGTGAACCAGGGACCTTTGCTGGAGGCTGTATTGCAAGGCGATGCCGCCGTGCAGCGCCGCGCCATTGCCAAAGCCATCACCCTGCTTGAATCAACCCGCGCCGACCACCGTGCGCAGGCCGACGAATTGCTTACTGCTTTGCTGCCGCACACCGGCAAGTCCTTGCGTTTGGGCATCAGCGGTGTGCCGGGCGTCGGCAAATCCACCTTCATTGAAGTGCTGGGCCTGTATCTCATTGCGCGGGGGCACCGCGTTGCCGTACTGGCCATCGACCCCTCTTCAACCGTGTCCGGTGGCTCCATTTTGGGCGACAAAACCCGCATGGACAAGCTCTCGATGGAGGAGCGAGCCTACATCCGCCCCAGCCCGTCAAGCGGCACGCTCGGCGGTGTGGCAGAAAAAACCCGTGAAGCCATGCTGGTGTGCGAGGCGGCGGGCTACGACGTGGTGATTGTTGAAACCGTCGGCGTCGGCCAGAGCGAAACGGCGGCGGCCAACATGACCGATATGTTCGTGGTCATGCAGTTGCCCAACGCCGGCGACGATTTGCAGGCCATCAAGAAAGGCGTGATGGAACTGGCCGACTTGGTCATCATCAACAAGGCCGACATCGATGCCAATGCCGCGATGCGCGCGGAGGCCCAGATCAAGTCGGCCATGCGGCTGTTTGGCCTGGTCAACAACGCAATGGGCGCTGCCCAGGCTGCCGACTTTGACAAAAACTGGCATCCCCAGGTGATCCAGCTCAGCGCGTTGCAGGGCAAAGGCCTGGATGCTTTCTGGCTGGCAGTGTCGCAATACAAAACCCTGCAGACGGCCAACGGCAAGTTGCTCGCGCGCCGCCAGCACCAGGCCCTGTCATGGATGTGGGAACGCATCGATAGCGGACTGAAGCAGGCGTTTCGCAAGGATCCTGCGGTCAGCGCGTTGCTGGCGGCCCTGCTTGAACAAGTCGAAAGCGGCCGTCTCCCAGCCTCTACTGCAGCACGAAACCTGCTTGCAGTCCATGCACAACGGTCATAAGCAGCTATTGAATAAATAGCGGATAACAAAGAACTGAAAGAGAGAGAATCATGCAGGAAATTCTTGGTCAACTTGAAAAGAAGCGCGCTGCGGCCCGCCTGGGCGGCGGGCAAAAGCGTATTGACGCGCAGCATGGCAAGGGCAAACTGACCGCGCGTGAACGGCTTGAAGTGCTTCTGGACGAAGGCACGTTCGAGGAATGGGACATGTTTGTCGAACACCGTTGCACCGACTTCGGCATGGCTGACAACAAGATTCCGGGCGACGGCGTGGTCACGGGCTACGGCATGATCAACGGCCGGCTGGTGTTCGTCTTCAGCCAGGATTTCACCGTGTTTGGCGGGGCCTTGAGTGAAGCCCATGCTGAAAAGATCTGCAAGGTGATGGACCAGGCGATGAAAGTGGGTGCGCCGGTGATTGGTCTGAATGACTCGGGCGGTGCGCGCATTCAGGAAGGCGTCGCTTCTTTGGGTGGCTATGCCGATGTGTTCCAGCGCAACGTGATGGCCAGCGGCGTGATTCCCCAAATCAGCATGATCATGGGGCCCTCAGCAGGCGGTGCGGTGTATTCGCCCGCCATGACCGACTTCATTTTTATGGTCAAGGACAGCTCCTACATGTTCGTTACCGGCCCTGAAGTGGTGAAAACCGTCACGCATGAAGAAGTGACAGCCGAGGAGCTGGGCGGCGCCATTAGCCACACCACCAAGAGCGGCGTGGCCGACCTGGCCTTTGAAAACGACGTTGAAGCGCTCATGATGCTGCGCCGCCTTTACAACTACCTGCCGCTGAACAACCGCGAGAAAGCGCCGGTCCGCCCCAGCGCCGACCCGGCCAACCGCATGGACATGAGTCTGGACACGCTGGTGCCGGAAAATGCAAACAAGCCCTATGACATGAAGGAGCTGATCACCAAAACCGTGGATGATGGCGATTTCTTCGAGATTCAGCCCGAGTACGCGAAAAATATCATCATCGGTTTTGCCCGCATGGAAGGCCAGTCGGTCGGCATCGTCGCCAACCAGCCCGTCGTGCTGGCCGGTTGCCTGGACATCAAGAGCAGCATTAAGGCCGCGCGCTTTGTGCGATTTTGTGACGCGTTTAACATTCCCGTGATTACCTTTGTCGATGTGCCCGGTTTCATGCCCGGCACGGCGCAGGAATACGGCGGCATCATCAAGCACGGTGCCAAGCTGCTTTACGCCTACGCCGAATGCACCGTGCCGAAAATCACCGTGATTACCCGCAAGGCCTATGGCGGCGCCTATGACGTGATGAGTTCCAAGCACCTGCGCGGCGACGTCAACTTTGCCTGGCCGAATGCCGAGATCGCCGTCATGGGCGCAAAGGGCGCGGTCGAGATCATCTTTCGCGAAGACAAGGGCGATCCGGTCAAACTCGCCGCCAGGGAAGCCGAGTACAAAGCCCGCTTTGCCAACCCCTTTGTGGCGGGCGCACGCGGCTTTATCGACGACGTGATCCTGCCGCACGAAACGCGCAAGCGCATCTGCCGCTCGCTGGTCATGCTCAAAGACAAGAAACTGGAAAACCCGTGGCGCAAGCACGGGAACATTCCGCTGTAAACGCTCAAGGAAGACAACCATGTTTACAAAAATTCTGATTGCCAACCGGGGTGAGATTGCTTGCCGCGTCATTCTCACGGCCCGCAAGATGGGCATCAAGACAGTCGCGGTCTATTCCGACGCCGACAAGGATGCCCGCCACGTGGCGCTGGCGGACGAAGCCGTCAATATCGGCCCGGCGCCAAGCCGTGACAGTTACCTGCAGGCCGAAAAAATCATTGCCGCCTGCAAACAGACCGGCGCGCAGGCCGTTCACCCCGGCTATGGTTTTCTGAGCGAAAACGCGGGCTTTGCCAAGCGGGTGGAAGAAGAAGGCATCACCTTCATCGGCCCCAAACACTACTCGATTGCCGCGATGGGCGATAAGATCGAATCCAAAAAACTGGCCAGCGCGTCAGGTGTGAACTGCATTCCCGGTGTGAACGACGCGATTGAAACTGCTGAAAAAGCGGTTGAAATCGCCAAGGGCATCGGTTACCCGGTAATGATCAAGGCCAGCGCCGGTGGCGGCGGCAAGGGCTTGCGCGTGGCCTTCAATGACAAGGAAGCGCGGGAAGGCTTTACCAGTTGCCGCAATGAGGCGCGCAACAGCTTTGGCGACGACCGTGTCTTCATCGAAAAGTTTGTCGAAGAACCGCGCCATATCGAAATCCAGCTGATCGGCGACAGCCACGGCAACGTGATTTATCTGAACGAGCGCGAATGCTCGATCCAGCGGCGCCACCAAAAAGTAATTGAAGAAGCGCCGAGCCCCTTCATCACCGAAGCCACACGTAAAGCGATGGGCGAGCAGGCCGTGTTGCTGGCAAAGGCGGTGAAGTACCAGAGCGCCGGCACGGTTGAGTTTGTCGTCGGAAAGGACCAGAGTTTTTACTTTCTGGAAATGAATACCCGTCTGCAGGTCGAGCACCCGGTGACCGAATGCATCACCGGTCTTGACCTGGTGGAGCTGATGATTCGCGTGGCGGCAGGTGAAAAACTGCCGCTCACGCAAGCCGAGGTCAAGCGCGACGGCTGGGCGATCGAGTGCCGCATCAATGCCGAAGATCCATTCCGCAGTTTCCTGCCCTCCACCGGACGGCTGGTGCGCTTTCAGCCACCCAGGGAAACCATGTTTGCGGCAGACACTGAACATCTCTTCGGCGTGCGCGTGGATACCGGCGTCCAGGACGGCGGGGAAATCCCTATGTATTACGACTCGATGATTGCCAAGCTGATCGTGCACGGCAAGGACCGCCTTGATGCAATTGGCAAGATGCGTGAGGCCCTCAACAGCTTTGTGATCCGCGGCGTCAGCAGCAATATTCCGTTTCAGGCTGCTTTGCTGGCGCATCCGAAATTCGTGGCGGGTGATTTCAACACCGGGTTCATTGCTGAAAACTACGCTCAGGGTTTCCGTGCGGAAGACGTGCCGCACAACGATTCTGACTTCCTGGTGGCGTTGGCGGCCTATGTGAATCGCCGCCTGCTCGGCCGTGCTGCGGGCATCAGCGGCCAGCTGCCCGGCCATGGCGTGACGGTGAGTGAAGAGTTTGTGGTGGTTGGCCTGGGCGCGGTCGGGAACAACACCACGCATCCCGTGCTGGTGCGAGATTTTGAAGCTGAATCAGGGTCAAGTTCAGTGGAAACAGGTGGCAAGCGCTATGAAATATGTAGCAGGTGGCATCTGGGCGGCGCCCGCATCCGCGGCACGGTCAATGGCCAGCCTTTTGCCGCCCAGGTCGAGCGAGGCGTGGGCCGCAATCCGCTGGCGCTTCGTCTTAACCACAATGGCACACGGCTTGATGCGCTGGTGCTGTCGCCACGCGCGGCGCAGCTTCATGCCCTGATGCCTTACAAGGCGCCACCAGACATGAGCCGCTTTGTGCTTTCTCCCATGCCTGGCTTGCTGGTCGAGGTGGCCGTGCAGGTCGGCCAGAAAGTGCAGGCGGGTGAACGCGTGGCTGTGATTGAAGCCATGAAAATGGAAAATGTCCTGTTCGCCGTGGCTGACGGTGTGGTGGGCAAAATACTGGCTGCCAGGGGTGAGTCCCTCAGCGTGGACCAGCCGATTGTTGAGTTTGCATAACCATAACGTCAGGAACACGTCATGACCCTTACGGAATTTGAAGCCATGCTGCAAGCCGGGCAGTTCCGTGAAATCGCCACGGTGGAGCGCGCCGTCGGCTATTCGCTGGGCGAGCATCAGCACCCGTTTGACGCCTGCGCATACATCCTGGCCGGCGACATCACACTGGTGGTGGATGGCGCCGCTACCCACTACCCAACGGGCGAGATTTTTCGCCTGGCTGCCGGCGTGGTGCATCTGGAACATGCAGGCCCTCATGGCGTGAGCTACCGGGTGGGACGACGGCAAGTGGCCGCATGAGCGATCCCGTGGCCCAGCCCACGACTCAGCGGCCTTTCAAAGTATTGGGCATCCAGCAAATCGCCATTGGCGGCCCCAGCAAGGAACGTCTGCGCACCTTGTGGGTGGACATGCTGGGGCTCAAAGTCACCGGTACTTTCGTGAGCGAACGGGAAAACGTGGACGAAGACATCTGCACCATCGGCAGTGGTCCGTTCAGGGTTGAAGTGGACTTGATGCAGCCGGTGGATTTCAATAAAAAGCCTGCTGTCCATGCCACGCCGCTCAACCATGTAGGTCTGTGGATTGACGATTTGCCGGAAGCAGTGCAGTGGCTGACGGCGCAGGGCGTGCGCTTCGCGCCTGGCGGCATTCGTAAGGGTGCGGCGGGGTTTGATATCTGCTTTTTGCACCCAAAGGATAACGATGAATTTCCGATCGCGGGTGAGGGCGTACTGATTGAACTTGTGCAGGCACCGCCCGACGTGGTGCGCGCGTTCAACACCATGGCAGGCTGATCAATCGCCGCTTCACCTCCAGGATTAACCCATGCGTTGTTTGCATGCATGCACGTAAACTGCGTCCACCCGTGGTGGAGTTCAGGCAGGCTTGCAACGAATCAAGGCTGTTGTCACGTTTTTTTATCAACCCAATTCGACCAGAGAACTGTTCCATGGATTTAAGCCGTTTTCCGCGCCGCCGCTACACACAGGGTGCAACTCCGCTGGAGTTTTTGCCCCATTTCACCAAAGCGCTCAGGGCGTCATGTGGAGGCGGCGCCAGTCCCAATGTCTGGATCAAGCGCGACGACATGCTGGGGCTGACGCCTGGCGGCAACAAGACGCGCAAGCTGGAATTCCTGGCGGCCGACGCGCTAATGCATGGTGCGGATACGCTGATCACTTGCGGCGCACCGCAATCCAACCACTGTCGTGCGACCCTGAGCTCCGCCATCAAGGAAGGGCTCAAATGCCGCTTCGTGATTGAGGAGCGCATAGCGGGCAGCTACCGGCCTGAAGCGAGCGGCAACAATTTCCTCTTTCGCCTGCTGGGCGTCGAAGCCATCACGGTGGTGCCTGCCGGAACCAACATGCTCGAAGCCATGCAAAAAGTGGCGGGGGAGTTGGCGGCGCAAGGCCGCAAAGGCTACATCGTGCCGGGCGGCGGCTCTAACGCGATCGGCGGGTTGGGTTATGTGGCCTGCGCGCAGGAATTACAGCAGCAGTTTTTCGAGCAAGGCGTGCAGATCGACAAGGTGGTTGTGGGCTCTGGCAGCTCGGGCACGCACGGCGGTTTGCTGGCCGGTTTCCTGGGAAACCACATCAACATTCCCATCGTCGGCATCGGCGTCAGCCGCGACCCGGCGGACCAGGACCCGCTGGTGCACAAGGAGGCGCAGGCTGTGGCCGACCTGTTGGGGCTGAACCTGACAATTGCGCGTGATGCGGTCGTCAGTTTTGGCGAATGGTGGCGGCCCAAGTATTCGGTGCCCAACCAGGCCATGGTGGAAGCCGTGCAAATGCTGGCGCGTACCGAGGCGATCCTGCTCGACCCGGTCTACACCGGCAAAATCATGGCCGGGTTGATCGGGTTGGCGCGAAAAGGCTATTTCAGAAATGAGGAAAACGTGCTTTTCATCCACACCGGTGGCGCGCCCTCGCTCCATGCCTATGAGGCCGAGGTGCTGGGCTTGAGCTCGCTGACGGCCTGACAGGCGCCGCTTTTGTCGGCTCAGGTTTTGTTTTCGCGTTGCGCCCTTGCCCGTGCCAGCGCCCCTTCGATCACCGCGCGCTTGCGATCAACAAGCGCGCCATCTGCCATTGGCTGCGCCAGCGCAAGCAAGACTTGCGGTGCCGGAGCTTGTTGCGGTTCTTCAGGCGCTTTAGCGCTCTTGTCCATATTTTTCGGTTGTTTGTAGCTATGAAATTCATAGCGAATTCTGGCGGTATCAGCGTCGTGCTGTGACCAGGCGTTCCAGCCAGTGCGGTTGCCCGTGACATTTTCCAGACTGATGCAGTCCACCGGGCAGACCGGAAGGCACAACTCGCAGCCGGTGCAACAGGATTCAATCACGGTATGCATCATCTTGTTGCTCCCCATGATGGCATCAACCGGGCAGGCCTTGATGCACAGCGTGCAGCCTATGCACCATGCTTCGTCGATGACGGCTATGGCGCGCGGGCCTTCGGAGCCATTTTCGGGATTGAGTAGCTGCACTGGCTGCCCGGTGATGCGGGAGAGGCGCTTTATGCCTTCGGCGCCGCCCGGCGGGCACTGATTGATGGCAGCCTCGCCAGCAGCGATGGCGTGCGCATAGGCCGCGCAGTCTGGGTAGGTGCAGCGCATGCACTGGGTCTGCGGCAAAACGGCGTTGATGCGCTCGGAAAGCGAAGCTTCGGCGGGTGGCTTCACTTGGTTATTGTCCCACCACGAAGCGGCCCATCCGTGCCGCTTCGCTATCGACTCACCTGCTGCCGCGCGAAGGTTTTTTGCTGGTTGGGCTGGCGGCAGGCCGCGTGAAAACCTTGGCCACGGGACCTGGAGGCGCCTTGACTGCCGCCTTGACCGCCGCTTTGACGCTGTCTTTTGCCGCCGGTTGCGTCACGGTTTTTGCCACGACCGGCTGCGCCGTTTCTACAGCTGCTTTTGTTGCCGTTGCCAGTGCAGGTTGTGTGACAACCGGTTTTGGCTTTGCGACTGCGACGGGGACAGCGGCTGCCTGCATCGGCTCCGCTACTTTTTCCATAGCATCAGATGCCCGATTCGCCTGGACCAGCGACTGATTTTGTTCATGAATGAAGGATTGCACCGCCGGATAGACGTGGTCACGCCAGCGGCGGCCACTGAAAATACCATAATGCCCGGCACCTTTGGCTTCGAGGTGATTTTTCTTGTCCTTGGCCACGCCGCTGCACATGTCGAGCGCTGCGCGCGTCTGTCCTGCTCCGGAGATATCGTCCAGTTCGCCCTCGACCGTCATGACGGCTGTCGTCTTGATGTCACCCGGCGTGACGCGTTCGAGCTTGCCGGCAGGAGACATGACGTCCCAGGTCCCGTTGACCAGCTTGAACTCCTGGAACACGGTTTTAATGGTGTCAAGGTAGTAATCGGCGTCCATGTCGAGCACGGCGTTGTACTCGTCGTAAAACTTGCGGTGCGCCTCCGTACTGGCGTCGTCGCCCTTGATCAGGTCCTTGAAGTAGTCGTAGTGGCTGCTGGCGTGACGATCGGGGTTCATGGCTACAAAACCGGTGTGCTGCAAAAAGCCGGGATAAACCTGGCGCCCCGCACCCTTGAAATTGCTTGGCACGGGATAAATCACATTATTTTCAAACCACTCGTAAGGCTTGGTAGTGGCCAGATTGTTGACCGACGTAGGCGACAGGCGCGCGTCGATGGGGCCGCCCATCATGACCATGGAGAGCGGCGTGGTTTCACCTCGCGAGGCCATCAGCGAGATCGCGGCAAACACCGGCACGGTCGGCTGACAAACGCTGATGACATGGCAGTTGCCATATTTGCCCTGCAGGTGGCGGATGAATTCCTGCACGTAGTTCACGTAGTCGTCCAGATGAAAAGCACCGTCGGACAAAGGCACGTTGCGCGCGTTTTTCCAGTCGGTGATGTAGACCTTGTGGTCTTTCAGCATGGTTTTGACGGTGTCGCGCAGCAGGGTCGCGTAATGACCCGAGAGGGGCGCCACCACCAGCACGGCGGGCTGGCCCTTGAGTTTGGTCAGCGTTGCCGAGTCATCCGTGAAACGCTTGAATCGGCGCAACTCGCAGAAGGGCTTGTCGATTTCCACCCGCTCATGAATGGCCAGGCTGACGCCGTCGACGTCGATGCTGCTGATCTCAAAGGCCGGTTTTTCGTAGTCTTTGCCAAGGCGGTACATCAGGCTGAAGCCGGCCGAGACACGTTGGGCAAAGGGCGTTTGGCCGATCGGCGAGGAGGCGTTGCTATAAAGCTTGGCAGCGGCTTGCGCGAAGTCAACAAACGGCTCCATCAGCGTACGCTGGGATTCATATATCTGATACAGCATGGAAGCGAACCTCTTGTTTGGTAAATTTTTGTCTGAAACACAATATGTTGCAGTGCAATATAACAGGCGCACCAATTTTGTGTTGAGGACAATTTCTGAGTTTGGCAGGTTTTAATGTGAATGACACACGAAAAAGTTAGCCCCTAGCAGAGTGACGGCCATTTCAACTACGAGGATATGAGGTGTTGGCCGACAAGTTAAAAGTTGCGGGTTAATCGCCGGGCTGGAACACGCAGGCTTGGTGTTTAATGCGTTCGTGACGCCTCCGCGCTGCATGGCGCGCGACTCCCGTTACCCTTCGCTTCCCTTTGCCACAGGAATGATCATGCTTTCTACTGTAGATGTCGCTGCGCTTGACCGGCTGGCTTCCCTCAAAAGATCAGACAGGATGCCGGTGTTGTTTTTGGGGCATGGCAGCCCCATGAATGCCATTGGTGACAACGAATACCGGCGCAGCTGGCAGATGCTGGGCGCCGAGTTCGGCTCCAGACTGCCACGGCCGCAGCTGATTTTATGTATTTCTGCCCATTGGCTTACCGAAGGCTGGTGGCTGACGGCCATGGACAGGCCCAAAACCATTCATGATTTTGGTGGTTTTCCGCAGGAGTTGTTTGACCAGCAATATCCCGCGCCCGGTGACGCTGCGGCGGCTCGGGCCATTGCCATGATGGTGCGCCAGCGGGGCGCCAAGCCGCTCGGGTTGGACGTGGACGAATGGGGGCTGGATCACGGCGCGTGGTCTGTGCTCAAACCGATGTTTGCCCAAGCCGACATTCCGGTAATCCAGCTCAGCATGGACTACAGCCGCGCACCCGAAGACCACTACGCGCTGGCCAGACAGCTCAAGGTTTTGCGGGAGCGGGGCGTGCTGATTGTGGGCAGCGGCAATATCGTGCACAACCTGGGTCAGATGCAGCGTGGCGCGGCAGGCAGTCAGGCCTACGACTGGGCGCTGGAGTTCGACCAGACGATTGGGGGCTATCTGCAACAGGGCAATCTGGATGCCCTGCAGAATTTCCAGAAGCTGGGCCATGTCGCCAAAATGGCGCACCCCAGCCACGAACATTACCTGCCGCTTTTGTATGCAGCGGGTGCGGTAGATGCGCGGGAGCCGATGCGGTTTTTCAACACCAGCTTTCAGGGCGGTTCAATTTCGATGCGCTCGGTGGTCTGGGGAGGCGCCTGACTGCTATATAAAGCATAGCAAACAGCATCGATATTTAATGGACCTGGAGCGCATTTCATTAAAAAAACAGCTGGCCGGCGACGCCAGGCAAAATCGCTAGCGCCAGACCCGGCCGGACCCTGAAACGGGCTTGACGGATGCGCAGCGCAGCGCGGCTTGGCATGGCCGCCTCGGTTGCTGGCGTGCGTTGGCTGGCCTCAAATGACCTTGGCGATCGACGCGCAAACGTAGTCCATGTTTTTGCTGTTCAGCGCGGCCACGCACATTCGGCCGGTGTCGGTGCCATAGACGCCGAATTCATCCCGCAGGCGCACCATCTGGTCTTTGGACAAGCCCGAATAACTGAACATGCCAATTTGCTGGGTGATGAAGCTCATGTCTTCCTTCACGCCTGCTGCTTTCAGGCCGTCGACCAGCTTTTGGCGCATGGCCTTGATGCGCACCCGCATCTCAGCCAGTTCCTTTTCCCACTGGGCGCGCAACTCGGGCGTGTTCAGCACCATTGCCACCACCGTGCCGCCGTGAATCGGCGGGTTGCTGTAATTGGTGCGAATGACAATTTTGAGCTGGCTCAGCACACGGGCGGCTTCTTCCTTGCTGGTGCACAGAACGCTCAGGGCGCCGACGCGTTCGCCATAAAGGCTGAAACTCTTGGAGAAGGAGGTCGAAACGAAAAAGCTGAGCCCGGCAGCGACGAACTTGCCGATGACCGCGCCGTCCTCATTTAGCCCGTAGCCAAAGCCCTGGTAAGCCATGTCGAGGAAAGGTGTCAGGTTTTTCGCCTTTACAGTGGCAATCACTTCGTCCCACTGGGCCGCTGTGATGTCGTAGCCAGTCGGGTTGTGGCAGCAGGCGTGCAGTACCACGACGGTGCCGGCGGGCGCCGCATTGAGCGCAGCTAGCATGCCCGCAAAATTGATGCCGCGTTTGACCGCGTCGTAATAGGGGTAGCTTTCGACCGTGAAGCCGGCATTGGTGAACAGCGCGCGGTGGTTTTCCCAGCTTGGGTCGCTGATCAGCACCTTGGCATCGGGATTCAGGCGTTTCAGGAAATCGGCGCCGACTTTCAGGCCGCCTGTGCCGCCAATGCATTGCACCGTCGCGACGCGGCCGGACTTGACGGGCTCGCTGTCGGCGCCAAACACCAGGTCTTTCACGCCGGCGTCGTAAGCGGCAATGCCATCAATCGGCAGGTAGCCACGCGCTTTGGGGGATGCCATCATCTGTTTTTCAGCCGCCTGCACGCATTGCAGCAGCGGGAGTTTGCCGTTGTCGTCGTAGTAGACGCCTACGCCCAGGTTCACTTTGGCGGGGTTGGTGTCGGCATTGAATTGCTCGTTCAAGCCCAGAATCGGGTCACGCGGGGCCATTTCGACAGCGGTAAACAAAGACATGAAATATCCTCAGAAATTAGGAAAAGTGGCCCTCAAAAGGGCAAATGCGCCGGTTTAACCGGCCGGCGTTGACGGGATCAAAGGGGAAGGGATTGAAATTTCGATTTTCGCCCGAATGTCGTATCGTGTTGGGTTGCACTGAATTTTAGCGGGGCTTGATTGAGGTTTTATGCCAGAAATTTCTGAAGTTAGGGACGTTATTGCCGATTCGGCCGATCCAAAAGAGGCGCCGGGCGTAGGCCAGTTCATCCGTTTTCCGGGTTCGCCGTTCGAATTGTTCCAGCCCTATCTGCCGGCCGGCGACCAGCCGCAGGCAATTGAAAAGCTGGTTGACGGCATCAATGACGGCGAAGTTTTCCAGACCTTGCTGGGCGTGACCGGTTCCGGCAAGACCTACACCATGGCCAACGTGATTGCGCGGCTGGGCCGTCCGGCGATTGTGTTTGCACCCAACAAGACGCTGGCAGCCCAGCTCTATAGCGAGTTCCGGGAGTTCTTTCCGAAAAATGCCGTCGAATACTTCGTCAGCTACTACGACTACTACCAGCCTGAGGCCTATGTGCCCCAGCGCGATCTTTTTATTGAAAAAGACTCAGCCATCAACGAGCACATCGAGCAGATGCGTCTGTCGGCGACCAAAAGTGTGCTGGAGCGGCGCGATACCATCATCGTTGCAACGGTGAGCGCCATCTACGGCATTGGCGCGCCCGAGGATTACACCCAGATGCGTTTCATCGCCCGCATCGGCGACAAGATGGGCCAGCGCGACGTGATTGCGCGGCTGATCCGCATGCAGTATTCGCGCAACGACCAGGATTTTTCGCGAGGTACGTTCAGGGTGCGGGGTGACGTGATTGATGTCTTTCCGGCCGAACATTCAGAACTGGCCATTCGCATCGAGCTGTTTGACGATGAAATCGAGTCCCTGCAGCTGTTTGATCCGCTGACCGGCCGCATCCGGCAGAAAATTCCGCGTTTTGTGGTCTACCCGAAAAGCCATTACGTCACGCCGCGCGACAAAGTCATGGCGGCCGTCGAAACCATCAAGCTGGAACTGTCGGAGCGTGTCGGCCAGTTTGTCGCCGCCGGGAAGCTGGTGGAAGCTCAGCGAATTGAGCAGCGCACCCGGTTTGACCTGGAAATGCTCGGCGAAATTGGCCACTGCAAGGGCATCGAAAACTACACCCGCCACCTGAGCGGCGCCCCGCCGGGTTCGGCGCCCTCGACGCTGTGCGACTACCTGCCCAAGGATTCGGTGATGTTCCTTGACGAAAGTCACGTCATGATTGGTCAGCTCAACGCCATGTACAACGGCGATCGGGCGCGCAAAACGACGCTGGTGGAATACGGTTTTCGCCTGCCGAGCGCGCTGGACAACCGGCCGCTCAAGTTTGAAGAGTTCGAGACAAAAATGCGGCAAGCGGTTTTTGTGTCCGCCACGCCGGCGGCTTACGAAAAAGAGCATTCCGGCCAGGTGGTGGAACAGGTAGTGCGTCCCACCGGGCTGGTAGACCCGCAGGTCGAGGTGAGGCCGGCCACCCACCAGGTCGATGATGTGCTGCAGGAAATCCGCATCCGGGTCGAAAAAAATGAACGAGTGCTGATTACCACGCTGACCAAACGCATGGCTGAGCAACTGACGGATTACCTGAGTGAAAACGGCGTGAAGGTGCGCTATCTGCACAGCGATGTAGAAACGGTGGAGCGCGTCGAGATACTTCGTGACCTGAGGCTGGGCGCCTTTGATGTTCTGGTGGGCATCAATCTGCTGCGCGAAGGGCTTGACATTCCGGAGGTTTCGCTGGTGGCCATCCTGGACGCCGACAAGGAGGGCTTTTTAAGGTCGGAGCGCAGCCTCATCCAGACAATTGGCCGCGCCGCCCGTAATCTGAATGGCCGTGCCATTTTGTACGCCGACCGGACCACCGAATCCATGAAAATGGCGATGGGTGAGACCGAGCGGCGGCGCAACAAACAAATTGCCTTCAACCTCGAGCATGGCATTACCCCGCGCAGCGTGGTCAAGCGCATCAAGGATCTGATCGACGGCGTTTACAGCGAGAAATCCGGCAAGGAAGCTGAAAAGCTCGAAATGCAAAAGGCGCTGATTGAAGACATGAGCGAAAAAGACATCGCACGCGAAATCAAGCGTCTTGAAAAACAGATGATCGAACACGCTAAAAATCTAGAGTTTGAAAAAGCGGCCAGGGTACGCGACCAGTTGCATGTATTGAAGGAGCAGGCCTTTGGCGCACCAGGCTCGGATAACGTGGTGTTG
The DNA here is from genome assembly GCF_012927415.1 of Polaromonas sp. Classification (GTDB taxonomy): domain Bacteria; phylum Pseudomonadota; class Gammaproteobacteria; order Burkholderiales; family Burkholderiaceae_C; genus Polaromonas. The sequence continues at coordinate 1,896 of NZ_JABBPF010000068.1, read as the reverse complement.
CTTCCGACAGCGGCATGATCTCGATTAATTGCACCAAAGTGGTGCGAAGAGTGGTGATTGTCTCCGGGTTAGCCCTTGGTTTGGCGACCCGCGAGCAACGGAAAATTGGTGAACGTGTTATACTTGACAAAAATAGTCAACAACATAGCGCCTTATAAAAGCCGGTGAAACACGAATTTGTTGATGTGGGTATCTGGAGGATCAGTTCCCTTGCAGCCATAAGTTGTCAAGGGTTAAAACGACAGTCAAACGAACTTTTAGGAGATTGTTATGCGTCTTACGACTAAAGGCCGCTTCGCGGTCACCGCAATGATTGATTTGGGGCTGCGCCAGAACAATGGCCCGGTCACACTTGCAGCCATCAGCCAGCGCCAACAGATTTCGCTGTCTTATCTTGAGCAGCTGTTTGGCAAGCTTCGGCGCCACGAACTGGTGGAATCGACGCGCGGCCCCGGCGGCGGTTACACGCTGGGCCGCAAAGCTTCGGAAATCACGGTTGCTGACATCATTGTTTCTGTAGACGAACCGATTGATGCCACGCAATGCGGCGGCAAGGAAAACTGTCTTGGGGACGGCGGTCGTTGTATGACGCACGATCTCTGGGCTTCGCTGAACAGCCGCATGGTGGAATTTCTCGACTCCGTGAGTTTGCAAAAGCTGGTGGACGAGCAACTCGCCAAGGGTGTGGTTGTTGAAAACACGCCTCAAGTGAAGAAGGCGGTGTTCGCTTCGCCAATCGTCAAACCTGCACGCGTGAATGCGCCAAATTCCGTCTTTGCCTTGGGAAATGCATTTTCCAAATCCTGACAGGATTTGGACCGCATTGCACCGACCTCATTGTTTAGGGCTGCAAGCCAGCCAATGAATAAAAGAACCAGCCACATGGAAACTCCACACTTCCCGATTTACATGGATTACAGCGCAACCAACCCCTGCGACCCGCGGGTGGTGGATGCCATGATTCCCTGGTTGCGCGAGCACTTCGGCAATCCAGCTTCCCGTAGTCATGCCTGGGGCTGGGAAGCTGAAGCAGCTGTCGAAAAAGGCCGGGAGCAGGTAGCAGCCCTTATTGGCGCCGACCCGCGCGAGATCGTCTGGACCAGCGGCGCGACCGAGTCCAATAATCTGGCGCTCAAGGGCGCGGCTCATTTTTACAAGACTAAGGGCAAGCACATCATCACGGTCAAAACCGAGCACAAGGCGGTGCTTGATACATGCCGGGAACTGGAACGTCAGGGTTTTGAAGTGAGCTATCTGGACGTTCAGACCGATGGCCTGCTGGATTTGGAGGTATTGAGGGCTGCAATTCGTCCTGACACCATTTTGGTCAGTGTAATGTTTGTCAATAACGAAATCGGCGTGATCCAGGATCTCGCCGCCATCGGTGCCTTGTGCCGCGCGAAGGGCATTATTCTCCATTCGGACGCTGCGCAAGCGACCGGCCGGGTGGACATTGATCTGCAGACCCTGCCGGTGGACTTGATGAGTTTGACCTCACACAAGACTTACGGACCCAAAGGCATTGGCGCCCTTTATGTACGCCGCAAGCCACGGGTGCGTCTTGAAGCGCAAATGCATGGCGGCGGTCATGAGCGCGGCATGCGTTCGGGCACCTTGCCGACCCATCAAATCGCCGGTATGGGCGAGGCTTACCGCATCGCCAAAGTCGAAATGCACGAGGAAAACAAGCGCATTCGTGTGCTGCATGAGCGCATGCTGAATGGCTTGAAAGACGTTGAGGAAGTGTTTCTTAACGGGCACGCTGAAAAGCGCGTTCCGCACAACCTCAACATGAGCTTCAACTTTGTTGAAGGCGAGTCGCTCATCATGGGCATCAAAGGGCTTGCGGTGTCGAGCGGTTCGGCTTGCACGTCTGCCAGCCTGGAGCCCAGCTAT
>NZ_JABBPF010000066.1 GCF_012927415.1 Polaromonas sp. | reverse complement strand
GTCATGCAGCAGCACAAACAGCTGCCCCGGCGCTCCGGCGGCGGGTAGCAGCTCGATGGTCTCGGTGTCGGGCGGATTCATGATGTGTTCGGAAGGTTCTCGTTAAAGGCCGCTTTGGAGCCCCAGTTTAGCGCGTGCCACCAGGCGCCTTCAACGCAATCGACCGGCCCCGCGCAGAGTACCGGCGGCTGCCAGAGCCCGGCCATCATTGCTAAGATCACGCAAATTACCCGTTCGCAGCGCGCGGGCCTCCTCATTCTTTGCTCCCGTAAAAACACACCCCATGAAAATTGAAAAAAACACCGCCGTCACCCTGCGCTTCAGGGTATCCGATGCGCAAGGCAAGCTGATCGAAGGCGACAAGGAGCCGATGGTTTATCTGCACGGCGGCTACGGCAATACGCTGCCCAAAATTGAAGCGGCGCTGGAAGGCCAGGAGCCCGGCTTTCAGACCACGCTGGCACTGCCGCCCGAGGACGCCTTCGGCCTGCGCGACGAGACGCTGGTGCGCACCATTCCGCGCAGCCAGTTTCCGCCTGGCGTGAAGGTCGGTGGCCAGCTCGAAGGCCGGGGCAGCGATGGCCGCGAGCAGCTGTTCAATGTGGCAAAAATCAAGGGCGATACCGTCATCCTCGACGCCAATCATCCGCTGGCTGGCAAAGCACTGCGCTTTTCCATCAAGGTGACGGACGTGCGACTTGCCAGCGCCGAGGAGATTACGCACCAGCATGTGCACGGCGAGCACGGCCACCACCATTGAACCCCGCCCCGTCTTCGCGGCGGGCGCCCGCGGGCGCTGTCGAGCCGGATTCAGCCTACAAGCCTTCATGACACACGCTGACTGGCGGGCGGTCGAAGCGCGGTGTATCTTGACCGTTTGTTTGGAGAGAAACCTTGCTCATCAGCGCTTTTCTGGTCGAAGACAAGCCGGACATACGTCAGACCCTGGTTGAGGCGATGGAGGAGATGGCGCCGCTCAGATTTGTCGGCCAAGCCGATTCCGAAGCCACCGCAACCCAATGGCTGCACGCCCACCCCGGCGGCTGGGACCTGGCCATTGTTGATTTATTTCTGGCGCAAGGCACCGGTTTTGGCGTGTTGCTGGCGTGCCAGACGCGCAAGCTGGCCCAAAAAGTCGTGGTGCTTACCAGCTACCACCAAAGCGACCTGCTGCGCCGCTGCAGGGAGCTCGGCGCGGACGAGGTGTTCGACAAATCGCAGGAAGTGGACAAGCTGGTGGATTTTTGCAAGGCCCATGCAGACATCCTTGCCGGCACGATTTCTCCAGTCCCGTGAAACCGCTTGTTTGCTATTTTTTAAATAGCAACAAGTAACCGAATTCATTGGACCTGGAGCCGTTTTGGCATAAAAACAGCGCTTGCGGACCGGCTCTGGCGCAGCCTGCCCTGCGCCGGTGTACGCTTGACAGCGCCATGAAACCTTCCGCACTGCCCCGTCCCGCCGCCACGGTCCGGCCGACACATTCCGTCTGGGTCATGCTGTTTGCACTGACGACGGCGTTCGCGCTCAGCCAGGCCTATCGCACCATCGCCGCCATCATGGCCGCGCCGCTGCAGGCCGACTTTCATCTGAGTGCGCAGGCGCTCGGCCTGTTTGCCGGTGCGTTTCACTTCGCCTTTGGCGCCATGCAGTTGTTCATGGGCATCGGCATTGATCTGCATGGCGTGCGGCGCACCGTGCTGACGGCTTTCCCGATCGCGATTGCCGGCTCGGCGGTTTCCGCGCTGGCGAGCAGCTACGGCATGCTGGTGACCGGCCAGGTGCTGATCGGCGTTGGCTGCGCGCCGGCCTTTCTGGCGTGCACCGTGTTCATCGCGCGGCATCTGCCGAGTGAGCGCTTCGCCGCGATCTCCGGCCTCACGCTGGGCCTGGGCGGCATCGGCATGTTGCTGACCGGCACGCCACTGGCGTGGCTGATCCAGGCGACCTCGTGGCGCATGGGCTTCTGGGTGCTAGGCGGCATTGCCGCGCTGGCCTGGGGGCTTATTTACGCGCTGGTGCACGAACCCGCGCCGCCGCTGGCCGTCAGCCTGGCAAGGCAGGCGCTACCCAGGGAATCGTTGTGGCAGGCGATCACCAAATTCGGCACGCTCTTCATGCTGCCGCACACGCTGGGCATTGTGCTGCTGGCGGCGGTGGGCTATGCGTCCTTCATCTCGCTGCGCGGCCTCTGGCTGGGGCCAATGCTGATGCAGCGGCACGGTTTTTCGCTGGTGCAAAGCGGCAACGTGGCGCTGCTGATGTCGCTGGCCTCGCTGTTCGGCCCGCCGCTATTTGGCCGGTTTGACCCCGGCCCGCTGCATCGCCGCCGCTGGATCGTGGCTTTCACGCTGCTGCTGGCGGCGCTGTTTGCCGCATTTGCCCTGACGCACAGCACCCCTATAGATGTGCTCGGCCCGATCGCGATTGGCGTGCTGTCGGGCTATATGGTGCTGCAATATGCCGATGTGCGTGCGGCCTACCCGGCGGCCATCACCGGCCGCGCCATGGCAGTTTTCACCATGGCCATGTTCCTGGGCGTGGCGGCCATGCAGTGGCTGACCGGCATGGTGGCCTCGGCCGCCTCTGCCCACGGCATCGACCCCTTCACGGCGGTGCTGGCCACCATTGCCGCGCTGCTGGCAGCCGGTGCGCTGGCCTTCACGGTGTTGCCCGGGCCGCCCCGCGCCGCCGCCTGATTGCAACCCTGGCCAATCGCCGGGGCGAAGGCCGCAGCGATGCGCCATAAACAAAAAAAGACAGGCTATGCCTGTCTTTTTTATCAACCGCGTTAGACGCGATGACCTAAGCGATTACTTGGTGGTAGACGCTTTGACGTCTGCCTTGCCTTCGGCTTTCACGGCCTTGGTTTCGGTTTTGGCATTGGCCTTGTCAGCCGTTGCATCGACCTTGACCTTGTCGGACTTGGCGGTAGCGTTGACGACAGATTTGTCGGCTTTGGCATCGGCCTTGGCGTCAACCTTGTCGGCCTTCGCATCAGCTTTTACCTTGTCTTCGGTGTCAGCCTTTGCGGCTTTGGCGTGGGCTTTGGCTTTTGTTTTTGCCGCTTTTTGGTGCGCCGTGGCTTTCTTTTCGCCGGCGGTGGTTTCAGCTTTTTGCACCTTGGCATCGGCCTTCATATCGACCTTGGCTTCGGATTTGCTGGCAGCGGCGTCGGCCTTGACAGCCTTGGCTTCAGCTTTCACAACCGCAGGCGCCGAAGGAGCCATGGCGGGGGCAGGTGCTTGTGCAAATGCAGCGCTGGCAAACAGACCGGCGATCAGGGTAGCGAGTAACTTGTTCATGTGAGTCCTTTGGATTGATGTTGTGTTGTGAATGATTTCATTGCAACCGAATATGCAACGGCGGTGCAACACAGGCTGTTGACCACGCTTACATGTCGTTGCATTTGAGCGATGCAACCAGGCAGCTCTTCACGAGCCTTCAACAGCCCCGGCATGGGAAGGCGCTGGCAGGCGGTTCGCGCTGCCAGCGCGCCGCGCGGATCAACTGGCAGGTGGGCGGGCGCGCCGGTTTTCAGTCTGTGCGGATGGCGCGCAGGGCGAGCGCAAATTCGCCCTCCTGGCTCTCGGCAATCATCAGGCCGACCTGTCGCACACGGCCCGGGTCGAGCGGCGGCGCCTCCGGCACGCCCCGCCCGCGAAAGCTCGCCGCAAATGCCTGCAGCGGCAGCTCAACCGTGGTCCACAGGCCGGCCGGTGGCGCAAACACGGCCTGATACGCGATGCCGTCGAAGGCGTCATCCATGCGCAGCGTGAGCTTGTAGCGCTTGCCGTCGTCCAGCAAGTCCAGCACGTCCAGCAGGTAGCGCCTGATGCCTGCAGCCGGTGGCCGGGGTAGCACCGCCGAACGCACCGAGGCAAAGCCGCCATTGTTCTGCAATGACACCGTGCCTTCAAACACGGCATGGCCCAGCGGGTCGTGGCGCAGGCGGCTGCGCGAGACACCGCCCATCACGCGGTCATCCACCGCGGACCAGCTGGCCACAGAGGCTGCAGTGGCAAAGTTGAACAGCTCGTGCGGCACGTTAGTCACTTGGCAAATTCCTTCAATCTTTTTCGTGGGGGCGCGGCCACGTCCGCGTCACCTGGGGCGGTGCATGCGAAACAACTGCTCAGGGCCGATCGTGAAGTAATCAGCCGGTCCGCCGCCGCGCAGGATGTGACCGGCTGCTGCGGTGTCGTAGACACCGTCTTTCAGCAAGCTGAGGGCGATATGCACAGCCACCACCTCGCCCAGCACCAGCCAGGTCGCCACCTTGTCGCCGTCAAGCCCCTGCAGCTGCACGATCTGCGTGCTGCGGCATTCAAACGCGACCGGGCTCTCGGCCACGCGTGGCACCGCTACCAGGCGCGATGGCGCCGGGCTCAAGCCGGCCAGTTCAAACTCATTGACGCCGTGCGGCACGGCGGCGCAGCTCTGGTTCATGGCTTCGGCCAGCGCGCGTGTCGTCAGGTTCCAGACGAACTCGCCGGTCGCTTCGATATTGCGCAGCGTGTCTTTGTAGCCGATGCTGGCAAACCCGACGATGGGCGGCGTGTAGTTGAAGGCGTTGAAAAAACTGTAGGGTGCCAGATTCAGCGCGCCGGCTTCGCTGCGCGAAGAAATCCAGCCAATCGGGCGCGGTCCGACGATGGCATTGAACGGGTCATGCGGCAGGCCGTGGCCCAGCCTGGGTTCGTAAAAGTGAATCGCATCTGACAAGGGCGGCTCCGCTGTGAATTTGAAAGCGACGATAACCGAAACCACCCACGCCGGTTGTCGCCCACTTCGGGCCCGCACCTTGCCCGGTCATGCGCTGGCCTGCGCACGCGTGACGCTGGCGGGGAATAAAATGTCGTGATCATTAGCAAGCAGCAGCGGGCGCTTGCCTGGCACCTAGCGACAAATCCCATGCAGACCTTGCCCCCCACGCCATTCGCCGACGCGGCCGATAGCTGGAACCAGCGCTTCGAAAACGAAGCCTATATTTTCGGCACAGAGCCCAACGCCTGGCTGCGCGAGCACGCAGGCGCCTGGAAATCCGGTCAGCGCGTGCTCTGCGTGGCCGACGGCGAGGGCCGCAACAGCGTCTGGCTGGCGGGACGGGGCCTGGTGGTCGATGCTTTTGACGTGGCCAGTGTTGGCGTGGCCAAGGCCCGCAGGCTGGCCGCAGACCAAGCCGTGTCGGTCAACTTTGCCGTCAGCGACTGCGATGCCTATCCGTGGCCGCAGAACCTGTATGACGGTGTGGCCGCCATCTTTGTGCAGTTCGCCGATCCGGCGATGCGCGCGCGACTGTTTTCCAACATCAGGCGCTGCCTCAAGCCCGGCGGCACCTTGCTGCTGCAGGGTTACACACCCAAACAGCTGGATTACAAAACCGGCGGACCGCCACTGCTGGACCACCTCTACACCGCGGCAATGTTGCGCGAAGCCTTTGCCGATTTCAAATTGCTGCAGCTCCGCGAATACGAGGCCGAGCTGACCGAAGGCAAGGCCCACCATGGCCGATCAGCGCTGATCGGTCTGATGGCCCTGCGGCCTTGAATCAGCAATAGCGCGTCAACCAGCGCCCGGGCCTGCACTTGCGGCGGTGCGAACGGCCGCCAGCCGCATTCACTTATCTGATCGCGCGCTTGAGGGCTTCCCAGGCATCACCAGAGACCTTGCGGGTTTCGCCATTCGCCTGTTTGGCCAAACCTCTGGCCTGCTGCTTCTTGTTGCCCACCAGCTGGCCCGCCGCATATCTGGTCGCGCTCCTGACCTGATCCTTGTTGATTCCTGACCCCCGATGAATCTGCCGGGAATGGCCCAGGCCTGGCACGACATGGCCGCTGAAACAGCGGCACCCTGACTGTCGCGGGAAAACGCTCCGTCGGCAGGCACTACCCGCCGGCCACCCCGACACTGCTTCGACGGCTGCCAGCAAGCTTTGTCAGCGCTACGTTATTCATAGCATACAGCAACCGTATTCATTGGACGTGAACGGGTTTTATTGCTCAGGCAAAGTCTTTCAGCGCACCGGCTGGGCAGGCAAGCTTGCGCCAGCCCAGCAACGTGGCGCTAGCCATCAGGGACATTTACCGGCATGATGGATGTTACAAGTCGTTTTTAAATGTATTAAAAGGTTGGTATTCCCGGATGGCGACTCTTATTCCTGCAATCGGTTCGTGCGTTTCCCGCATGACCGCCGGCGAGCGGCGTCTGGCCGAGAGACTCGAACAAAAACTCGACGACGACTATTTGCTCTGGTATGACGTACCCATAGGCCCCAAACACCTCCATCCAGACTTTGTGGTGATGCACCCGAGGCGCGGCATCCTGATTCTGGAAGTGAAAGACTGGAGCACCAGAACCATCCAGCAGGCCGACAGGCAAAGCTGGCAAGTCTTTATGGACGGCAGGCTCAAGACCCAGCCACTCCCGCGACCTGCTGGCCAGCGATGAAGCTTTCCACCGCCTGTTGACCGAGGGCTGCCAGTCAGCCTCCTGTCGCAACAATTGCGTCTAAGCGGCAAAGGTGTCAAAGAGTCGATCGTCCAGATCACTGCGGTCGGTAATCACCAATACCGTCGGATTGTCCAGCGCCAGCACGATTGACGTACTGTGTGAGATTGCGGGTGGTTTAGCGAGGAACCGAATGCGTTAATCGCATGACGACCCTCTTTATCGGTTCAGCAAACGTCCCAGTAACCCGGGAGCACTCGGGCTGCTGGCAGTGGTTGACGACAGCGGTGAAGCGGCGGTGGCCGATCCGGCAGGACTTGCAGCCGGCACAACTGCTGGCGGTTTTGGGACAGGCGGCGTGCTGCGCGAGGCCAAGGGCGTGTAGACACTGGGCACCGGTGCGACAAGCGCCGTCGGTGCGGTTGGTACGGTCATGGATATCGACTTTCCGCCGAGTTCACCGAGCAATTTTTTGACCGCACTGCCGCTCATGGCGTAGGGGTTGAAAACGCTCTGCCCGGAATATTTCAAAAACAGCGCTCGGTTGTCTGCGCTTTGCGCAGCAAAGCCCATGGACCACTGTGCCCAATCACGTTCTTCAATCTCGGCGTATTCCAATATCGCCACAGTGTGATGGCGCGTGTCGCGCATCAAACGCGAATAAAGATCATTGATCTGCTCGCGAGACCCTTCCAGCCCCTGCAAAAAGATCTTGCTGTTGAAAGCAAGAACACCTGTCAGGTCGCGCCGGGTGTTATTGGCCTGCGATTGCTGCAGGATCCCTTTGAACTCCGTCATGCCGACACCTTCGGTGGCAGTACTGGCGTAAATAAGACGAACTAGCATAAGTACTTCTTTAAAGTTGAGTTGAAAGACTAATCACGCGTGACCAAGTATTCGTTTAACTTTTGCAAGATGGTGATCCCCAATGGCGCCAAGATGCCTGATCTTTGTCTCATACGCGCGGAGCGAGGCCTCGAGTTGCGCAACCGAAGTCAACCCCTCCAGTGCGAATGACATCTCCAAAGCGTCATCAGGCAGATAACTCATCACGAAATCAGTGATCTCGGCTACCGCGTCTTGCAATGGGCGATGACTGAGGGACTCGGACTGGACGAATAAGCGCTCGGGCTGCGGAACAAGACGCTCTGGCTGGGTAACCAGGCGCGTAACTTGAGCTTCGACACGCTTAACGGAAACGCTGTCGGTGTCGGACAGTGCTCGAATGTACCCGGCGTTCACAAGCGCCTCGAGCATGGCAGGCACGTCCTGATCATCCCGCAGGCGCGACGCATACAGCTTGGCGTCAAAACCACCAACCATCGAAATCAGCAATGCCTTCATCGGGCGCGGAATCTCGATTTTTGGATTTAGCACGGCAGCAGTGCCGGCTTGCGTGCGGGTGTAGTTCATGACGTCATGAAATTGCCATGGTGATTACTTTATATACGGCCATACAGCACAAGTGTATTGAAGAAGTAGCGTAACTTACACGTTGACACTAAAACCCTACTAAATTACGCTGACTTCCGAAAACAGCGATTGCGGCATTCGCAACACCGGAACAGGAGCAGCACAATTGCGCGCTTGCTTGTTACCGCACGATGAAGCTGTCCGCTTCACGCCGGAACAAGGGCGCGTTTTTTTGAAGCTTGAAGCCTGATTCCGCCCCCGTGACATTTGAAGGCATGCCCCATTGGCGTCACTTCAGTTGAATGGCTAACTTCGCTCGGCGGAAAAAGCCTGAAGGTTGGGTGTCAGGCTCTGTGGTAGCCCGGTTGTTGACCGACCATCGACTACCATCCGGTTACAACTTGGTCGCTTAACCGGTAATACACCGGTTTCGCACCGGGCTTGTACCGGCCCAACCCCCAACGGAGAAAACGATGTTCAGTCATGTGATGTTTGGTGTGAATGACCTTGAGGTTTCAAAGAAGTTTTACGACGCGCTGCTCGGCACGCTGGGCATCGCTCCGGGGGTTGCCAACAAAACCCGTTATTTCTACCGCAGCCCAACGGGCACGTTCGGAATCACCACGCCCATCGATGGTGAGCCTGCTTGCCACGGCAATGGCAGCACCATCGGATTTACCGTGCAGTCGCAGGAGCAAGGCGACGCCTTTCATGCAGCTGGCATCGCCAATGGTGGCAGCACTTGTGAAGACCCGCCGGGGTTTCGCGAAGGCCCGGCGGGCAAGCTCTACCTGGCGTATCTGCGCGACCCCGACGGCAACAAAATCTGTGCGCTGTATCGGCCGGGCAAATAGGGCGAGCCTGGAGTCCATCAGGCCATCTAGGTAACGACGATGTTGCACAACAGCGTTTGCGCAGCTTGAGCTTTTTGCCCCTGTATTGATAAAACTTCATCGCCACCTTGATTGGGCTGCAGGCTGATTTCAGGGTTAAAGCAAGACGTGGACCCGTCGCAAGTGTTTTTTATCGGGTCAAGGCAACATCAGGCGCAAAAGTGCTTGGTGGCGGCCCGCGCGCCCTTGTCTGGCACCAACAAGGCCTGTTTTCGGACGCAGCTAGTCCATGAAGTAATTGCAGACTAGCGACAGCTGGCTTAAATGGCCGTGGCAGCGGTGCATCAAATGGCTCGCGCGTGTCGTGCTGCCTTTGCCTTAGGCCGTCAATACCGGAGATAAAACGATGCGCAGGAATGACTTTAAAGCAGGCGACAAAGTGAACTGGAACAGCCCACAGGGAGAGGTCCGGGGCACGGTAGAAAAGAAACTGACCGCGCCTGCCGAGATCAAGACCCATCAAGTCGCGGCATCGCCGGACGATCCGCAATACTTGGTGAAAAGTACAGCCAGTGGACAGAAGGCGGCGCACAAACCGCAAGCTTTGAAAAAAGCCAAAGGCCAGCTATGACAGAGGACGAGCAACGCACTGTGCTGAAGAAATTTACGCAAGCCGTCAACATGTCTGCCGTGCAACTGGATAAATGGCTGGACACTCCTGAATCAAAGGAAGTGGGCTACAAGGCTAGCGGCCACGGCGAATCCGTCGGGCATCAATCAGGCCGGCATATCATCAAACTGCTGAATAAAAAGCAATCCGGCTTTGATGATGCTGACTTTCAGCATGCGCGCAAAGTGGTCGGTTATGTCCACCGGCATTTGGCGCAACGGCCGGCCGGTGATATCAGCGAGACGCATTGGCGCTATTCGCTGATGAACTGGGGGCATGACCCGGCAGGGAAGAAAAAAGCTGCTTGAGGTGCAGACGTCGATACTGCCCCGCGTGAATGCACACGCTCAGCGGGACGGGGCACGCGGTATCCGCGCGATTGCGCTGTGTCTTCCTTTACTTAGGGAGTGCTGGTGTACAGCGGAAGCTACTTCACAGCCATTGATCAGGGCGTCGGCAAATGGTAGCTGACACTTGCACTTGAACAAGCAGCCACTGCTAAAGTGCCATGCCTGCTGAAGCCGCTTTCAAATCACCACATGCCCCTGCCCGCCCCCCACGCTGTTTCCCGCCTGCGAACCGCCCGCATAGCACGCAGCTCCAAACCATTCCTCGCTCGTGGCGGACCGCGTGGTGAGCGCTGTGCGGGTTGCCGGCTGATGCCCAGCCACTGCCTGTGTGCCTTGAGCCCGGCTGTGCCTGTGCGAGCAGGTATGTGCCTGATCATGGCTGACATCGAGGCGCTGAAGCCAAGCAACACGGGCTGGCTGATCGCCGATTTGGTGGCTGATACTTTTGCTTTTGACTGGGCGCGCACCGTGGTTGACCCGGCGTTGCTGGCACTGCTGGCAGACCCGCAGTGGCAGCCCTATCTGGTGTTCCCCGGGGAGTTTGTAGCTGGTAGGCGGGTGGTAACTGAAATACAGCCGTTCAAAGAGTTCGACGGCAATCAAGGCCAGCGGCCGCTGTTTGTGCTGCTCGATGCGACCTGGCCTGAAGCCCGCAAGATGTTTCGCAAAAGCCCGTACCTGGACCACCTGCCGGTGCTGAGCTTGCAGAGCGAGCAGCTTTCCCGGTACCGCCTGCGACGCTCGCAACGTAACAATCATCTCTGCACCTCTGAGGTAGCGACGCTGTGCCTTGAACTAGCGGGCGAGACGCTTGCGGCGCAGACGCTGGACGCCTACCTAGATGTGTTTACCAACCACTACCTAAATGCCAAACAGCAGTTACCGGTAGACCTGGAAGACGCGCTGCATCTGCGGCTACGCAGCTTGCGCCTTCCGCTGGTCGGTTGACGCTTTACTCCGCTTGAATGTCTCCACTGAAACCCATCTCACATTTACCTGATAACTACCTTGCTACCCTCGGGCAGGCAGGTGTTGTCGCCGCAATTTTGACGCGCAGGTCAACGGTGGACTTGACATCGTCAGGTCCCGTGCTGTTGTTGGTAAAAGCGCAGCCGTAGCTGGGTGCAGCCACGATGCTGGCGGTCAGCACGTCGTCGCCGGGTGGTTTGCTTCCGCCCTGCTCCCGCTTGGCCAGCGCTTCAAACGACTCGACCTGCTCGGCCACTGTGAAATCGCAATGCGCCGCGCACGGCGCGCTGCACCAGCAGGTGGCGGCTGACCTGTACAGCTGCCGGCTTCAAATAACTTTGTTGCATACCAAATGGCACATACATATCGCCCAAGACGTGAATAAACAGCACAGGCACATTGAAGGCGCCGTTGACAGCGGGTATCCAGCGCAGGCCATCACGGCGAAGGCGGTTGGCGTCGGGCTGCATTGGTGTCTTCAAGGCCCGTACGCACATCGTAGTAATTGGTGCTCTAACTTGACCCTGACCACGCATAGCCAGTAGCAACCAGGTGACGGCGAATCGCGGGCGGCGCAACACTTAAAGCCGAACCGGTTCCAGCGTAGCCATGGGCAAACATGAGCAGCTTGCCGTTCCAGTTGGTTGGCACTTCGACCATATACGCCGCGCCTTTCAGGATGCCGGCCCCACGGCTGCTGTCGGCCATCTCGACAACATCTGTTGGCAGCCCGGGCATGGCAGAAAACGTTGTAGCTACAGCAGGGGTGGTGAAACCGCGGCCGTCTTGCGCGCGAAGTTCTTCGGGCACGGTTTGCGTCGGGGTGGAACAGGCCGTATATGCCAGTGTCAGCGCGATAATTACTAACGTTTCAAAGCGAAGCAGGGCGCGACACCCTTGGGGTTGGGAAATAATATTATTTTGTGCGCCAGCGTGACCCTACTGAGCCAGACGAGACCCATTTCAGCGCCACAGCAGCGCAGTGGTCAGACAGCCAACGCGACCTGCAACAACGAAAACTCGATGTGCCGCGGCGTTCGCAGCCGCAAGCCGCCGACGCCAGATAGCTATGAGCCTTGCATACGCAGGCCATTTGCGCTGCCGCTTACGTGCCCTGCGGGGTTGATGTAAAAACAGGTTCCAGCATGTTCTGGCGTGAATACCCGGTATTTTCATGACGCTTGTAATCTGCCGTCGGGCACAGCCCCACTCTCTGCCCGGCACCAAAGGCTCCACATGCTGAGCCACCTGAGTGATTTGATAGTCGCTGCGAACGTGGGGATCATGTTGTTCTTTTCGGTTGCGGTTGCTCCGACTATTTTTGTCGTGCTACCGCAAGAATGGGCAAGCGCTTATGTGCGCTCTTTTTTCCCGAAATATTATTTGTTTCTTGGTCTCACAACAGCTGCCGCCACTGCAATTGCGGCTACGCCGTTGCTGCAGATCGGGCTGGCGATTTGTGCAATTTTGTTTTTCTTCAGCCGTTTTTGGCTCACGGCTCGGGTCAACCGCGCACGCGACGATAAACAGGCGGGTGTCTTCAAGATGTTGCACTTTTTGAGCGTTGCACTGAACATGTTGCAACTGGTTTTCTTCATCTGGGTTCTGGTTATCACTGTGAGGGCTGCATGAGCACCCCGGCAGCGCCCTGCGCGACCGCCCCTCGCAACGAGGCGATTACCGTGATGTTCGACGGAGCCTGCCCCCTGTGCCGGCGTGAGGTAGGCGTGTACCAGGCGCTGCAGCCGCTTGAACCTGTTGCCTGGCTGGATGTCAGCCAGATGTCGGCCAACATGCCCGCTGAAGACCGCGCGCGCTATTTGGCGCGGTTTCATGTGCGGCTGCGCGATGGGCAACTGCTAAGCGGCGCGGCGGCCTTTGTGGCGCTTTGGCACACCATGCCAGGCTGGCGCTGGTTGGGGCGCCTGGGCACGCTGCCGGGCGTGACACCAGTGCTGGAAGTTCTGTATCGCGGGTTCTTGCACCTCCGGCCGCACCTCCAGGGACTGGTGCGAACGCTAGACACGGCGCATCTGCCCAGCGACATGATTGGTGATTTTCGATCGGATCACGCCGGAGAAGCCGGCGCGGTGTGGATTTACAAAGGAATGCTTTTTGCGTCAAGGGACGACAAGGTACGTTCATTTGCCAGACACCATCTGCAGACCGAGTCACAACACCTTGAGCTGATGTCCGCACTGCTGCCGCCCCTGCGCCGCAGCTGGTTGCTGATTCCGTGGCGCGTGGCCGGGTTTGTCACCGGTGCCTTGCCCGCGCTGTTTGGTCAACGCGCCGTGTTTGCCACTATTGCGGCTGTCGAGACGTTCGTGGGTACTCACTACCAGCAACAGATCGACGCACTGGAGCGACGCCCCGAGCACTCGGCGCTGCGGCAAGTGTTGATCGACTGCCAAAATGATGAACACGCGCACCGCGACGAGGCCAAAGGATATCTCACTTGGCCACCAGGCGGCGTGCTGGCGCTCTGGTGTGCGGCAATCGGCAGCGGGTCGGCCGTGGCCGTGACGCTGGCACGCAAGTTTTAATCCAACGCGCGAGACAGCGATGGCCCGAAGAAACTCCCCGAACGACTTCAAGGCGCCGGAAGACCTGAGCCGTCTAAGTGAGATTGTTGTGGACAAACGCAGCGGCAAACGCGCCGATGCCCGAAAGAGCCGGCGTAATCGGCATTACGAAAAGCAGTTTCTGAAAAACGCCGTTACCAGCGGGCTGATGATGCAAGCCACCGAATAGCGCCGCCTGCTCCCTGCTTACGAAAGCAGGTGGGACTGCAGGCGAATTCAGGCGTTCACGGAGGCGATAAAACTTTCCCAGTAGCGCATGCCTGCCGCCGCGTCAGGCGCAAACGCCTCATTGAGCTCAGACAGCTCTGCAGGGTTCAGCATTACATCCAGCGCAGTAATATTCCGGTCTGGATAGCAGCGGCGTTTTGTGCCGGGGATGGGGATGATGTCTTCGCCTTGGGCCAGCACTCAGTCAGGGGCGACGTGGGTCGCAGTTACGCCTTTGGATGCTGCCAGCGCCTGGACCTTGTCGACCAGCTTCAGATTGCTCTGCAAGTTTTTTTGTAAGACGCGGCGAGCGCCGGCGATAGTCGCCCTCTGACAAGTCTTCGGGTTTGGTGATGGCACCCGTAAGAAAACCACGACCCGGCGGTGAACAGGCAACAAAGGCCAAGCCGCTTTTGCGGCAGGCGGCGAGCGTGCCGGTGACTCCGGAATCACGCGTCCACAGCGTGATATTCAGTCTGCAATGCGGCAATCGGATGCACCTTGCAGGCGCGCTCTTTCGTGGCGGCCGACGCCTCTGAAAAACCCAGAAGCCGCACTTTGCCAGACTTGCCCAGTTCGGCCATGGCGCCAACGGTTTCTTCGATCGGCACGGTCTTGTCAACACAGTGCTGGTAATACAAATCGATTTGTCCGATACCCCAGCGCTTGAGGCTGGCGTCGCAGCCTTGTCATAGTCAGGCTGCCATTGCTGCCGCGCGCGCCCGGATTGGCCGGGTCGCGCGTCATGCGGAACTTGGTGGCAATGAAGACGTCCTTGCGGCGCTCTGCCATGGCCTGGCAGATGAGCAGTTCGTTGGTGAAAGGGCCGTATAGGTCTGCCTTGTCTGGAAAGTTGAGGCCTCGGTCCAGTGCATGGTGGATGGTGGATGGTGGCGATGGATTCCTTGTCATCACGGTTGCCGTAAAAGTCGCTCGTACCCGTCTTCTCGCATTAGCGCAGGGTATGGGCGCTGAGGCCGGAGGTTTCAACGGCTTGCGGGAGGCTGATCGTCCGGCTGGCCCGGGCTATCGCATTTGGCTGCGTCATACTTTTACTGTAAAACTTTAAGTGCACTCCAGGTCAAGTTCTTTTCAATCCTCCCGCCGCCTTGTGTGATGGGTCAACAGACCGCCTGTACGCGGCGTACTACGTGTTTTAGGTCGATAGTCCCAGTTCCTGGTGAGCCGATATCGCCCATACTGAAACTTTAAGGATCGAGCCATGCAGATAGCGCAATACGAGGTGGTGGCAAATGTCACCGGTAGCCATGAAGGCGGCTTCAAGGCGGGCGTCACGCGCAAGTGGGTGGAAAACGGTGAGCTACGAGAGTTGACCCACACGATTGACGACCGCATCCACAGCACGATGGAGCAGGCCCGTGACCATGCCTATGAGCACGCCCGACTGCAGGTGGCTGAAGGTTTCTGGTAACCCTCGCTGTCGGCGTTGGAACGCAGGACTGGGCGGTTAGGATTGGAGGCACAAGAAAGCGCACCATGACCCAAGACCTGAACCGGCAAAATGAATTGAAGAAGATGGCGCTGTGCGATTCCTGCGCCGGCATCCAGCGCAACTGGCGCAAGGCTCCCGGGCACCCCGAACTGGTGCAGGGCAACAATCGCCAGGAAAAGCGCGGCGGTCATCTGGTTGCCATCACCCAATATCGCTGTGACCGCTGCGGCACGCCGTGGGAGTACGAGAACGACAAAGTCAACCTGCATGCGGGCTGGTCGGTGGTGGGCCGCTAGGCGGCGCTTGGTGTTGTTGCCATGCAGACCTGCAATCCAGCGGCCGCATTGAGTATTTTTTGTCGCTGGCACATGCGCTGTGCGCCATGCCCGGGATGGTGAGGCAACACTGCCAGCCGAACAGCATGGCCTTCGCCCGCGCGCTGTTTACGAACGGCTAGGGGCGGCCCGAATCATTCAGCCAGCGACCCTGCCGGTTGCGAACTCGTTCGCCGTGACGGTAGCGAGCGCCGTGGCCGGGGCGCAGCGGATACGCGTAAGGGAGCGGCTGATAACGCGGAAAGTCGCCAGGGTGGACCTGGTAATAGCGTCTTGGGTAGGCGTAGGGCTGGGGATAGCCGCTGTAGCCGTAGCCGGCGTCCCACTGGCTGTACACCGGCTGCCCGACCACATAAGACGGGCCTGCATCGCCATAAGCCTCATACACGGGCGCCGGATAGACGGCGCAACCAGACAGGCCGGCAACGGCCAAAACCAGAAAAATTGTTTTCATCAACGTCCCGACACCCGCCAATGAAGCAGCCGGGCAGGAATCATTTGCTACCCGGCAGGTATCGCCGGTGTGTCAAATCTGGGACAAGGTATGTCAGCCGTTACGAGATGTGTGCGCCGCGCACTTTTCCAGGCACCTTTCGGCGCGCCCGGAACATTGAACTAACGCATCTCTGTCGCGCGCGGCGCACAATGAACAGTTCTCCTGAAAGGATATGGATGAAACGCAGACTGTTGTTGACTTTCGCCGGCTGGCTGGCATTGGGCGGGGCAGCCTGTTCGGCGACGTCGACTGCGCCCGGCCAGCCGAGCTACAAGGTGTCGGCAGGGCAGTTGCAGCAGGCCGTGGAAAAACGTTTCCCGCGGACTTATCCTGTGGGCGGTCTGCTTGATCTCAAGGTGGAAGCGCCGCGGCTGCGCCTGCTGCCCGAGCTGAACCGGCTGGGCACAGAGATGGTGGTGGAGGCGGCCGGTCCGGCGCTGGGGCGCAGCTACACCGGCGCCTTCGATCTGGATTTCGCGCTGCGCTACGAAGCCAGCGACCAGTCGATACGCGCCTATCAGTTGCGCATCAATTCACTGCGCTTCGCCGACCTGCCGCCAGGCTCTGCCGAGCTGCTCAATACCTACGGGCCGAGGCTGGCCGAGCAAAGCCTGCGCGAAGTGGTACTGCACCAGCTCAAGCCGCAAGACCTGGCGCTGCCGGATGCCATGGGCCTGCAGCCTGGCAGCATCACCGTAACGGCGCAGGGCCTGGTGATCGGCTTTGTGAGCAAAACGCCGCGCTGAAAGAAGCCCGGCGCATGAAACTCAGGGCCGCCTGCACGCTCAGCGTGACCGCCACTACGGACTGCCCGCTGGTGGCCATGTTGCGCCCGCGCAGCGGCCAGGCGCAATGGATTATCAGCGACCGCTACGACCTGCAGCCCTGGGTGCCGACGACCGAGTTCGTCGACAGCTACGGCAACCTGTGCCAGCGACTCACCGTACCGCGGGGCAGGATGCAGATCGGCGTCGAGGTGACGATGGAGGTGGACGCGCAGATTGCCGTGGCGCCGGATGCGCCGCAAACCCCTGTTTCGGAGTTGCCGCACAACGTGCTGCTCTACCTTTTGCAAAGCCGCTATTGCCCGTCGGACCGGATGGTTGAAAAGGCGCTGGCCGTGGTGGGCGATGCCCGGCCCGGCTACGCGCAGGCAGAAAGAATACGGGCGTGGATTCAACAACACCTTGCCTACCGCTACGGCGTCAGCTCGGCCAGCACCGATGCGCTGGACACGCTGGAACACGGTGCGGGCGTGTGCCGCGACTTCGCGCATGTGGGCATTGCGCTGTGCCGCAGCCTGCAGATTCCGGCGCGCATGGTGGTGGGCTATCTGCACGGGCTGGTGCCGATGGACCTGCACGCCTGGTTTGAAGCCTTTGTCGGTGGCCGCTGGTACACCTTTGACGCCACGCAGGTCAGGCCGCGCGGCGGGCGCATCGTGCTGGCCTACGGCCACGATGCGGCTGATGTGGCCTTTATCTCGGACTACGGCGCGCAGCCGCTGCAAGTGAACGAAATGAAGGTCGAGGTAACTGCGCTTGGTGACTTGCCGGGCTGACCCATCCGCCATTGATGCGCATCAAAGCCCGGTTCGGCAATTTACCTGACATTCAGCGTTGGCTGAAGCAAGTCTGCAGCAGCGGCAAGCTGCGCACGATGCGCAGGAACACATCAAGGGAAAAAATGACTCAAAACACTAAAGCTTATTTGATAGGCGGCGGAATCGGCTCCCTGGCTGCCGCTGCTTTCATGATCCGCGATGGCGGTATCGCTGGCAGCAGCATCACCCTTTTTGAAGCCATGCCGATTGCTGGCGGCAGCCTTGATGGCGGCGGCAACCCTGAGCTCGGCTACACGCTGCGCGGCGGCCGCATGCTGACCACTGACAACTACGAATGCACCTGGGACCTGTTCAGAACCATTCCCTCGCTGGACACGCCGGGTCAGACGGTTTACGAAGAAACCATTGCGTTCAATGAACAGAACATTCCACATTCGCAGGCGCGTTTGGTGGACAAAAACCGCTTCAAGGTCGACGTGACAAGCATGGGCTTCAGCATGCAGGATCGGCTGGAGCTGCTCAAGCTGGCCGAAGCCGATGAGGCGACGCTGGGCAGCAGTTGCATCACGGATTGGCTGTCGCCGGAGTTTTTTGAAACCAGGTTCTGGTTGATGTGGTCCACCACCTTTGCGTTCCAGCCCTGGCACAGCGCAGTGGAATTCAAGCGTTACCTGCACCGCTTCATGATGGAGTTTTCGCGCATTGAAACGCTGGCCGGCGTCAAGCGCACGGTGTACAACCAGTTTGATTCGATGGTGCGCCCATTGACAAGCTGGCTGCAGGCGCAAGGCGTCAAGGTGGTAATGAATTGCACGGTGACGGATTTCGATCTGAAGACCGAAGACGGGAAAATCACCGTCACGGGCCTTCACTGCCTGCGCGGTGGGTCGCATGAGCGCGTGGACGTGGCCGATGACGATCTGGTGTTTTTCCAGAACGCCTCGATGACCGATGCCTCAAGCTACGGCTCCATGAGCAGCGCACCTGCGCGTCTGACGAAGCACGACAGCGGTGGCTGGACCTTGTGGGAAAAACTGGCGGCCCGCCGGCCCGAATTCGGCAAGCCGGCGACCTTCAATTCCAGCATCCCCGAGTCTTACTGGGCCTCGTTTACTGTCACGCTGAAAGACACGGCGTTCTTTGACGGTATGGAAAAATTCACCAACAACCGCGCCGGTACCGGCGGCCTGGTGACGTTCAGGGATTCGAACTGGCTGATGTCCGTCGTGCTGGCGCACCAGCCCCACTTCGCGGGCCAGCCCGAGGGCACGCAGGTTTTTTGGGGCTATGCGCTGCATCCGGACCGAATCGGCAATTTTGTCGCCAAACCCATGTCCGAATGCAATGGCGCGGAAATTTTGCGGGAGCTTTGTGGCCATCTGAATTTCGATCAAGCCACGGTGGCCTCGGCGATCTGCATTCCCTGCCGCATGCCCTACATCACCAGCATGTTCATGCCGCGCGCTGCGGGCGACCGGCCGCTGCCAGTTCCGAAAAACTCCAGCAACCTGGCCTTCGTCAGCCAGTTCGTCGAGATTGCGGACGATGTCGTTTTCACGGTGGAGTATTCGGTGCGGGCGGCGCAGATGGCGGTCTATGAATTGCTCAAGATTGAGCGTCAGGTGCCACCCATTCATCAGCACGACAAATCGCTCAAGGTGAAGATGGATGCGGTGATCAAGGCCTTCAAGTGAGCCGCTGAGGCTGGTCAGACTCAACCAGGAGCGTGACGCGGAGCGCTCGCTCGTTTACTATGTTTTTTATAGCGCAGTATGCTTATATTGCCTGGACGTGCTGGCATTTCTCGGGAAAATTGTGAACGAAGCGACCAGCCCGGGGATCCAGCCGCAAGAGGGTCGATCAGCGCGCGCACCGCCGGCAGTAGGCCTTTCATTCCCAGCAGTCCGGGGACTGGCCAGCAGGCGCTTCGTGCTGTCGCGGCACGCGCATGAGGGGGACGCTGTCATCCTGCGACGTAAAAACACACCCGACTGGCGATGCCAAACCCCTCGCCAATCACGTTGGCGCACCGGTTGGGGCTTTCCAGCAGCACCTGCACACGCGCGCAGGCGTCCATCAAGCTCGCCAGCGCCCCGCCCAGCGGGTAACCGAGCAGCGCCGTCGGGCAGCTTGACCGCCGGTAGCGTGCGCGTCATTGTCGGCAACTACGACCGCCATCAGGGACCAGCGCAAACCTTCACGTCCGTCAATGCCCGAGATGTCCGGCTGGCTCGGAGCAAGAAGCACCGCCCCGCCCTGGCCCAGTTTCTCCGTCCCAGTGCCACGCAAGGCAGCAGTGCTACGTAATTAATAGCAAAGAGTAACCGTATTCACTGGACAAGAGCCGCATTTAACCCAAAAATTGCCGAGAGCTCACAAATCCGTGTCACTCAGCTCGCGCAGCAGCCGCATGCCGACCAGCGTATAGCGGGTCTGCGCGGAATTCCAGTTGCGGTAGCTGCAGCGCGCGTACAGCGACCAGGTGTGCCAGGAGCCGCCACGGCGCACGCGCACGCTTCCGTCGGCCGGACCTTGCGGGTCGACCAGCGGTGATTTCGCATAGTAGTTTTCGTCATGCCAGTCAGCCGTCCACTCCCAGGCGTTGCCCAGCATGTCATACAGCCCGAAGCTGTTGGGCCGAAAGCTGCCGACCGGCGCGGTGAAAGCGTAGCCATCGTGGCCTTCCAGCGCATAGGGCTGCCAGGCCGGCCAGTTTTTGGCAGCATCGCCATCAAAAGTGTTGGCGATCTGCAGCAGCGAACGGGGGTCGTTGCCGCTGTAGTAGCGCGTCGAGGTGCCGGCGCGACAGGCGTATTCCCACTCGGCTTCGGTCGGCAGGCGGTAGGTCTTGCCTTCGTGTTGGCTGAGCCACTGACTCATGGCCACGGCGTCATTCCAGGTGACGTTCAATACCGGGTGGCTGTCGTCCTGCGCGAAACCCGGATTGCGCCAGGAGTATTTCGGGTCGCGGCCCTCAAAGGCGTCGCCCCGCGCCGTCGTTGAAGGGTCGTAGGCCGCGTTGTAGCCGTAGCCACCGGTGCCATCGGCAATCGATTCAGGCGTGTAGCCCGAGGCGGCGATGAATTTGCGGAACTGCCCCAGCGTGACTTCATGCTGGCCCAAAAAAAAAGATTGCGTGATACGCACCGGGTGTACCGGCGCCTCATCGGCGAGGTCAGCCAAGCGCTTGCTTTCATACTGCGGGTAGCTGCGCGCCAGCACGTCGGGCGTTTCATCGCTGCCCATCATGAATTCACCGGCCGGCACCCGGACAAACTTCATGCCGAGCGAATTTTCAACGATGCGCCTGGGCGGCGGCTTGGGCAGTTTGGGTTGTTTGGGCCTTTCGGGCGCGGCTGGTTGCTCGGCCTGCTCGGGCTGTGGCGGCGCTTTGGGCAGCTTCGGCTGCGGCGGGCCGGACGAGCATGCCGCCAGGAAAAGCAGCGATGCCAGCAGGAGGGCGAGGGGGCGTTGACGGGTCATGGTGTTTTTTCAGGAACTCGGGTGGGAGCACTCTAATCGCTCAGGCGGTCCACGGCCAGACCAACGCCGGCTCACAGGAATCCGGTGGAGATCCAGGGGATGGCCGCGACAATCACCGTGCCGATGAACAGCGCCACCATGTAGCCGACGATGGGGCGAATGCCTTCGTCGGGGTTGACCCGGCCAATCGCACACGCGGCGTAATAACCCACGCCGAGCGGCGGCGCAAAAAGACCCAGGCCCATCGACAGAATGACCACCATGGCGTAGTGCACGTCATGCACGCCAAGCTGGCGCGCGATCGGAAACAGCAGCGGGCCGAACAGTACGATCGCCGGAATGCCTTCCAGCACCGAACCGAGCATCACAAAAGCCACGATGGACACCGCCAGGAACACCGGCGCGCCGCCGGGCAGGCCGCCCATGGTTTCGGCCAGCAGCCGCGAGAATCCCGACTGCGTCAGCCCCCAGGCCATTGCGGTGGCG
The DNA here is from genome assembly GCF_012927415.1 of Polaromonas sp. Taxonomy (GTDB): domain Bacteria; phylum Pseudomonadota; class Gammaproteobacteria; order Burkholderiales; family Burkholderiaceae_C; genus Polaromonas. Next base: position 7,514 of record NZ_JABBPF010000066.1, on the reverse strand, counting down.
GTACCGATGATGAGCAGGATGGAGCCTGACAGGGAAGCGGTGTCGACCAGCATCGGGCCGATGCGCCGCACGTCGAACTGACGGTAAATGAACAGCCCGGCCAGGATGGAATAGAAAATACCAATGGTCGACACCTCGGTGGCGGTGGCCACGCCTTCCACCACGGCGGCGCGAATCACAAACGGCAGCGCCAGCGACGGCAGGGCAATGATGCCCAGGCGCGCCACGCGCGACCACGGCGTGCGGCGAATCTGGCTCAGGTCTTCAAAACGATTGCGCCGGTGAACCACGACGCACAGCAGCACGCCGAGCACCAGCGCCGGCAGCAGGCCGCCGGTGAACAGCGCGGCAATGGAAATGCCGGTGACCGAGCCAATCGTGATCAGCACGATGCTGGGCGGCACGGTTTCGGTCTGGGCGCCGGTGGCGGCCAGCAAGGCCACCAGCTCACCCGGCTTGGCGCCGCGGGCCTTCATTTCAGGAAACAGCGCGGGCGCGATGGCGGCCATGTCGGCCGCTTTGGAGCCCGAGATGCCCGACACCAGGTACATGGCGCCGACCAGCACGTAAGATAAACCGCCCTTGACGTGGCCCAGCAAGCTGGCCAGAAAACTGATCATGGCGCGCGCCATGCCGGTCATTTCAATCAACAGGCCGAGAAAGACAAACAGCGGCACCGCCAGCAGGATCAGGTGCGACATACCTTCGTCCATACGCCCGACAATCGCCGGTAGCGGCGTGCCGGTGGTGAGCGCGAGGTAGCCAAACGTGCCCAGGCCGAAGGCAAACGCGATCGGGATGCCGGCAAACACGCAGCCACCGGCCACGCCGACAAAAAAGATCAGCAGGTTGTAGCGGCCCAGCCCGGCAAACAGCGGACCGGCCAGCCAGAACACCAGTGCGATCGCCGCGATGATGGCGACAGCCATGAGCGACTGCCGCAGGCTGGCGACGCGCAGCAGGCGCAGGGCGGCAAACAGCCCCATCAGCGCAATGCCGACCGGCAACGCGGCAGCCCGCCAGATGTTGGAGATTTCCAGCGCGGGCGTGGTGATGGCCATCTCGTCATGGGCATATTCCCAGGCCGGCCACAGCACCATCAGCAGGAAGGCCAGGCAGGCGGCGGTCGCCACCGCCTCGAACAGCGCGCGGCGCCCGGGTTGGGCCTTGCTGACCAACGCCGTCATGCGCATGTGCTCGCCGCGCCTGAGCGCTACCACCGAGCCCAGCATGGCGAGCCACAGGAATAGGATGGAGGCAAGTTCGTCAGACCACAGCAGCGGGCTGTGAAACACGTAGCGCGACACCACGCCGGCAAACAGCACGATGATGTCCGCCAGCACCAGCAGCGCCGCCGGCAGCTCGACCAGCCAACCGAGCGTACGCTCGACCCGGCCCAGCCAGCGCGGGCCGGGGGCGCCCGGCGCGCGCAGCGCTTCGGCCGGCGGCGCCACGTTCATTGGTCAAGCTCCACGCCGCGCGCTGCGCTGCCATTTGCCCTGCAGGTGGCCCGATGGCTCATGCCAGCTTGCCGGTGTATTTTTCGAGCAGTGCCCAGGGCTCATCGCCGAACTTCTTGTGCCAGTCGGCATAAAAGCCCGCGCTACGCAGCTTGGCGCGGAACAGCTCGGCGTTGGTGGGGTTGATCACCATGCCCTTGGTCTTGAGCTCGGCCTGCAGGTTGTCGTTGAGCTGCTTGACGTCGTCACGCTGCTTCAGGCCAGCGGCGTTGACGTTGCGCGTCACAATTTCCTGCAGGTCGGCAGGCAGGCGGTCGAAAGACTTCTTGTTGCCCAGGAACCAGAATCCGTCCCACATGTGGTTGGTGATGGAGCAGTATTTCTGCACTTCGTTGAGCTTGGCCGTGGCAATGATGGCGAGCGGATTTTCCTGGGCATCGACCACCTTGGTCTGCAGCGATGAATACACCTCGGCAAAGTTGATGGTGGCGGGCGACGCTTCAAAGGCCTTGAACATCGAGACCCAGAACGGGCTGGGCGGGATACGGATCTTCATGCCCTTGAGGTCTTCGGGCTGCACGACCGGCTTGGTGCTGGTGGTGATCTGGCGGTAGCCGTTGTCCCAGATTTTCTCGAAGGCAAACAGCGAGCCGGTGCCGGCAATCTGTTTGCGCACATGCGCGCCCAGTTCGCCGTCCATGGCAGGCCAGACCTGGCTGTAGTCCTTGAACGCGAAACCCACGCCGCTGATTTGCGCGGCGGGCACCAGTGTGCCCAAAATCAGCGGGGACAGCGTGAAGTAGTCGAGCGCACCAGAGCGTACCTGCGACAGCATGTCGGTGTCATTGCCCAGCTGGTTGTTGGGATAGACCTCAAAGGCGATGCGGCCCTTGGATTCGTTGTTGATTTTTGCCGCCAGTTCGGCAGCGCGCACATTCATGGGATGCGCAATCGGCAGGTTGTTGCCGTATTTCAGGGTGAACTCGGCGGGCTTCTGGGCAAGCGCGCTGCCGAAGGGCAGCGCCATGGCGCTGGCGCCTGCAGTGGCGAGCAGGTTGCGGCGGGAAATATTCATGGTGTGATCTCCTGGATTATTTGAAAATGGAACGCGCGAAAGCGCGGGGAAGCACGGAAAGGAAAAGCCTGAAAAAAAAAGCAACTGACTAATGTACGACGGGGCGGCCCGCTCGCGTGTTGGTAAAAACGCCCCCTGCGACCGGCTTTTTCCGGCAGCCTTGCGCGGCCCATCAGCTGGCTTTGTCTGGCGGCATTCCGCGGCGGCGCAGGTATTCGGTGCGAATGTCCTTTTTGACCAGCTTGCCGTAAGCGCTCTTGGGAAGTACGGGCCAGAAATCGATGCTGCGCGGCCATTTGTACCTGGCCAGGCGCGACTGCAGATGGGCCAGCACCTCGTCGGCGGCAATGCTGGCACCAGGCACGCGCGGCGCCAGCACGGCCACGCCGGTCTCACCCCACTGCGCGTCGGGCACCCCAAAGACCACGGCCTCGGCAATTTCCGGCATGGTCAGAATGGCTTCCTCGATCTCGCGCGGGTAGACATTGGAGCCACCCGAGATGTACATGTCGGAAGACCGGCCGGTGATGCTGACAAAACCGCGCTCGTTCATCAGGCCCAGATCGCCGGTATGAAACCAGCCGCCGCGAAACGCCAGCGCATTGGCCTCGGGATTGTTCCAGTAGCCGGCAAACACCGCCTGGCCGCGCGTGCAGATTTCGCCCTGCAGGCCCGCCATCACCGGCTGGCACTGCTCGTCGAGCACGGCCACTTCCATGCCGCATCTAGCCGTGCCGCAACTGCCCAGCAGCGCGCCGCCGTCCTCAAGATGTTCGTCGGGTTGCAGCACCGTGATGTTGCCGGTGACCTCGCCCAGGCCAAAATACTGCACGATGACAGGGCCCAGCACATCGAGCGCGCGCCGCTGGTCGGCCTTGTACATGGGCGCGCCGGCATAGATCACCCGCTTCAGGCTGGAATGGTCAAAGCGCGCGGCGGCGGGGTCTTCAGCCAAGCGCTTGAGAATGGTTGGAACGGTGAAGATGTTGCTGACCCGGTGCTTTTCGATGGCCTCAAAAGCGGCCGCGCAGTTCAGTCTTTCGCCCTCCAGCAGGATGCTGACGGCACCGCGCGCCACGTTGACCAGCGCATGAACGCCGGCGCCATGCGACAGCGGCGCCACCACCAGCGAAGCATCGTCTTCGCGCAGGCCCGGCAGCAGATCGGCGAGGTGGTTGTTGACGACAAAAGCCATCTGGCCGTGCGTCAGCACCGCGGCTTTGGGGCGGCCGGTGGTGCCCGAGGTGAAAAAGAACCAGAGCGGGTGCGCTGCGCTCACTTCAGCTGCTGTGAAAGCCGGCGCGCCCGGCTGGCCAGCCGCCAGCGTTTCATAGGCCGCGTCATCGACCCGGATGAACTGCTGCAGCGCGGGCGATTCGGCCTGCGCCGCGGCCGCATGTGCGTCGAAAGCGCGCTGCGTCAGCATCAGCGAAGCGCCGCTTGACTGGGCGATGCAGGACACCTCGTCGGGCGTGAGCCGGTAGTTCACCGGCACCCAGACGGCGCCCAGCTTGAAAGCCACCCAGGCCGATTCGAACAGCGGCAGGCCGTTCACCAGCTGCACCAGGATGCGATCACCCGGCCGCACGCCAAGCACAGCCAAATGATGGGCCAGCGCATCGACCCGGGCATTGAGCTGCGACCAGCTGCGCGTGGTCCCGCATTGAACCAGACCGGGGCGGTCGGGGAACTTGCGTGCGGTCTGCGTCAGCAGGTTGCCCAGGTTCATCACCTGTGCCAAGCCCTGCGGCATGCCGGCGAGTTGGAGGGCAATGTTCATGCCGAGCGTTCCAGAATGCTGGCGTAGTTAGCCACGGCAACGCCGCCCATGTTGAACACGCCGGCGAGCTGTGCGCCGGCAAGCTGCATGTCGCCCGCTTCTTCGACCAGCTGCATGGCGGCCAGCACGTGTTGCGAGACCCCGGTGGCGCCTATTGGGTGGCCCTTGGCCTTTAGGCCACCGGAAAGATTGATGGGCAGACGGCCGCCGCGCAGGGTCTGGCCCTCGCGCACCACGGCCGGTCCCTGGCCAGGTTTTGCCAGACCCATCGCCTCGACTTCGAGCAATTCGGCGATGGTGAAGCAGTCGTGCGTTTCGACCAGCGACAGATCGTCCAGCGTGCAACCCGCCTCGGCAAAAGCGCGCTGCCAGGCGTGTTGCGCGCCCTCCAGGCGCAGGATGTCGCGCCGCGATACCGGCAGATAGTCGTTGGCCGACTGGGCCGCGCGAAACTTCACGGCGCGCTTGAAGTTGCCACGCGCCAGCGCTGGCTCGCTGCACAAGATGAGCGCCGCCGCGCCGTCGGATATCAGCGAACAGTCGGTGCGGCGCAAAGGCCCGGCAACAATCGGGTTTTTTTCGCTCACGGTGTTGCAGAAGTCAAAGCCCAGGTCGCGCTGCACATGGGCGTAAGGATTGGCCATGGCGTTGAGGTGGTTCTTGGCCGAAATATGCGCTAGCGCATCGCTGGCGTCGCCGTAGGCGTCGAAGTATTTCTGCGCAATGCCGGCAAAAACTCCCGCAAAGCCGGTGCTCGAGCTTTCTTCCTTGACATAAGCGCACTGCAGCAGAACGTCGCCGACCTGCGCGGTCGGCAGGCCATTCATGCGTTCGTAGCCGACCACCAGCACCACGTCGGCTTCCCCAGCGCGAATCGCCTGCATGCCGGTGTAGATCGCTGCCGAGCCGGTGGCGCAGGCGTTTTCCACGCGCAACGAAGGTTTGAAACGAAGCCCGGGTTCGGCGTTGAGCGCCAGTGAAGAAGGAAAGTCCTGGCCGACAAAACCGCCGTTGAAAGTTCCCACCACCACGGCATCGACCTGCTCGGCGGACAGCCCCGCATCGGCGAGCGCGCCGCGCACCGCTTCGGCAATCAGCGTCTCGGGGTCGAGCTGGTCATATTTGCCGAATTTGGAATGGGACCAGCCCACGATATGGACTGCAGGCTTGACGCTGGTGTTCACGGGAACTCCTTGAGGTTTACGATGTGAACCAGCGCCGGACAATTCTCGCTGGATGCTATTTCAAGCTTAGAGTCCACTGAGCCCCGGTTCAAGCAATTTCAGCCCGCCACGCTAAAACAGGTTCACCATGTGAACCTGCCCGCACGGGTTTTTACTGAGGTAACGGTTCAACATGTGGACCTGAATATTTTCGTGTCTTTACAAACTCCTTTTAAAACGGTTCCCGAAGTTGCCGGTGCGCAATCCCTCCGCCGGGGTTTGTCGGTGCTGCGCCTGCTCACGCGGGTGGGTCCGGGCGGCTTGCGCATGGGTGAGGTGGGCCGGCGGCTGGACCTGAACAAGGCGACCGCCATCCGTCTGACCCGCGCACTGGTGGAAGAAGGTTTTGTGCTGCGCGACCGCGCCTCGGGATGCTATCGGCTGGGCCCTGAGGCCTTTGCCGTCGGCCTGGCGGCGGAGCCCAGCTATGAGTTGCAACGCCTGGCCGCACCGGCTTTGAGAGCCCTCGCGGTGGAAACCGGTGATACCGTTTTTTTCTCGGTGTTGCACGGCTACGAAAGCATTTGCCTGTCGCGCGATGAAGGCGATTTTCCGATCCGCAACCAGCTCATCAAGGCCGGCGATCGCTGGCCGCTGGGCGTGGGTGGCGGCGCCTGCGCGATTCTCGCGGCGCTGTGCGATGAAGAAGTTGATGACGTGCTGGCGCGCAACGCCGAGCTTCGCGCCGCACGTTTTCCGCAGTGCACGGACGAGGTTATCCGGAAACTCATTCGCGAAACGCGCGAAAAAGGCTATTGCCTGCAACCCGGCCTGGTGATTGAAACCAGCTGGGCGGTGGGCGTTCCCGTCTACAGCTCGCAAGGCCGGCCGGTGGCCTCCATCAGCGTGGCGGCGATCGAAATCCGGCTGGGCCTTGCCAGAAGCGTTGCGCTGGGCAACCGACTGATGCGGGCCAGCACAGAGCTGACACAACTGCAGGCCGCGCAGGAAGCATTGGCGCAAAAAAGCGGCACCCTGCGTCATCCGGCGTGAAGACCGGTAACGGCGCAGCAGCAAGGACCATGCCTGAAAATTTGCCACGGCTGGAAGGCCAATTTTCAGCCTAGATTCATTGTCGCGCACTCCTATAATTCGCCCGCTGGTCGAGTCTTTGCCCGATGGCAGCACGATGAAAACCAGCCGCGACAACGGCGGCAATTTATCAGTTTACAGTTTCTTTTATTGACAAGGTACCTATGACGGCCCATGCATCCATTGACTCATCGAACCCGGTCAGCGTCGCTACTCCCGTCGCCGTCGTCACCGGCGGGGCACGCGGCATCGGCCTGGCTATCGGCCAATGGTTTCTGGCCAACGGCTATCGCGTCGCATTGCTCGACATTGATCTGGACACGCTCAACGCCACCAGCGCAAAGCTGAACAACCCGCCGTGCGTGCTGGCCCTTCATTGCGATGTCTCGGACCCAGCGCAGGTGCTGGCCGCCATTGAGGGGGTTGACGCGACTTTCGGGAGGATAGACGCACTGGTCAACAATGCAGGTATCGCGGTGTTCAAACCGATTGGCGAGACGACTTTTGAAGAGTGGCGTCGCGTGCTGGCCGTGAACCTCGACGGCGCATTCCTGTGCAGCCAAGCCTGTGTTCCGCTAATGCGTCGCTCGGGTGGCGGTGCAATTGTCAACATCGCCTCGATTTCCGGCCTTCGTGCGAGCACCTTGCGCGTGGCCTATGGCACCAGCAAGGCCGCCATCATCCAGCTTACCAAACAGCAAGCTGTTGAACTGGGCACCGTAGGCATCCGCTCCAACGTGATTGCACCCGGCCCAGTGGACACCGAAATGGCCAAGCTGGTACACAGCGTGGCGATTCGTACCGACTATCACGACGTGATTCCGCTGGGCCGTTATGGCACGACGGGGGAGATCGCTGCTGCTGCAGGCTTTCTGTGCAGTTCGGCTGCCAGCTACATCAATGGCCAAGTGCTGGCGGTCGATGGCGGTTTTGAGTCGGCAGGC
>NZ_JABBPF010000188.1 GCF_012927415.1 Polaromonas sp. | reverse complement strand
GAAGGCGCTTGCCTCTTCATTGGTCTTGGCAACGGCTTGGTCAAAATTGACGCTGGCACAACCCGACAGGACCGCCAGCGCCAAAGCATTAATTACCAGTCTGCCATAAGTCCGCTGGTTTGCACGCGTCATGGTTTGGCTCCGTGGTTCATGGAGGGTTCGGGCATCGCCCGGCCCGGCTCACTCACCTGGTCCGTGGCGCTGCCTGGCATGGTTTTACTTGTGGCCACAGGATCGGGTTCCCGCGCTTCCTTGGCGTAAACCCGCCAGCCGCCGATCTTGCCGACCGTGTCGTTGACTTGCGTCCACGGGCTGACGGGTTGGTCATCAAATTTTCGATAGTTTGCAAGAGCCGACTGGTATTGCAGCGCAGGCGCCGCATTACTAGCGGATTCTTTGGCAGGCATCTGCGCCTGTGCAGACGCGGCTGACAAACACACCATGGCAGTTGCTGCTGCAGACAATACTGTCCAGCGAAGGGAAAGGGAAAACATGAAAACCTCGCATATCACAATGTGTTACCCCGGCGGGCATCGCCCGGGGACTTCGTGGTAGGCAACAGGGAAAGTTAGCGCACTCAAAGCGAGTCGCGCGGCCCCGTGTCTGTTGCCCTCAGGCGAGGAGAAGGCGCGGTGGTCGGTCGAGGCCGCCGAGTGGTGGGAAAGTCAGAACGGTAATGAGGGCAGGAAAATCCGTCTTACCCGCCAATAGGGCGCCGGGTGTGACGACTTCGCTGGTCAACAGGGCACTGGCACAGCAAGGCGCACAATTTTTGCACTTGAGATCGCTATCGGCCTTGATGGCGTTGCCTGACGCGCCGGTATCGGGAGACAACATGACGGACTGGCCGGCATGGCCGTCCGCATCATGCGCATCGGAGGACTCGAGCGCGTGCTGATGTAAAACCCGGCCAGGCGCCTTTTGCGCTGCCCGGCTGTCCAAGTTGCTAGCAGGCGACGAGATGTCAAAAACCGCGTGGTGATTGGGCCCGCAAACTGCCATGCCTATCGCCGCAAACCCTTGAGAGGGTAGAGCGACCAGCAACAAACAGGTCAGCAGAAATTGCCACAGGGTTTTAGTCATTTCCGTATGATCTTAACGACGTTTGGGATTCGGTTCAGGGCGGCAATCACCAGCCCATGAGGGAGACAATGGCATAAGGGCGGGTCCAGAAATGGCTTGAAAATGGCTTTTCCGCACTTCTGACCCAAAGCCCTTGGCGCCGCTGAGTTTTAAATCGCGCTGGTCGATCAGCCGCCGGCTTTCGACCCGGCTCGCGGTCCAAGCGTTTATCGGGCCGGCACTTGTTTCCCTGGCGGTGTGTGCCGTCCCCAATCTCAACCTGTAGGAAACACAGGCTGATTCGCTGGTTTAAAAGCGGGGCATCGTCACCCACTTGCTCAACGAGGCGTGAATCAAGGGGATTCCCTGAATCTGAAACATAGCCCAACGATTTTTTTGCAGGTGGCGGCAATTTTGTACTGGAGTTGCAAAAGCCCGACGGCACATTGATCGACAAGAGCGCCTAGAGGCGCTCCAATCCCAAACGGGTACACACCGCGAACTTCTGCTGGGCAATGCTGGTGGTTGAGCGGATCCTGGCAGCACGGTTCGCATTGAACTGGCCGCGTGCGGCTCAGGTCCGGTAGCGCTCTCGGTCATCAATTGCGGTCAGCCGATTGCGGCAGCAGATTTGCCGCGCCTGTTTGACCGGTTCTAACGTGTTGACCCTTCAAGTACCCCGGCCGAGCGCCATCATGGGCGGGACGGGCCGTAATGGCGACGATTGCCCGGTGGCCTGCCGCGCCCATGATGATGGCTTTTTTGCGTTTCCGACTCGAAATTCCTCAAACCGGCGGGCTTTCAACCAGCGCCATACAATCGGCGCGTCCAATGAAAGCCTTACGCCGTTCGCTCTACGCCTGGGTCGCGCTGCTGGGAATCGTATTTTCCCAGCTTGCGATGTCGGCGTATGCCTGTCCCAGCCTGAATCCACTGAGCTCGTCACAAAATACGGCCAAGGCGGTGACTGAAAACGCGATGGCCGGCATGCCCTGCGCCGGGACGGGAATGGCTGATGTAGACATGGCACAGCCGGCCCTTTGTCTCCAGCACTGTGATCAGGGGAATCAGACCGTAGCTTCTGCGCAGGCTTTGGACTTCAACCCTGCGCTGGTTCTTTTTCTCATTGTTCCGACTCCGGCGCAGACTGCCGACGCCAGCGAGGCTTTGGTTCAGGCACCACCGCTTCGGCGTTCCACCTACCCACCCCCTCTTTGGCGCACCGGTCGGCTGCGCATTTGATACTTCCCGAAACCTCTTCGTGGCGTAGCTGTTGTGCGTCGCTTGGCCGTTTATTGCCATGTTTTCAGGAGAAGGTCATGGGTCCAGTTTTATCAATCATCAATCGCCGTGGTGCGGTTAACGCCATCACATCGCTGTGCCTGGCGCTGGCAACGCTGCCGCTTCAGGCCGAGCCAGCAAGTCCGTTATCGCTGGAGGAGGCCCTCGGCATCGCACAGGCCAACGCGCCCGCCTTGAACGCTGCCGCCCTTGGCGCGCAGGCATCGAGGCACATCGCTATTGCAGCAAGCCAGCAGTCAGACCCGGTGCTGCGCGCCGGTGTTGACAACCTTCCCATATCCGGGCCCGAGCGCTTGAGCCTCGGCAGGGATTTCATGACCATGCGCAGGATTGGCGTGATGCAGGAGTACGTGTCGTCCGGCAAACGACTGCTTATCCGGGAACGAAATGAGCTTGAAGCATCGCGTCAGGACGCGTTGGGACGCAAGCTTGCTGCCAATCTGCGTCGTGACGTCGCCATCGCCTGGCTGGATCGTTTCTACGCCGTCAAGTCGCGGGAATTCCTCAAGACTTTGGCCGCCGAACTGGAGGTGCAGCTGCGAACTCTGGATTCGCAGCTGCGCGCCGGCAAGGCGACCGCCATTGAGTTCCCCATAACCAGCGCTGCGCTCTTGCAGACCTGGGACCGAATGCTGGTGATTGACAAGCAGGAACGGCTTGCTCATATTGTATTGGCGCGATGGCTTGGCGAGGAGGCGAACAGGACGCTTGGCACGCCGCCCAACATTGAAGAACTGTTGGCTGACCTTGCGAGCCCAGACATTGTCAGCGCATCACCGTCGCTGCTGGAGCATTCCCGCGAGCTGGACATTGCCAAAACTGAACTGGCAATAGCGGAAAAAAACAAGCAGCCCAACTGGAGCTGGGAAGTTGCCTATCAGCAACGTGGCAGCGCGTACTCGAACATGGTTTCGGTAGGCATCAGCGTGCCTCTGCCGGTCAATGCCTCTGAAAGGCAGGATCGCGAGATCGCGGCAAGACGCTCACAACTCGAACAAGCGCAGGAGTTGCACGAAAACCTGCGGCGGGAAATTCAGGCCGGCGTGGCGTCCAATCATGCTGAATGGCAAAGTTTGATTGAGCGGCGAAAAAGGCTTGCCGGGGCACTGCTGCCGCTTGCCCGCCAGCGCGTTGACCTGTCACTCGCCTCCTACCGCACCGGTCAGTCCAGCCTGGCGACCGTTCTTGAGGCAAGACGTGCCGAGGTCGAAATCCATCTGCAACTGCTGGACCTGGAACGTGAGACTGCCCGTTTGTGGGCCGAGCTCCGGTATGTTTATCTGGAGACCGCCAAGGCCGTCGCACCGGGAGCCCGCCCATGAAAACAGCGGTATTTGTAGCCGTTTGCGCCGTTGCCAGCGCACTGATCGCCGTCAGCGCCTACCAGCTGGGCGCTCACCGCACTGCCGTTGTGACCAGCAACGCCGCGCCCGATTCAGTCGGCGCTACCGGCGACCTGAAACCGGCTCGGCCGGTGCTGTACTGGCATGACCCGATGGTGCCTGGCACCCGGTTCGACAAACCCGGCAAGTCACCCTTCATGGACATGCAGCTTGTTCCGGTCTATGCCGATGCGGCTGGCGGATCCGGCGCGACCGTCAGCCCCCAGCTGGCCCAGAACCTGGGCATACGGACCGGCCTGGTACGCAAGAGCGACATGTCCGCCAGCTTCGAGGCAAGCGGCGTCGTGACGCAGAACGAACGAGCCACCGAAGTGGTGCAGTCCCGGGTCATCGGGTACATCGAGAAGCTTCACGTCCGCGCGCTGCTTGACCCCGTCAGAAAGGGACAGCCATTGGCGACCTTCTATGCGCCTGAGTGGGCCGCAGCGCTGGAAGAATACATGGGTGTGCGGCGTGCGCAAGCGGGGGACGCGCTCGTCGAGGCGGCGCGAGCGCGTCTTCGACTTCTGTCGATACCTGATGATGTCATCGCCAGGTCCGAGCGCGCGGGCGTGGCGCAAACCCGCTTCACCTTGACCGCTCCCACTTCCGGGGTTGTCGCAGAACTCGGTGTCCGGGAGGGGTCCATGATTTCCCCCGGCCTGACGCTTTTTCGCATTGCCGACCTGAGCTCTGTCTGGGTCATGGCCGACGTGCCTCAACCCATGGGCCTGCAGGTGCGCCCCTCCAGTAATGCCGAAGTAAGGGCGCCGGGTCTGGAGGACAAGGCGTTTGCCGGGAAGGTGTCGGCGGTGCTTCCCGACGTTGATCCGACAACGCGTACCTTCAAAGCGAGGGTCGAAATTCGCAACACGGCTTTCCTGCTCAAGCCGGGCATGTTTGTACGCGTCATCTTCAGGGAAGGCGGCGCGCAGCAAGCCCTGTTGGTGCCGCAAGAGGCCGTGATTGCGACCGGGAGGCGCAATGTCGTCATTGTGGCTGGCGAGGGCGGTAAATACAGCCCGGTGGAAGTTGAGCTTGGACGAGACAGCGGTGGCGATGTAGAGGTGAAGTCGGGGCTGCTTGAGGGTCAGCGGGTGGTAGTTTCTGGCCAGTTCCTGCTCGATTCGGAGGCCAGCATCAAGTCCGCGCTCGGGCGACTCGACGCTGGCGCCTTGAAGGCACCTGCGCCGGAACGCCACTCGGGCAAAGGCAAAATTGAGGCGATTGACAAAGACGCACTGAGGCTGTCCCACGGACCCATCGCATCACTCAAGTGGGGTGCGATGACAATGTCATTCAAGACTCCCAGGGAAGGGCTTGCCAAGGATCTCAAGGTGGGCATGCAAGTCAAGTTCGACTTCATTCAGCAAGGTGACGACTATGTATTGCAGAGCGTCATTCCCGTGGCTTCTGGAGCCGGCCAGTGATTGCAAAAATTATCCGCTGGTCCGTTGCCAGTCGTTTTCTGGTGCTGGGGGCCACCGCCATCCTGGTCGGCTGGGGTCTGTGGTCACTGGCGAAGACGCCGCTCGACGCATTGCCAGACCTGTCCGATGTACAGGTCATCATTCGCACCAGCTACCCTGGTCAGGCACCTCAAATTGTCGAAAATCAAATCACTTATCCGCTGACCACTACCATGATGTCGGTACCGGGGGCGAAGACCGTGCGGGGATACTCCTTCTTCGGTGACTCGTTTGTTTACGTGCTGTTCGAGGATGGCACCGACCTCTACTGGGCCAGGTCTCGCGTACTCGAGTACCTCAACCAGGTTCAGTCCAGGCTGCCGGAAGGGGCGATTGCCGCGCTCGGACCAGACGCGACCGGTGTGGGTTGGATCTACGAATACGCCCTGGTCGACCGCACTGGGCACACTGACCTCGGTCAGCTCCGCGCCCTGCAGGACTGGTTTCTGAAGTTTGAGTTGAAGTCTGTACCCAACGTGGCCGAAGTGGCCAGCATCGGCGGGATGGTGCGGCAATACCAGGTGGTGCTCGACCCTGACCGGCTGCGCGCCTACGGTATTCCGCATGCCAGAGTGCTGGAAGCCATCAGGCGGGCTAATCAGGAATCAGGCGGTGCCGTGGTTGAACTGGCCGAAACCGAATACATGGTCAGAGCCCGCGGCTACCTGGCTAGCCTGGATGACTTTCGCAACATTCCCCTGAGCGCTTCGAGCAGCGGTGTCGTAGTGCGGCTGGGCGACCTGGCCCGGATCCAGATCGGCCCTGAGATGCGCCGCGGCATTGCCGAGCTCGATGGCGAGGGCGAAGTAGCCGGCGGCGTGGTGGTGATGCGGACTGGCAAGAATGCCCTGCAAACCATTGAAGCGGTAAAAGCCAAACTGACGCAACTCAAGGCCAGTCTGCCTGCCGGCGTCGAAATCGTCAGCACCTACGACCGCTCTCAACTCATCCAGCGGGCGGTGGTCAATCTGCGCAGCAAGCTGGTGGAGGAGTTCATTGTTGTCGCCGCAGTTTGTCTGCTTTTCCTGTTTCATCTGCGGTCCTCGCTGGTGGCAGTGGTTTCTCTGCCGGTGGGAATCCTGGCGGCTTTCATTGTCATGCGTTATCAGGGCGTCAACGCCAACATCATGTCCCTGGGCGGCATTGCCATTGCGATTGGTGCAATGGTCGATGCCGCGGTGGTCATGATTGAAAATGCGCACAAGCACCTCGAAGCCTGGCAAGAGGCGCATCCGAAGCAAAAGCTGGAATCCGGGCAGCGTTGGGCTGTCGTGACAGAGGCGGCGGTCGAGGTGGGACCAGCACTGTTCTTTTCGCTGCTCATCATCACCCTGTCTTTTATTCCCGTGTTCACACTGGAAGCCCAGGAAGGCCGGCTGTTCGCACCCCTTGCGTTCACGAAGACCTACGCCATGGCCGCTTCAGCGGCTCTGGCCATCACCCTGGTTCCGGTGCTGATGGGCTACCTTATCCGGGGGCGTATTCCGCGCGAGCATGCCAATCCGGTAAACCGCTTTTTGATGGCGCTGTACCGGCCCACCCTGGTCTGGGTCCTGCGCTTCCCGAAAACCACCATCGCCGTCTCGGTCCTGGCCCTGGCGAGTGTCATCCTTCCACTTTCACAACTTGGCGGTGAGTTCCTGCCTGCCATGGATGAAGGCGACCTGCTTTACATGCCGTCAGCTCTGCCTGGCCTTTCAGCCGCCAAAGCGTCCGAACTGCTGCAGCAGACGGACCGGATGATTCGGACCGTCCCCGAGGTCGAGCGCGTATTTGGCAAAGCCGGTCGCGCTGACACGGCAACCGACCCGGCCCCGCTGGAAATGTTTGAAACCACGGTTCAGTTCAAGCCGAGGGACCAGTGGCGTGCCGGCATGACGCCGGAAAAACTGGTCGGGGAGCTCGACAAGGCAGTCAAGGTACCCGGTTTGTCCAATATCTGGGTGCCACCGATTCGCAACCGCATCGACATGCTTGCAACCGGCATCAAAAGTCCGGTAGGTATAAAAGTCAGTGGCGCCGATCTGGCGGAAATCGACCGCCTGGCGGGCGAGATCGAAGCGGCTGTAAAGAAAGTGTCCGGCGTCACATCGGCCCTGGCCGAGCGCCTGGTTGGGGGGCGCTACATTGACGTTTCCATAGACCGGCTCGCCGCGTCGAGATACGGGCTTAACATCGCTGACTTGCAGCTGCTGGTGTCATCGGCGATCGGGGGCGACAAGGTCGGAGAGGTAGTCGAGGGGCGGCAGCGCTTCCCCATCAACGTGCGCTATCCGCGAGAAGTGCGGGACTCGCTGCAAAAATTGCGCGATCTGCCTTTCGTGACTGAGAAAGGAGCGCAGTTGCGATTGTCTGATGTGGCCGCTGTCAGGATTGAGGAGGGTCCAACCATGCTGCGCAGCGAAAACGCCCGACTTTCCGGGTGGGTCTATGTTGACCTGCACGGTCGTGATCTCCGCTCGGCAGTTACCGAGATGCAACAGCGCGTCGGGAATGAGGTCAAGGTTCCGGCGGGTTATTCCATCGCCTGGTCCGGACAGTTTGAATATCTGGAACGTGCATCCGAGCGTCTGAAGGTCGTGGTGCCGTTCACCATCGCCATTATTTTTTTGCTGCTTTACCTGGCCTTTCGCCGCCTTGACGAAGCCTTGCTCATCCTGCTGGCGGTGCCGTTTGCCCTGACCGGTGGCTTCTGGCTCATCTGGGCCCTGGGACACGCCATTTCGGTAGCGACAGTGGTGGGCTTTCTTGCGTTGGCCGGCGTGGCTGCGGAGTTTGGCGTGGTGATGCTGGTGTACCTGAAGGGTTCGTGGCAGCGCCGTCTGGCAGCCGGCGCCGTACCCACGGAAGCACTTCTGCTGGAAGCCATCACGGAAGGCGCCGTGCTCCGCGTTCGTCCCAAGGCCATGACCGTCGCTGTCATCCTGGCAGGCTTGCTGCCCATTCTGTGGAACGGGGGTACCGGCTCTGAGGTGATGCAGCGCATCGCCGCACCGATGGTAGGGGGCATGGTCACCGCGCCGTTGCTCTCCATGCTGGTGATACCAGCCGTATGGTTGCTGATAATGCGAAGCAAACTGGCACGACCGGCAGAAGGACCCGCCCGGCAGCCAGCGGCCACATCCCGCACTGAGTTAGGCGAAACCCGGAAGTTCTGGCAGCTGTCGCGAAAGAGCTTTCTATGAAGCCGGTTCAAGTTATCGGTTTGATTGCATTCGCTGCAAGCGCGATGTTGCCCGCGCAGGGCGGGTTTTCCGCCAACGCGGCCGGGCCGGTTAAAAAACCTGCCGCCGGCTCACGCGCCATGGCCAGCGCAGAGGTTTTGAAGGTTTACAAAAATGAAAAGCGGCTTTTGCTGCAACACGGACCGATTGAAAACCTCCGGATGGAGGCGATGACGATGGAGTTCGGCGTGTCAGACCAAAAGCTGCTGGACTCGGTCAAGCAAGGCGACAAGATTCGGTTCGTTGCCCGACGAGTCGGCGACGATTACATCGTCACCCATCTCAAACTGATGAAATAAGCCGAAGAATCGTGAAGCGCTGGCGCCCAAAGCCCAGATGCCGGTTTTTGTAGTTGAAGTTGCCACTTCCTATAGCCGCATCTTGCGGGGTACATTGCGTTGGATCTACGGGCATGCGCCCGCGACCGCGTCAGTTTCGCCCGCGACACGATATGTTTTGCATCGCTCCTTTAACTGACTCTTGCGTTGCGTCGACTCAATGAGACAGCGCACTTCAACAAATGGTGTGTGCTTGAGGTCGGCGCGGCCGAGCCAGAGTCTGTGGTCATCGCAATGCCTTGGCTCTCGGAGGTTGCGTAGACTCTGGCTTTCCGCAGGCTGGCTGGACTGGAGCGCTCGTCCACACAGCGAGCGGTTTCCCTGAACGTTAACGGCCGCTATTTTAAAGTGCTGACGATCAAACCTGTTCTGAACCCGCTATTCAGAAATCCGCTTTTTGTAGGCAGTTCTCAATCAGCGAATTTCAGCCAGCCCCGACCGTCCCTAACATGGTCATTCAAAGTACCTGCGAAACCGCTGGCCCCTGTAGCAGGTCCAGCAGGGTACGCGCCACCACTTTTGTCGCCCCACGCAAATCCGCCAGCAACAGGTGTTCGTCAGCGCGCTTGGCGTTGCTTTCAAACACGGTTCTCGGCCCGGCGCCATAAATTGCAGCCGGAATGCCGGCGGCGCCGAACAGCCGCACGTCGGTGTACAGCGGCGTGCCCGAAATGGGAATCGGCTCGCCAAAAATGGATGCGCCATGCTTTTGCAGTGCCTGCACCAGTGGGGCATTGGCGGCGTCGGGCAGCCACGCTCCGGCCAGTAGCAAGCGCTTGATTTCAACCCTGATGCCGGGCACGCTGGCCGCTGCGCTGGCAATGACCTGGCGCACCTCCAGCTCAACCTCGGCCGGGTTTTCCTCGGGAATCATGCGGCGGTCCAGCTTGAGCACCACCTTGCCGGGCACCACGTTGGTGTTGGTTCCCCCTTCGATACGGCCCACATTGAGGTAGGGGTGGTTGATGCCCGCGACTTTCGAGGTGATGGACCTGTAGCGCAAGTTCTGCTGGTACAGCGCACTGAGAACCGCGGTGGCGCCCTGCAGCGCGTCAATGCCAGTGTCGGGAATGGCGGCGTGCGCCATTTGGCCGTGCAGCGTGACCTCCAGTTGCAGGCAGCCGTTGTGCGCGGTAATTACCTGATGGCTGAAGCCGGCAGCGATCAGCAAGTCGGCCTGAACAAGCTTTTTCTTGAGCAACCAGCCGGGGCCGAGTTCGCCGCCAAACTCCTCGTCATAAGTGAAGATCAGCTCGATGCCGCCAGTGAGCGGTTGGCCAAGGGCTTCAAGCGCGCGCACGGCAAAGGCGTAGGTGGCAAAGTCGCTCTTGTTGACGGCGGCGGCGCGGCCATAAAGCTTGCCATCGACCACCTCGCCGCCATAGGGGTCGTGCGTCCAGCCGTCGCCGGGCGGCACCACGTCGCCGTGAGCGTTCAGGGCGATAATTTTGCCGGCGCCGTAGTGGCGGCGCACGATCAGGTTGGTGATGGACTCCAGCCCCCAGGCTTTGACTTCGTCGGCAGGCACAGGGTATTTTTCAGCCTCGAAACCGAAACCCCCGAGCAACTCGGCGGTGCGCTCGGCGTGTGGTGCGTTGTTGCCGGGCGGTGTGTCTGTGGGAACGCGCACCAGCTGCTGCAGAAATTGCACTTCCTCGTCGAAATGCGCGTCGATCCAAACGTCAAGCGCGGCGTAGCGGGAAGCGGGGGTCATGGCTGTTCCATGGCAATTTGTGCAAGCAGGTTCTGAAAGGCGCTCACGCACAGGCCGGCGTCGTCGCTGGTGATCGATTCCAGCGGGTTGTGGCTGATGCCTGCATTCAGGCCGCGCACAAACAGCATTGCCTGCGGCATGATTTCGTGCAGCTTCATGGCGTCGTGGCCGGCGCCGCTAGGCATGCGGTAAACCGGCAATCCGAGCGATGCAACGGCGCGCTCCCAGCGCAGCTGCCAGTCGGGTGCGCTGGGTGCGGCCGAGGCCCGCATGGTTTCTTCGAGCCTGCATTGCAGGCCGCGCCGTTCGCAGATTCGCTGCAGTTCCGCCCGCACGTCGGCTTCGCAGGCGTCGCGAACTTCGTTGGTGGTGGCGCGAATGTCGAGGCTGAATTTGGCAAGGCCAGGCACCACGTTGATCGAGCCGTTGGGCACTTCAAGCATTCCCATGGTGGCGACCAGATGCGGCGCGCTGCTGCCGCGCTGTTCGAGGTAGAGCGCCAGCTCTGCTGCTGCGGTGGCCGCATCGCGCCGGTGGCCCATCGGCGTGGTGCCCGCATGGCTGGACATGCCTATGATTTCGCCGAGATAACGGACGCCGCCATTGATGGACGTGACGATGCCGAGGGGAAAATCAGCCTCGTTCAACACCGGGCCCTGCTCAATGTGAACTTCGACAAAGCCGAGGTAATCGGCCGGGTCGCGCTTGAGCCCGGGGATGTCGCCAACGCGCAGGCCGGCATGCATCATGGCCTCGCGCATCGTGATGCCCTCAGCGTCCTGCTGGTCCAGCCAGCCTATTTCGAAATGACCGGTCAAGGCGCCCGAGCCGAGGAAGGTTGCCTTGTAGCGCTGGCCTTCCTCTTCCGCAAAGCCGACCACCTCAATGTCGAAGGGCAGGCGCCGGCCTTGGCGGTGCAATTCGCGCACACAGGCCATCGGCACGAAGATGCCCAGCCGGCCGTCGTATTTACCACCGTTGCGCACCGTATCGTAATGCGAGCCGGTCAGCAAACTCCTGGCCTGCGGGTCGCTGCCAAGATAGCGGCCGACCACGTTGCCGACGGCGTCGATCGCCACCTCGTCAAAGCCGCAGTCCTCGCGCATCCTCTTAGCCAACTGCTGCGCGCAGGCGCGGTGGGCATCGGTAAGATAGGTCACGGTCAGTTCGCCGCGTTCGGCATATCCGCTATCGCTGTAGGCGCTGAGTTGCTCGGCCCAGTCCCACACCAGGTTGCCAAGCTCAGGCGTATGGTCGAGCTTGTCGTTCAGGCGGATTTCCGCGATGCGGTGAATGTTGCGCAGGGATTCGGCCAGTTCAAAGGCGGGATGGTTTTCCAGCCGGCGCGCAAAGGTCTCGATGATCTCGGTCCGGTTCAAGCCCAGCCCGCGCGGGCCGCGTACCGCCAAGATGAAGGGAAAGCCAAATCTGGCGCTGTAGTCGGCGTTAAGTTGCTGGATGCGCGCGAACTCTTCGAGCGTGCAGTGGCTCAGGCCGGCCCGGTCTTGCTCGCTGACTGATTCAGCGGTCAGGGGTTTGCTCACTGTGGCTTTGCCGGCCAATTCCGGGTGGGCGCGAACCAGCGAGAGTTGCGCCTCGCGCCCGGCCTTGCGAACCAGTTCGACAAGGACGAATTTGAGCTGCGCCAGGCTGGTGAACGGGCGCCTGGCCCAGGCCTTCCTGGCAATCCACGGCGAATGTTCATAAGTGCCGTCGAGCAGCTGGACGAATTCGGCCTGTGCGGCCGCGTTGAGTTGGGTGACTGTAATCATGCGGCTGACCAGACGAAAGCGGTTGCGGGACTGAAGGGGTGCGCCTGTTTCCAGTGGCGCGCGATGTCGATCCGCCGCGTCACCCAGACGCGGTCATGCTGCCCGATATGATCCAGAAAACGCTGTAGCGCCCGCAGGCGGCCGGGGCGTCCCAGCAGCCGGCAGTGCATGCCGATGCTCAGCATGGCCGGCCGCTCCTCACCTTCTGCATAGAGCACGTCAAAGCTGTCGCGCAGGTAGGTAAAAAAATCGTCACCCTGCGAAAATCCCTGCGGTAAGGCAAAACGCATGTCGTTGGTGTCGAGCGTGTAGGGAACCACCAGTTGCGGCGCAAACGAGCCATCGGTTTTTTCGACATTCAGCCAGAACGGCAGTTCGTCACCGTAGTAGTCGCTGTCGTACTCAAAACCGCCATGGTCGGCCACCAGCCGGCGCGTATTTGGGCTGTCGCGGCCGGTATACCAGCCCAGCGGCCGCTCGCCGGTGAGGCGCTCAATGATTTCCATGCCGCGCGCCATGTGCGCGCGTTCAGTGGCTTCGTCAACGATTTGATAGTTGATCCAGCGCCAGCCATGACAGGCGATTTCGTGGCCAAGTTCCTTGAAGGCCGCCGTTACCTCCGGGCAACGTTCCAGCGCCATGCCGACACCAAAAACCGTCAGCGGCAGGCTGCGCTTTTCGAACTCGCGCAGCAGCCGCCAGACGCCGACGCGCGCGCCGTATTCGTAGATGCTTTCCATGCTCAGGTGGCGGGCGGGGAAGGCAGGCGGGTTGAACAGCTCGGACAAAAACTGCTCGCTGCCGGTGTCGCCATGCAGCAGCGAATTCTCTCCACCTTCTTCGTAGTTCAGCACAAACTGAACTGCAATGCGGGCGCGGCCGGGCCAGTTTGCCACCGGTGGATGGCGGCCATAGCCTCTCAGGTCGCGCGGGTATGAAGGGGGCATGGTGATTCGCTACTTTTCAGGGGGTGGCATGAAGGGAAAGGCGGAAACCGCTTATGCAGGGCCGGACGCATACGGTAGCATCGTAAAACACAAGCCAGCCGCTTGCCATGTTGTGACGCCGCAGGAAGTGGGCCGGCGCTGTTTATTCAACCCTCAGAAAGCTTCTCATGGGCCATCTCAGCACCCACGTTCTCGATACCATGCACGGTTGCCCGGCTGCCGGAATGAAGCTCACGCTGCAGCGGCTCGATGGCACGCACGCCCTGACGCTCAAGGAAGTGGTCCTGAATCAGGACGGCCGCAACGAAGGCGGTCCGCTGCTGGATGGCGCCAGCATGGCGACTGGCCATTACCGCCTGCTGTTCGAGGTCGGAGCATACTTTCGCGCCCGTGGCGTGACGCTGCCGGAGCCGGCCTTCATTGATACGGTGCCGGTTGACTTCGGCATCGCCGACGCCAGCGGTCACTACCATGTGCCGCTGCTCGTCAGCCCGTGGACTTACTCGACCTACCGCGGCTCATGATGACGGCCTACCTGCCCTATGCTCTGGATTGGGCCAATCTGCTGCTGCGCTGGGCCCACGTCGTCAGCGCGATTGCCTGGATTGGTGCGTCGTTTTATTTTGTTTTTCTGGACAACAGCCTGATCAGCCCGAGCGATCCCGAACTGGTAAAAAAGGGTGTTGATGGCGAGTTGTGGGCGGTGCATGGCGGCGGTTTTTATAATCCGCAAAAATATTTGGTGGCACCGAAACAGATGCCTGAAAACCTGCACTGGTTTTACTGGGAGGCCTACTCGACCTGGCTTACCGGCTTCGCCCTGTTCACGGTGCTCTACCTTTTCAATGCCGGGACCTTTCTGGTGGACAAAAGCATTCATGACTGGTCGGCCAGTGCCGCCATCGGCGCAGCGCTCGGCTTTCTGGTGTCCGGCTGGGCGGTGTACGACGTGATCTGCCGCAGCTTTGGGCAGAGGAAAAACGGTGACCTTATCGTTGGCGCGGGCCTGTTTGTCTTTGTTGTTTTTGCGACCTGGCTGGCCTGCCAGCTGTTTGCCGGGCGCGCTGCCTTCCTGCTGGTCGGTGCCATGCTCGCCACGGCGATGAGCGCCAACGTATGGGTCTGGATCATTCCCGGGCAGCGCAAGGTAGTGGCGCAGCTCAAGGCGGCTCAGCCGGTCAATCCACTGTATGGCTGGCGCGCCAGGCAACGCAGCGTGCACAACACCTATTTCACGCTGCCCGTGCTGATGGCGATGCTGTCCAATCACTATGGCTGGCTGTATTCGGCCAAGGGCAACTGGCTGGTGCTGGTGCTGCTGATGCTGGCTGGCGCGCTGATCCGGCACAGTTTTGTCGCGCGCCACAAGGCCGGGGTAAAGGGCAGGCGCGCACCCTGGGAATATGCCGGATACGGTACTGTGTTGCTGGTCGGTCTGGCGATCTGGCTGGCGCCGCCGCCACCCTCGGCGGCTGCCCTCGCCGCCGCTGAAAAACCCCCGGGTTTCGCCGAAGTGAACTCGGTCATAACCCAACGCTGCGTGATGTGTCACAACGCGCAGCTGCAGAACAAGGGCATCGCCCTGCACACGCCCGAGCTGCTCAGGCAGAACGCCCAGGCGGTCTATCAGCAGGTGGTCATTCTCAGGCTGATGCCTTTCAACAACGCCAGCCGGATCACCGAGGACGAGCGCGCCGTGATCAAGCGCTGGTTTGAAGCCGGCGCATTGTTGAACTGAGCCGTTTTTTGCCGCTCAAGCCACCGCGCGTGGCTGGTGGTTGACCAGCACGATACCGGCTGCCACAGTAGCCAGCGCCACCAGCAATCCCGGTGTCACGCTTTCGCCCAGCCACGCTGCACCGAACAGCAGCGCAAACAGCGGCGTGAAAAATACAAACACCGAAATCTTGGTGGCCGGGTAACGACCCAGCATCCACATCCAGGCCAGGTAGCTGGCAAAAGCACCAATCACCGTCTGGAGCGCCAGCGAGGTAATGGCAAACGGACTGAATTGCCAGACCCATGCTTCGCCCAGACCGAGCGACAGAGCGGGAAAAGCCAGCGCACTGAAGGCCAGCTGGTAAAAAAGCAGCTTTTCGGCCGAGATCCTGACCAGACTGGTGGCGCGAATCACCACCGTGGTCAGGCCCCAGGCCATACCGGCGAGCAGCGCCAGCAGGTCGCCGCGCGCGGTAGATGCATGCTCGCCCGTAAAGCCTTCGCGCAGGGCGAACACCACCGCTACAAATGCCGCCAGCAAGCCGACCCATTGCAGGCCGCGCAGCTTTTCCGACTTGACCCAGAAGGGCAGTAGCAGCGCCACCCAGAACGGCGAGGTGTATAAAAACACCGTCAGGCGCGACGCCGTGGTGTATTGAAGGCCCAGGTAGATGCAGGCAAACTCCGCACCGAAGAGCGCGCCCGCAAGCAGGCCGGCTGCCAGCGAGCCGTCGCGCCTGAACAGCGGAATTCGCCGCCACAAGCACCATAGACAGAGCAGCACCGTCGCCCCCACCAGGCGAAGGGACGCCTGGAACATGGGTGGTATTTCCGCAATCGTTGCCTTGATGAGCACCTGCTGCAGGCCCCAAAAGAGGCAGCAGCCAAGCAGCAGGGAAATGGCCAGGGTGTCGAGGTGGACTTTGCGTGCGGTCATGGGGTCAGTGTTCAGCAATCGAGGACGGCGCTTCAGCGCGAAGCTGCCCCCGTGCAGGGTGGTTCACAAAGGGTGTTCAGTGTAGAACCTGCCACCGTGAAAAAGCAGTGGCGCAGCGCCGACGCGGTGGCTGCAGCGCTCGACTTCCCCGACAAAGATGACGTGGTCACCTTCTTCATAGCGGCTGCGGTTGAAGCACTCGAAAGTGGCGGCAGCGCCTTCTAGCAGAGGTGAGCCGCTGGCGCCTTCGGTGAACGCCACATCTTTCCAGCGGTCCTCACGCTTGCTGGCAAAGCGCTCGGCCAGCGTTTTCTGGTCCGCCGCCAGGATATTGATGGCGTAGTGCGAGCCGCTACTCAGCGCTGCCATGGAACCGGCGGCCTGCGACAGGCTCCACAACACCAGCGGCGGGTTGAGCGACACCGAGTTGAAAGAGTTGGCGGTCAGCCCGACCAGGCTCCCATCTGGCGCGCGCGCGGTGACGATGGTCACCCCGGTGGCAAACATTGCCAGTGAGGTCCGGAATTCCTTGGCGGAAAAGTTGGGGCCACTCGCTTTGCGAAGGGTGGTAGGAGAAAGCATAGAGGACTAATTTAACTGATGCGCGCGGCGCACGTCCACGCCGGGTTTTCGCGCGGGGGTCATGTGGCTTGCGGCGCGGTGCGGCAACCAGCCGCCGGAGAGTAGACGGTTCACAGTGCCGCGACCCCTAAGACAGGCAGCTTGCTACGTTTTTAATAGCAATAGAGAGCGGATTTTATTGGACGTGGCCCATGTTTCGGCCCGGTCTGTGATGACACCGAAAACCGCCGCCATCAGCGGCTTGTGGCTTGTGGCTTGCGCACCTGCTCCGGCCTAAAGCTTTTTGTACGCGCGATCCATTTCAGGGCCGTTGCTGGTGTCTTTATGCCCCTGGTCGACATCGCGTGCTGCCTTCGTCATCAAGGGATCTGGCGTTTCCGCGGTCATGTTGAGCGCCTGGTCGCGCTCGTGCGGTAACTGCAGACTGGCCTCGACCGAGCTGTCCTGGGGGGTACCGGACTTTCCCGGACGGGCCGTTTGCGCAAGCGCCTTTTTTGCCGGCATGCCTTTGCCGGCGGCCGCCTGATCAGGAGGATTCATGGACTTGGGAGAAGATTTCGTCTTGGGCATAAATATGATTCTGCTGCCTGTCCCGTGGCAAGGCTGTCAGCGTGCCAAAGCAGGTGCTGTAGGAGAAACGCACTTGCGCGCCTGCCGGCTGAGTACGCTGGACAAGCCCGGATCGGGCCGTCTGCGCAGACCGGCGTCGCTTCGTCAGGCTGATTGGGGTCTTAAACGGGCGTTGGGGCGGTCACAACCGTAGAAGCCGACATCCATGCCAGGGATCTCGCCGCTTATTAGCTCGGCGATCGCCTTGCCCGAACCAGCGCCATGCGTCCAGCCCAGGGTGCCGTGGCCGGCATTCACCCAAAGCCGGTCCACTTTGGTCTTGCCGATGTAGGGAATGTTGGTCGGCGTGGCCGGTCTGAGGCCGGTCCAGAACTGGGGATTGCCGCCTTGCGCTTCCAGCCGTGTGTCGCAGACGCCGGGCAATACTTCTTCAATGCGGTCGGCCAGCATCTTGCAACGGGCCCTGGCCAGTGGCGTGTCGAGCGACAGGTCGTAACTGCCAACCTCGATCGTGCCCGCCACCCGCAATTCATTGCCCAGGCGGCTGATCGCGCATTTGACCTCATCGTCAATGGTGCTGACAAACGGCGCGAGTTCGGGCTTGAGCAGCTGGAAAGTGGCGCTGTAGCCTTTGCCCGGGTAGATCGGCAGGTCGACGCCAACCGTGCGCAGCAGCGGCGCCGTGTACGAGCCGCAGGCAGCGACCACCCGGTCGGCCTTCAAATATTTCAATTGGGTGTCTTTTTGGCCCGTAGTCCAGGTTTTACGGTCACGAATAGCTATTGAATTAATAGCATTTCCGCTTTTTTCGAGGCGCACAATATCGTGGTCGTACAAAAACCGGGCACCCCGATCCGCGCAGCGACCGGCCAGCGCCTGGGTGAAGACACGGGCGTCACCGCTTTCGTCGCTGGCGGTGTAGGTGCCGCCCACAATGTGGTGCGCAAATGAGTTGAAGGCGGGTTCTATGGCCAGCAGCTCGGAAGTGCTCACCACGCGCCGTGCGACGCCATATTTGCGCATCAGCGCTGCAGCGTCGCCAGCGGTATCAAATGATTTTTGGTCGGTGTAGTAGTGGGCGATGCCGCGTTCCAGCCGGTTGTACTCAATGCCGGTGGTGCCCACCAGCTCCTTTAGGGCGGTATGGCTGTAGCCGCCCAGCGCCACCAGTTGCTGCACATTGCGTTCAAACGCGGCGTCATTGCATTGACCGAGAAACTGCAGGCCCCAGCGCCATTGTTGCCAGCCTTCGCCAAACGGCAGCTGCGGACGAAAAAGCAGGGGTGCATCGTCACGGAACATCCATTTCAGCGCCTTCAGCGGCGCATCGCGGTTGGCCCAGGGCTCACAGTAGCTGACGGATATCTGCGCCGCATTGGCAAAGCTGGTTTCCAGAGCCGCGCCGGGCTGCCGGTCAACCACCGTGACCTCATGGCCCCGCTCGAGCAAATGCCAGGCAGTGCTCACGCCAATAATTCCCGCCCCCAAAACAACGACTTTCATGGCCACACCTTTTCTGCACGGTTAGTGTGAAGGAGATTGCTTTCTATTAACAGAAAAATTAAACTCTTAGTGAAAACATCAGAATAACTAATACAAGAGGCCGGCATGAACACGTTTGATCCCGATGCGCTGGAATGCCTTGCAGCGATTGTCGAAGAGGGTGGTTTTGAGCGTGCTGCCCAGCGCCTGTCAATCACGCAGTCGGCGGTGTCGCAGCGTTTACGGGCGCTGGAGGCGCAGGTCGGCACCGTGCTGATTGTGCGCAGCCGGCCGCTAAAAGCCACCTCTGCCGGAAAACTGCTGCTCAAGCACACCAAGATGATGCGCCTGCTGCGCGCCGACGTGGAGCGCGAGCTGAAGGAGCTGGCGCCCAGCTCGCTCAGGGGCGCGCGCGAGGAGGAACGCATTTCGATTGCAATCAACGCCGACAGCGTGGCCACCTGGGCGCTGGAGGCACTGACCGAACTGGCCCAGCAGGGCCTGCCCATGGAAATCATCGCCGACGACCAGGACTTCACGCACGAATGGTTGCGCGAAGGCCAGGTACTGGGCTGCGTCACCTCGCTGAGACAGGCCTTACGCGGCTGCAAGGTCGTGGCGCTCGGTGCCATGGAGTACGTGGCCGTGGCCACTCCCCTGTTTGCTCGGGAGCGGCTGGGCCAGGCTGTCAGGATCGGAGAATCCGCATCGCTGCTGAGCGCGCACAACTTTCGCGACATTCCCTTCGTGGCGTTCAACCGCAAGGACGACATGCAAAGCGAGTTCGTCGGCAAGGCCTTCGGGCTCAAGCACGTCACGCTGAACCAGCTGTTTGTTCCCTCGTCCGAAGGCCAGGTACGGGCCGTGCTGGCGGGCTGGGGCGCCAGCGTGGTGCCACGCCTGATTGCGCAGGGGCTGATCGACCAGGGCCAGCTGGTCAATCTTGCCCCCGGCTTCACCCTGACGATACAGCTGTACTGGCACTGCTGGAATCTGGAGTCCGAGGTGCTGGACGCGTTGACGGCAGCCCTCAGGCAGTCAGCGGCGCGCGCGCTGCTGCCCTGAAGTTAGACCGGCCCCCGGCAAACCGCCACAAGCCGTGCGGCGCTGCGGAAAAAAGCCGGTCGGCAGACGCCGAGCCCTGATGCATGAGGGTAAATAGGTCTTGTCCGCGCAACGAACGGTTTCTTATACTTCCGTCCACGAGGAGAAAAAATGTTGTCAGTTTCCACCATCATGGGCGTGCGCGCCCTGACCGGGCTCGCCGCGGCTTTTGTCATGGCGCTTGGCTTTGCACAGCCCGCCGGCGCCCAGCCCGCACTGCAGCCGGCAGCCAGCGCCGCGACGCCGCCGCAGATTACCGGAAACACATTAAAGATCGGCGTTATTGGCCCATTTACCGGCCCGTCGGCGGACTTTGGCGTACCGATGCTCAACGGCATCCAGCAAGCGGTTGACGAGAACAATGCGGTCGGTGGTTATCTGGGACGCCGGCTGGAGCTCGTGCGCCGGGACGATCAGGCTGACCCGGCGGTGGGTTTGAAGGCGTCGCAGGAACTGATGACCCAGAAAGTAAGCGCGACGATCGGGTTTTGCAACACCGGCGTGGCCGCCAGGTCGCTCGAGGTCTACCAGACCCATCAGGTGCCTCTCATTATCCCCTGTGCGACCGGCACTCCGCTGACGGCCAAATACCCCGACCCTGAAAGTTACATCTTCCGTACTTCGGCCCGCGATGCCATTCAGGCGCCATTTGTCGTGGACGACATTCTGGCGCGGGGATGGGACAAGGTGGCGGTGTTCGCCGACACCACGGGTTACGGCGAAGCCGGCTTGCGGGACGTTGAAAAAGCACTGGCCGCGAAGAAAATCAAACCGGTCTATGTGGCGCGTTTTGGCCTGGGCGTAAAAGACCTCAGTACCGAGCTGAGCGCCGCGAAGGCGGCGGGTGCCAATGTGGTTTTCAGCTATACCGTCGGCCAGGAGAACGCCGTGATTGCGCTTGGACGTCAGGCCATGGACTGGAAAGTGCCGCAGGTCGGCGCCTGGACACTGTCTTTCCCATTCTTCATCGACGGCGCCGGGCAAGCGTCCGATGGCGCACTGATGGCCCAAACCTTTATCGCGGAGCCCAGCAACGAACGCCGATCCTCTTTTCTGACCAGCTATGCGCGCAAGTTCAAGGTCAGGAAAATCCCGGTGCCGATGGCTGCCGCGCAGGGCTACGACGCCGTCTACATTCTGGTTTATTCGCTGTTCGGCATACGCGATGGCAAGCTGACCGGGCCGGCCATCAAGGCGGCACTTGAAAGCAAGAATCGTACGTATTACGGTGTCGTCGCGACCTATGATCAGCCATTCACCGCGCAGGACAAGGATGCCATCACGCAAAATATGCTGGTAATGGGCATCGTGAAAAACGGAGCGGTAACGTTTGCGCACGCCGAAGATGCAAAGCGCAACCTTTTCGTGCAGAGAAAGCAGTAAGTCCGGGGACGCCGGGTTTGCACGCTTGGCGTTGTTTATCTGCCTCATGCGACAGTTCCTCGTGTTTCAGAGCCGCTTGGCTCATGCCGGTACACCGGAATCGTAAAGACAGGTGGAGTCCGTATGACGAGTTGGCTTGGGCTTCGTGCCCGTCTGGTTTTACTGGTGCTGCTGGCCCTGCTGCCGGTATTTGGACTGTTTGCCTACTCCGCTGCAAAAAACCGGCAAGCAGCCGTGGCGCAGGCGCAGGCCAACCTGCAATCGGAGGCATTTCTTGCCGCCTTGCACCAGCAGCGTCTCGCCGAACGGGTCGCCCAGCTCCTTGGCGATATTGCCAGCGGTCCGTCCATCAAGGACACGCGCAACAGCCTTTGCGTCCAGTACCTCAAAAACCTGAAATCTCAGGATGCAAATTATCTTGACTTGGGGGTGGTGGGCCTGGATGGCCACATTTCCTGTCATGCGCTCGATCTCGGATTGGGTGCGTTTGCCGGCGATCGCCGGTTTTTCAAGCAGATTCTGGCAGGGCAAAAAATTTCAGTTGGCGAATATGCCGTGGGCCGCTTCAGCGGCCGGCCAGGCATTCCTTTCGGTGTGCCGGTCTATGACGCTCAAGCAGTACTGAACGGCGTTGCGTATGCTGCGGTGGACATCACGGCGCTAACCACCGCCCTGGCTGCGGGAGAAATCCTTGACGGTGCCCGGCTGCGAGTGATTGACCGGCGTGGCATGGTTCTGGCAACTCGGCCGCCAAGCAAGGGTGTGGTCGGCATACAGGAGCAGGACGCCATCGTACGGGACGCCGCGCTGGCGGGCCAGTCAGGCGTGCGCGAGGCGGCCGACACCGCAGGAGTAGCGCGGATTTATGCCTACGCCCCGGTCGGTGGCGTGGCTGCAGGTGAACTCTTCGTGGCCATCAGCGTGCCGAGCGAAATGATCACCGCAGGTCCGCGTGAATTGCTTCAGATCGAACTTTCAGCCTTGCTGGCCATGACCGCTTTTGGCGTTGCCTTGGCCTGGTGGCTGGGAAAGCGCCTGATCGTCAGCCCCGCCCGGGCCATTTTGAGTCAGGCCAACGAAGTCATCCGTGGCAATCTGGCGGCTCGCGTCGGATCCGGTTCCCTGTATCGGGACGAGATCGGCGAAATTGGCCGGGCTTTTAACGACATGGCCGCATCCCTTCAGACGCGGCGGGACGAGTTGGACGCAGCGCTGAACCACGCTGAACAGGAGCGCATCCTGCTTGACCTGATCCTCAACAGCATGAGCGAAGGAGTGATCGCGATTGATACCGACAGACGTTTTCTGTTGCTCAATGCGAGCGCCCGCAAGCTCTATCAATATGCGCCCGGGACTGGCAGCTCGCTCGATGACTGGCGCAGCGCCAATGAACTGATGCTGCCGGACGGGAAAACCGCTTGCGAACTGGCGAAACGTCCCCTGATGCAGGCATTGCAGGGTGTCAGCGTGGACAACTGGGTCGGGCTGTTCCGCAGGCCCGGCGTGGAAGACCGGGTTTTGAGAATAAACGCTCGCCCCCTGCGTGATGCGAACGGGCAATTGGTCGGGGGTGTCGCCGTAACGAGTGACATCAGCGAACTCAAGATCGCCGAAGATTTCGCTGCCGCGCAACAACAAGTGCTGACCTTGATTGCCGCTGGGGTGCCGCTACCGCAATCACTCGAAGCGATTGTGCGCCTGATAGAAAAGAGCTCACCCGCCAGCCATTGTTTAATATTGCTTAACCAGGATCAGCAGCTGCGTCATGGTGCCGCAGCCAGCCTGCCGGCAAGTTTTGTTCAGGCGATTGACGGTTTGCCGGTGTGTGAGGGCATGGGGGCTTGCGGTACTGCGGCGTTCCGCAAGGCGCGGGTGGTGGTTGAAGACATAGAGCGCGATCCCCTGATGCAGAATTTCCGCGGGTTGCTGCAGGCGCACGAGCTGCGAGCCTGCTGGTCAATGCCGGTGACTTCGACCGATGGCGAGGTACTAGCGACTTTTGCAATTTATCGGCGCACTCCAGGCAAGCCCCTGCCCAAGGATCAGGAACTGATGGACACGGCGACCCGGCTGGCCCGAATTGCGCTGGAGCGGACACGTGCCGAGGCGGCGCTGGTCAGCAGCGAGGCGCGCTTTCGCGAGCTGGCGGAAAACATCGACGACGTTTTTTACAGTGCGGATGCCCGCACCGGGCGACTTCTTTACGTCAGCCCAGGCTATCAGAGAATCTGGGGCCTGAGTTGCGAAAGCCTGTACGCCGACCCGGCCTCTTTCGCCCATGTTGCGGTAGCCGCGGACCGTCATCTGGTGACGCTTAATCACCAGCGCAATCGTGCCGGTGAGCGATCCGAGGTCGAGTACCGCATCCTGACCCCGGACGGACAGACACGCTGGATTCGCCACCACTCCTACCCGGTGTTCAACGCCAACGGTGAACTCGAACGCGTGGTCGGCACGGCGCGCGACATTTCCGCCAGCAAGCTGGCCGATCTGGCGCTGGCCAGAACCAACCGGGCACTGCAAATATTGAGTCGTTCCAGCATTTCCATCAACCGGATGAATGACGAGGAGAGCCTGCTCGCCGAGGTGTGCCGCATAGCCGTTGATGTGGGGGGCTACTGTATGGCATGGGTAGGCTACGCCCAGGACGACGAGGCGCACAGCATCCAGGTCGCTGCCCACGCAGGCGACGAATCCGGCTACCTGACGTCGATTGCCCTGAGCTGGCGTGCGGACCTGGTTACCGGTCAGGGACTGGCAGGGCGGGCCATCCGTAGCGGCCAGCCCGTGCAAATTGGCGACATCAGCAGCGCCGGCGATTTTTTCTGGCGCGAGGCAGCCCTGAAACGAGGTTACCGCAGCTGCATTGGTTTACCGCTGCGTGGCGAGCAGCGCAGTTTTGGTGTGCTGTGCCTTTACGCCTCTGAGGCGCAAGACTTTTCCCCCGACGAAGTTCGGCTTTTACAGGAGCTTGCCGACAATCTGGCGTTTGGCATTGGCAGCTTGCGCGCCCGGCTGGAACACGCCCGCAGTCAGGAGGCTGCGCGTCAGGCGGCGCTCAAGTTGCGCGAGCAGGCCTCCTTGATGGACCAGGCGCAAGATGCCATCATGGTGCGCAATCTTGACGGAACCCTCAGGTTCTGGAACAAGGGTGCGGAACGTTTGTTTGGCTGGACCGCCGACGAAGTGCTGGGCAAAACCATGCGCACGGAAATGTACGCCAGACCCCAGACACTGAGCCTGATCAGGGAACAGATCATGGGTAGCGAACATCTCTGGACCGGGCAACTGGAAAAACTGGCACGGGACGGGTCCATCGTGGCGGTCGAAGCGCGCTGGAGTGTGGTGCATGATGAACAGGGCCGTGTCAACGGCATGCTGGGCATCAACACCGACATGCGAGAGCGCAAGCTCGCGCACGAGCAAATCATGTTGCTCAACGCCAGCCTTGAAGGGCGGGTGAAACGGCGGACGGCGCAGCTGGAGTCAGCCAACCAGCAGCTGGAGGCCTTTTCCTATTCGGTGTCCCACGACTTGCGCAGCCCGCTCAGTGCCATTGCCGGTTTCAGCACCCTGCTCGACAAGGCCATGGCCGCCGGTGACCCGCAGACCGGGCGCAGCCAGCATTACCTGACGCGTATCCGCGCAGGGGTGGCGCAAATGGGAGAACTGATAGACGCCATGCTCTCGCTGGCGCAGGTTTCGCGCTCCAGCATGCGCTGGGAGGCGGTAGACCTCAGCGCCCTTTCCGAGGCCTTGCTGGCCGGCTATGAGGAGCGCGACCCGACCAGGGAGACACGGCTGCGGGTAGAGTCAGGGCTGCTCGCGCACGGTGATCCGCGCCTGCTCAGGCAGGTGCTGGACAACCTGCTGGGCAATGCCTGGAAGTTCACCCAGGGCAAACATCCGACTGAAATTACCGTGGCCCATCAAATAGGCAGCGCCGGCGAAACCGTCTATTTCGTGCGAGACAACGGCGCGGGTTTTGACATGAGCTATGCGGAAAAGCTGTTCGGAGCCTTCCAGCGCCTGCACACGGAGTCCGAGTTTGCCGGCACCGGCATTGGCCTGGCGACGGTTCAAAGGATCGTTGCGCGCCATGGCGGCAGGATTTGGGGCGAATCAGTGAAAGGTAAGGGAGCGACGTTTTATTTCACGCTCGGCCAGGCTATGGCGTGAACCGCTGCCGACCTGCATTGGCTCGGCGCAATGCCTACAGCTTATGGGCCTGCAGCGTCTCGCGCAGCGCCCGCGCCTTGTCGGGGTCGAACTGCCCCTCGGCCCGCGCGAGCACCTCACCCTGGCGATTGACGATCACGGCATAGACCTGGCCGGTGCCGTTCAGTCCGGCCGAGCGCACAAATTTGGCGCGATCGGTGAACACCGGCACCAGCTTGGCGCGCTCGGTGGCGGCGGGGTGGTGCGCCAGCAAGGTGTTTTCGAAGGCGCTGCGGCCGCTTGACGTACCCGGGTCATCGCGCACCGACATACGCATCCAGACAATGGACGGGTCATTCCTCAAGTTCAGCCCTTCGATCCAACTCTCCGCCTGGGCGCGCTGGCCGCGCTGGAAGGTGATCAGGGCCAGCGTGCGATCAGAGGGCAGGCCGCCGGGCACGGTTAGCGGCTGGCGTAGCAGGGTTTGCGACATGAACGCTGGCAGACTGCCCATGACGCTGCCTTCATTGGGCGCTGCGACCGCCAGGGCAAAAGCCAGGCCGGCGGTTCCCAGCCAGACACCGATATTGGACACTTTGCTGTTCATGCTGCGCTCCCTGCAAAAATGAAGTTCAGAAATTCTGAATGCATCGCTGAATGCAAGATACATGCAAACTCCGCCCGAACGCAAAGTATTTATTGGAACAAAGCGTAATGCAAATAACTGCCTTGCCAGAGCGGTGTTTGAGACTTCCAGAGGCCGAATCAATAGAATGCTGCCATGTCATCCAATACCGTCCCAGTCGCAAGCAACGCAAGGTCCGCGACTGCAAAAATCAGCGCTCTCAAGGCCGGGCCACCCAGGGTTTCTTTCAAAACGCAAAT
Source organism: Polaromonas sp. (assembly GCF_012927415.1). Taxonomy (GTDB): domain Bacteria; phylum Pseudomonadota; class Gammaproteobacteria; order Burkholderiales; family Burkholderiaceae_C; genus Polaromonas. Next base: position 3,993 of record NZ_JABBPF010000188.1, on the reverse strand, counting down.
GCTCCAGGCCAGGGAAGAGGCGATCGTTCAGGCCGCCAGCCGCCTGCTGGCCGAAAAAGGGTTTGACCTGATGACCGTGGACCAGGTGGCGGCCGACGTCGGCATTGCCAAAGCCAGTCTGTACAAACACTTTCCCAGCAAGGAAGACCTCGCCGCCGCCGCCATGGTGCGGGTGCTCGGCCGGGCCAGGACTTTTCTGGCCAGCCTGCCTCGCGAAGCCGCGCCGCTCGACCAGCTCAAGACCGTGGTGCGCTGGATGATGCGGCTGCAACTGGCCGGCGAAATGCCGTCGCTGCCCAGCCAGAACTCCACGCTGCGCGCCACCCTGATGCGCAACAAGGCCTATCTGGACGGGCTGATGGAAGCGAGCGAGCAGATCGGCAGCTGGATCGAGCAGGCCCAGGCCGAGGGAGCGCTCGATCCGCGGCTGCCGGCCATCGCGGTGCTCTACACCTTGTACGCGCGCGCCTGCGACCCGGTGCTGGAGTTTTTGAGGATGGGCGGCCAGCACAGTGACGAGGAGATCGTCGAACTTGTGCTGCGCACCTGCTTTTGTGGCCTGTCAAGCCGCTAGTCCAATGGATATCAATATAGTTTGCTATTGAAAAAATAGCAAACCAAAGGTGCGGCAAGTTGGCGATGTCAGCGCACCAGCAACACCGGCACCTTGCCGTGGGCCAGCACCTGGGTTGCCACCGAGCCCATCACCAGGTTAGCCAGTGCGCCGTGCCCGTGCGAACCCATGATGAGTAGGTCAAACTTGCCCGAGTCCGCAAACTTGGCAATGGTTTCGCCCGCCGGCCCCACCTTCCAGCTACTTTTGGCGCTGATGCCATGACGTGTCAGGCACTTGGACACCGGCGCCATGATCTTTTCAGTTTCGTCGGCATAGTAGCTGTCAACCACCTCCTTGCCCACCGCTGCGCGCGCACGCGGTGGCAGGGCCGGCTGCACCGTGAACACGGTGTAGTCGTTGCCGGTGCCGAACAGTTCGTCGTGCGTGGTCAGGTAGGCCAGCATTTTTTTGGTGAAGCTGCTGCCGTCAACGGCAAGAAGAATTTTCATGGGAGCCCCTGTGATAAAGCTTTAGTTTATACAGTGGCGCCGCGCCCGGCGGTTCGAAGCAACAATCGGTTGACCTGTCTCAAGATGCCAGCGTGATGCAGAGCGATTCCCGAAAGCTGGCCTGTTCGCCCTTGCGCGCATAACCCAGCGGGTTGGCCACGACGCGGCAGCCCTGCTTCACATAGTCGTTTCGGCAATGCAGATGCCCGTGCAGCCACAATCGGACCAGCGGCAGCAGCTCGTCCAGCGAATTGCAAAACCCTGCCGTGCCTGGCGTCAGGCCGTAGCGCGGGTCCGCGCTCAAAAGGCTGGGCGCGAAGTGGGTGACTGCCACCGTGGGTCCATCGAATGGCTCAGCCAGTGCCTGGCGCAACCAGGCCTGCGCTTGCAGGCCCTCTTCACGCACTTGCTCAGCCAGCATGGGCTGGCCTCTGCGCAGGGCGTGATTTTTCTTCAGATAGAAATTGGCGGCGCGAAAGGCTTTCTCGCGCGCCTTCAATTGCTGGCCCAGCGTGATGTCGCCGCATCGCGCCTCGTTGCTGCTCAAGGCGTCAAAGTCGCTCCACAGCGTGCTGCCGACAAAGCGCACGCCCTGCAGCACCACTGATTCGCGCTCCAGCCAGAGCAGCCCCAAACGCTGGCAGGTCTCCTGAAGGCGCAGCCGGGTCTCGTCAAAATCCAGGCCATCGTATTCGTGATTACCAGGTAAAAACAGCACTGGTGTTGGCCAGGCCGCGCCGCCCAGCCTCACCGGCAACGGCGAGAACCGCGCCAGACCAAAATCGGCGATCGCCAGGCTGGCCAGCAGTGATCCGTCCTGGTAGGAGCCGATATCCCCGGCCAGCACCAGCAGGTCGGCTCCGGGCAAAGGGCGGGGCTCGAAATATGGATTGGATTCAAGGTGCAGGTCGGACAAAAGCTGGATGTTCACCCTGCCGATTGTGCGGGAAGGGTCGGGCCGCCATCTTCGCGCGTCGCTTTTGACCTGAAAATGAGGGCGGTGGTTTGGCCATGCGGCATCCATGCAAATTTTGCATGGGTAAAAGCCCCCTTTAGGGTTGCAAAACTAGGGAAAACCCTTACTATCGGGGTATTGCAACTTTTTACCACCGTTTGGGTGGCTTTATATGGTCCGCATTCTTTCCGCCATTGCCCGTTACTTGCCGATCCCCAAAGGCCTGGCACCTGTCAGCGGGGTGGCGAGTCACTTGATGGAGCATGCCGAAGCCCGTGCCGGACGCCACCCGCATCAAGCCCAGGAGCTGCGCATGGCAGCCTGTGCCTACCTTAGCGTCGTCCGTTAATTTTTATCGGGCCGAGCCGGAGCAACGAGTCCGCTTGCCTTGCTATAAACAAAATAGCACTTGATGGCCGATTCGCGTAGACGTCAAGCTGGTCAGCCTTCAAGAAAAGAAATAGCTGACGTCCCGCTGAAAAAGCGCGCTGCGACTGCACATTGTTTTAGTTCGAAAACGCATTTGCCGCCGCACGCACCACGGCCTGGCGCAGCCAGACATGGGCGCTGCGCTGCTGCGAACGGCGATGCCACAACGCATCAACGTGCACCGGCGACACGGCAAATGGCAAGGAGCGTAACGTCAGTTGACCGGACATGCCGGTAACCTGCACAAAATGCCGGGGCAGCACGGTGAGCAGGTTGGAACTGGCGACCACGCGGCCGGCAGTAAAAAACTGGTTGACGGTCAGCACCACGCGCCGCTCACGGCCCAGCGCGGCGAGCGATTCATCAATAAATCCGTAAGGCCGGCCCGAAAAGCTCACCAGCATGTGGCGAGCGGCGCAATAACGGTTCAGGGTAAACGGGCCACTGGCCAACGGATGATCCTTGCGCATCACACACACATACTCGTCGTCGTAAAGCCGCTGGAACAAAAACGGCATGGGCTCGCCGCTCTGGGCCTTGGCCGTCAGGTCGGGCACGACCGAGGGGAAATAGCCGGTGGCCAAGTCGCACGCTTCTTCATCGAGCATCTTGCGCGGGTCGCGCGTGGTGAGCGGCACCACCCGCAGCGCCACCCCTGGCGCTTCCTGCTCCAGGATGTCGTTGAGCCCCGGAATCAGGCTGGCTGCCGTGGCGTCGGCCATCGCCAGCACAAAGGTCAAGCCGGCTTTGGCCGGCACAAACTCGTTGGGAATCAGCGACTCCTGCAACTGCCGCAGCGCTTCGCGCACAGCGGGCCAGATGGCGAGAGCCCGGGCCGTGGGCGCCATGCCCTGGCCACTGCGCTGCACCAGCTCGTCGCCCAGCGTTTCGCGCAGCCGGCGCAACGCGTTGCTGACAGCCGGCTGGGTCAGAGACAGGTTGCGCGCCGCGCGCGTCAGGCTGCGCTCGGCCATGACCTCGTCGAAAACGCGCAGCAGGTTCAGGTCCAGCGTACGGAAGTTCGGGGAATTCAACAGCTTGTCTCCAGCTCAACGCAAAACGGTTTGGTTATCACTATGGTGAATGAATATCATCATTAATATAAAGTTGAATAACATTAGTAGAAACCCTAATATCTCTTCATCCGCTGCCAGCATGTGTTGGTTGGTGGTTAACTCAGAGGATCCATCATGACAAGCTTTGTCAATATCAAATATTCCGCACAACACCACGGTGCCGACCGCCTTGAGTCGGCCGTTGATACGGCGCAGCAGATGCGCCGTGGCCTTTCCGGTTCGCGCGGCCTTGCGACGCTGCTGCTTTCCGCCATGACCGCTGCCGTCATGGTGGTGGCCTACGAGGTGATGGACAGCGTCGCCGAAGGGCATCTGCTGGCGATGTGGATTGTCTTGTGGGTGGCTGCCTTTGTTGCGCTCGCGCTCTTCGCCGACACGGCCCGCCAATTGGCGGCGCGACTAAAAACCAGCCTGGATGCCTGGTCGCGCAGCCTGGCTGAAGCCCGCTCCGATAAGCGTCTCTGGGCG
>NZ_JABBPF010000064.1 GCF_012927415.1 Polaromonas sp. | reverse complement strand
CCACGGCCCCCGCGAAGCAGACCTTCACTCAGGTTTTTGGCCGCTGGCTGTGCGACATGGCCGAGCACGACCCGCGCCTGGTCGGCATCACGCCGGCCATGCGCGAAGGCTCGGGCATGGTGGAGTTTCACAAGCGCTTTCCCAAGCGTTACCACGACGTCGGCATCGCCGAGCAACACGCGGTGACCTTTGCCGCCGGCATGGCCTGCGAGGGCCTGAAACCTGTTGTGGCGATCTACTCGACCTTTTTGCAGCGCGGCTATGACCAGCTGATTCACGATGTGGCGCTGCAAAATCTGCCGGTGGTGTTTGCGCTGGACCGCGCCGGTCTGGTCGGGGCCGATGGGGCGACCCACGCCGGTGCTTATGACATTCCGTTTTTGCGCTGCATTCCCAACATGAGCATTGCCTGCCCGGCCGATGAAAACGAGTGCCGCAAGCTCTTGAGTTCTGCCTTTGAGCAAAACCACCCGGTGGCCGTGCGCTATCCGCGCGGTGCGGGTGCCGGTGTGCAAACCGAGCCGGGGCTCCAGTCGCTGCCCTTCGGCAAGGGCGAGCTTCGCCGTGAAGGCGCGGGCATCGCCATTCTGGCGTTTGGCTCGCTGCTGTATCCGGCGCTGCAGGCGGCCGAAAAACTCGGTGCAACGGTGGTCAACATGCGCTGGGCCAAGCCGCTGGACACCGAACTGCTGCTCCAGGTGGCGGCACGCCATGACGCACTGGTGACGGTGGAAGAGGGTGCGATCATGGGCGGCGCGGGGAGTGCTGTGGGTGAAGCGCTGCAGGCGGCGGGGGTAATCAAGCCGCTACTGCAGCTCGGCCTGAAGGATGAGTTCATCGAACACGGTGATCCGGCTCAGTTGCTGGCTTTACAAGGCCTGGACGCTGCCGGCATCGAAGCGGCTATCAGCCAGCGTTTTGGCGCCTTGCTTGGCGGTAATAAGGCGCTTGGCCCGCGCGTGGTCCGGCGGGTTTTCTGAAGCCAGCGTATCACCAGGCTTGAACCGCCCCGGCAATCCAGGCAGGCAATCCGCGGCAGCAGGCAGGGACTGCAAGGCTGCACTGGCCAGTCCGGATCAGCTGCCGAGATAGGCGTCCTGCACTTTCGGATTGACGAGCAGTTCCTGCCCTGTTCCGCTCAGGACAATCTTTCCGGTCTCGATTACGTAGGCCCGACCGGCGATTTTCAAAGCCTGGCGAACATTTTGTTCGACCAGAAAAATCGTCAGGCCGGCCCGGTTGATGTCGCGCAAGGTGCGAAAGATGTCCTGCACGATGATGGGTGCCAAGCCCATGGAAGGTTCGTCCAGCAACAATACGCGCGGTTTGGCCATCAGGGCACGGCCAATCGCCAGCATCTGCTGTTCGCCACCCGAGAGGTTTCCCGCCAGGCCGTCCGCGCGGTCCTTGAGGACCGGAAACAGACCGTAGATATATTCCATCTCGGCGGCGCGATTGCCCTTGTCGCGGCGGCTGTAGGCGCCGAGCTCCAGGTTTTCCTGCACCGTCAGCGTGGTCAGCGTGGCCCGGCCTTCAGCCACCTGCACCACACCGCTGGAAACGATGTTGTGCGGCGCCATTTTGCTCAGGTCCTTGCCGTCAAACATGACGCGACCCGCGGCCTTTTTGACCAGGCCCGACAGCGCCAGTAAGGTGGTCGATTTGCCGGCGCCGTTGGCGCCCACCAGCGTGGTGATCTGACCTTCATGCAGTTCCAGGTCGATGCCCTTGACCGCTTCGATATGGCCGTAATTGACCTTCAGGCCAGTGACCTGCAACAGGGGCGCGCTCATGGCGAATTTTCCTTTTCGTCCAGCGTCACTTCATCGTCTTCGCGGCCGAGATAAGCCTCGATTACCTGCGGGTCGTTGCGAATTGTTTCCGGCGTGCCGCGGGCAATAATGCGGCCGAAATTCAGCACCGCAATGTCACCGCACAGGCCCATCACAAAACGCATGTCGTGCTCAATCATGAAAATGGCGTAGCCACGCTCGCTGATACTGCGGATCTGGTGCATCAGCTCGCCTTTTTCACCGCTGTTCATGCCTGCGACCGGCTCATCGAGCAGCAGCAATTTTGGATTGGTTGCCAGCGCACGGGCCAGTTCCAGCTTGCGCTGGTCACCGTAGGAAAGGTTGTCGGCCGCATCTGCGGCCTTGTGGTCGAGTTTGACCCACGACAGCAGTTCGCGGGCGCGGTCCCGTGCACGTCTTTCTTCGCTGCGAAACAGGCCGGAGCTGGCCAGCAAACCGAACGGGCCGTATTGCAATTGCGCATGCAGCCCGACTATCACGTTGTCCAGCAGCGACATTTCCTTAAAGATGCGGATGTTCTGGAAAGTGCGTGCGATACCCAGGCAAGTAATGTCGTGCGGCTTTCGGCCGACCAAATTCTGGCCGTTGAATTCAATGCTGCCGCTGGTGGGCGGCAGCAGGCCCGTGATCAGGTTGAAGACGGTGGTCTTGCCGGCGCCGTTGGGGCCAATCAGCCCGAAAATGCCGCTCTGCGGAAGGTCTAGATTCACATCCTGCAGCACCTTGAGGCCACCGAATTGGCGCGAAACGGCGTCAAGCCGCAGCGACAAACTCATGTCTGCCCCCTTTTTTTGCCAAACCACTGGCGGAAACGCGCTGGGTCCCAGATGCCCCTGGGCAGGAACAGCACGATTAACACCAGGATGAAGCCGTTGACGACCAGGCGGAAGTCCTTGAACGAACGTAAAAGTTCCGGCAGCAGCGTCAGCATGAAAGCGCCGATCACCGGGCCGGTCAGGCTGCTGATGCCGCCCAGAATGGTCATGGTCAGAATGTCCACCGCGCGGTCAAATCCGTATTCGCCAGGGCTGATGAAAAAGGTCAGGTGGGCATTGAGCGCACCGGCCAGGCCAGCAATTGCCGCGCCAAGCAAAAACGCCAGCATTTTGAATGACGCCACATTGATGCCCATCAGGCCGGCGGCCGTTTCGTCTTCCTTGATCGACTCGAAAGCGCGGCCGACCCTGGAGTGGCGCAGGCGCCAGAGCACGGCCAGAGTCAGCGTCAGTGCCAGCAGGACATGCCACCACTGGGTCGATTGCGGAATGCCATTGAGGCCCAGTGCCCCGCCCGTCAACGACTCGGCATTGAGCAGGGCAATTCGAACCACTTCGCCAAACGCAAGCGTCGCCATGGCCAGATAGACCCCTGAAAGGCGCAAGGTTGGCTTGCCAATCACATAGGCGATCAACGCCGGAGCGCCCATGCCGGCTGCCAACACCAACGGAAAGGGCAGGCCGAAGTTCATGGTCAAAATGGCCGAAGTGTAGGCTCCGATACCCATGAACGCTGCATTGGCGATGGCCAGCATGCCGCACGAGAGCGTGAGGTAAATCGACAGGGCGAGCAGCGCATTGGTGCCCAGCGTGAGCACCAGGTTACTGTAGATCGACCAGAAATTGTTGAACCATTCCATAGTCAGACCTTGCGCTCTTGCAGCGTGCCGAACAGGCCTTTGGGCCGCACCAGCAAAATCAGGAAAAGCAGGCCGAAGCCCACTGCGTCGCGCATGCTGGATCCGATGTAAGCGACCGACAGCACTTCAGCAAAGCCCAGGAACAGGCCGGCAATCAACGCGCCGCGAATATCGCCCATGCCGCCCAGGATGATCACGGCAATGCCCTTATGCAGCATGGGTTGACCCATCAGGGGAAAGAGCGCGTTCGAATACAGGCCGATCAGCACGCCGGCCACGCCGCCCAGACCGGCGGCGGCGAACGAAGTCATAAAAAACAGCCCTTCGACATTGATGCCGAGCAGGTAAGCGGCCTTGGGCGATTCGGCGATGGCCCGCAGCGCGCGGCCAAACTGGGTTTTCTTCAGGACCACCAGCAGCACGGTCATCAGCACGAAAGACAACAAAATGATACCCAACTCCAGCGCTGTCAGTTGCAGGCCGCCCAGCAGGAGAACCTCCTCGGGCACGAGGCCCGGCGGAAAGCGCAGGCTTTGGGCGCCGAAAATTCCCTGAATGCCGTTGTTCAGAATAATCGCCACGCCAATAGTGGCGATCATTGGAATCAGGTGAGGTGCGTTGCGCGCGCGAAGCGGCCTGAGCACCAGAAAATCAATCGCCAACCCGAGCAGACCGCAAAACATAAACGCAAACAGCAACGCACCCCATAGCGGCAGCGCAAAGCTTGCAACGGCTTGTTCGGCCGCATAGGCGCCGACCATGAAGATGGCGCCATGGGACAGGTTGATGACGCCGAGGACGCCGAAAATAAGGGTAAAGCCCAAGGCAAACAGGGCATATACGCATCCCAGTGACAAGGCATTGACAAGCTGCTGTTCCAGCACGATGGTGAGTCCGGTTAAGCGCACCGGCCGGTCATTCGCAATTCGGCGAATGAGAACGGGCTATGGCGCTGGAAAGAAAAAAAGGAGAGAAAAAAGGAGGCGCGGTTCAATGCGCCGCCTGAAGGGCTTCTAATTATTTTTCGATGACGAACTGCGTCCCCTGCGTCACACTGACGATCGGGGTCTGCTGTGCGTCATAACCGGCGGGCTTGCCTGATTTATCGGTCGCGCGGCGGAACTGGAAGGCGCCGGTCGCGCCGGTCCACTTGACGGCAGGCAGGGCGTCGCGCACGGCGGTGCGGTCTGCTGCCAGGTTGCCGCTTAACTTGACCTGCTTGAGGGCCTGCGCCGCGATGTACATTCCGTCGTAAGCCTGGGCGGCAAACTGGTCGGGCGAGGTCTTGTATCGGTCGTTGTAGGCTTTCAGGAATTTGGTGTTTTCCGGGCTGGCATTGCTGGCTGACCAGGGGCTGCCGACGTACAGGCCGTCGGACTTGTCCTTGGCCAACTCAAACACCTTGACCGAGTTCATGCCATTGCCGCCGATGAAGGGCACGGTCAGGCCGACTTGGCGGGCCTGGACCATGATCGGCGCGCCTTCAGCCAGCAGGGCCGACAGCACGATGGCGTCGGGGTTGCCGGCCTTGATCTTGGTCAGCTGGGCCTTGAAGTCAACATCGCCCTTGGCGAAGGTTTCGGTCGTCGTGACCGGAATCTTCAGGTCGCCCAACGCCTTTTTGAAATTGTCGTAACCGCTTTTGGTGAACACGTCGTCATTGCCATACAGCACAGCAACTTTTTTGATGCCGGATTTTTTGACCGCCATCTTGATGGTTTCCGGCAGCACGTCGGCTTCGGTCACTGAGTTGCGGAAGACATAGTCGCCAATGGAGGTGATGCCGTCTGCCGTGTTGGAAGTGCCAAAAGCCACCGTCTTGGCGGCTTGGGCAATCGGGTCCGCAGCCTGTGCGGAGTTCGACAGGGTCGGGCCGAAGACCATCAGCACGTTGTCCTGAAAAATCAGTTTCTTGAAGACGTTGATGGCCTCTTCCTTTTTACCCTGCTCGTCTTCAACGACCAGTTGAAGCTTGTTGCCGTTGATGCCGCCGGCGGCATTGATCTCGTCAGCAGCCAGCTGAAAGCCGTTGCGGATGGCCACGCCGTACTGGGCCGCACCACCCGACAGGGCCTCGGCGACACCGATTTTGATGTCTGCCGCGCTGGCGCCGGCGCTGAAAGTGGCGGCAAGCGCAAGCGAAATCAGCGATACGGCGAAAGTGGTTTGTCTCATGTCAATATCCTTGTTAAATTCACGATGAAGAGCCGGATTCTGATTCTAGCGCTCGCGACGCGGAATTTTCCTATGGAACACCCTTGCCACGCTGCGCTCTTCGGCTACCTCACCGGCTTGAAGGCCGGGGTTTTCCTTGAGGTTTACTGAACGCGGTTTTGGTAAACCTGCACGCCGCTCCCTTCCACCATGGCGCCAATCTGGCGGGCAGCATAAAAGCCGTGTCGCTGGAAACAGGCCAGCACCTCATCGGCCGCCTCGGGTGAGCAGGCCACCAGCAGCCCGCCGCTGGTTTGCGGATCACTCAACAGGGCTTTGTGCGCCGGACTGATGGCGTCGGGTAGCGAGACTTCGGCGCCGTAGCTGTCCCAGTTACGCCCCGATGCGCCGGTGATCATGCCCTGTTCGGCGAGTTCGAGTACGCCCGGCAGCAGCGGTATCTGGTCAAGGTGTAGCTGCATCCGCAGACGGGCGCCGCGCGCCAGCTCCAGCCCGTGACCGAGCAGGCCGAAGCCGGTCACGTCGGTCATGGCGTGCACGGAATCCATTTCGGACAGCTCGATGCCCGGCTTGTTCAACTGGGTGGTGACCGCAATCATCTGCGCGTAGCCTTCCGCGCTGAGGGCTTCTTTTTTAAGCGCGGCCGACAGGATGCCGACGCCAATCGGCTTGCCCAGAATCAGCACGTCACCGGCCTGGGCACCGGAATTTTTCTTGACGCGCGAAGGGTGGATCAGCCCGAGCACGACCAGGCCGTAAATCGGCTCGACCGAGTCAATCGTGTGGCCGCCGGCAATCGGAATGCCGGCATCGCGGCACACGTCCTGGCCACCGCGCAAAATCGCGCCGATGGTTTCCAGCGGCAGCACGTTGATCGGCATGCCGACCAGGCCGAGTGCCATGATGGGCGTGCCACCCATGGCATAGACGTCACTGATGGCATTGGTGGCGGCAATGCGGCCAAAGTCATACGGGTCGTCGACGATGGGCATGAAAAAGTCGGTGGTGGCAATCAGCGCCTGCTTGTCGTTAAGCTTGTAAACGGCAGCGTCGTCGGCGGTTTCAATGCCGACCAGCAGCTCGGGAGGGATCGGTAAATTGCTGGAGTTTTTCAGGATCTCGCTCAGCACGCCAGGCGCAATCTTGCAGCCGCAGCCGCCGCCGTGGGACAGGCTGGTCAGGCGGGGCGTGGCGAGAATTTTCGGGGTGTCGGGAGTTGTCATGAGGCGTCTTTCAAAAACGGGGGCAGTCCGGGCAGACAGGGTAAGGAGGTCGCGCAGGCCACAGCGCCGTCGAGCGCCGAAGCCAGCAAGTTTATGACAAGGCGCTTTTCATTCCGGGGCTCAAACAGGCGGGCACGTTCGCTGCATTGCCGTTGCAGCAGCGCCAGAAAATCCGCCTCGGCCGCACAGCGTCGCACCAGCGCCGCCAGCTGGGCGTCATCAGTGGGCTCGAAGTAGCCCGCATAGTCTGCCCCCAGCATGCCAATGTTGCCACTGATGCATGAGGCCAGCACGGGCGTGCCCGACTGCACGGCTTCCAGAATGACCTGAGCGCCGCCCTCCATGAGCGAGCAATTCACCAGCAAATGCGCGCGCTTGATTCGCTGGCGCGTCACCGGGCGCGGCAGTCCGCCAAGCCAGCGGTAGCGCGGCGTGCACTGCGCCGCAGTAGTGGCAGACTCGGCAAAATGAGGCGCCAGTGCCAGGCCGATCTGGTCAAAATGAATGCCGGCGGCAAAGTCACGGCCCGCCGCCCGCATAAAAGTCAGCGGGTCCTTTTCGTCCCGCAGATGGCCGACCATCAGAACGCCAAAGCGCCGGCTGGATTTGCGGGCCGGCTTCAAGGCCGGCGCGGACTGGTAAATCACCCGCGCCTTGCCGCGCCATACTTCGGGCAGCGCTGTCAGTCCGTCGTCCTGCAAGAGCACGAGGTGAGTGGCAAGCGCCAGCGATTGCTGCGCATCCACATTGGTCTGGATGTCGCGGTACAGGTCGGTGCCGGTCAGCACCACCACCAGGGGTTTGTCGGGGCAAGCCTCGGCCCAGGCCCGGATCGAGGCCGCCGAGCGCCGGGCGTGTAGCGCGACCATGGCCTGCGGTGTTCGTTCCAGCGCCGGCACCGGCCATTGCGACAGCAGCGCGATGTCACAATAACCTGACAGAAATTGTGCCCAGCGATGCGCGGTGTGCCAGTTGCCGTTGTTCGATTCGGCCATCGCCGGGCTTACCAGGACCACTGTTTTGGCTTCAGATTCCATACCTAATGCATCACCCGGTTTGATCGATTCGCCCCTCATGCGCAAAGCGGACAGGGACCTGCTGTCGCTCGCACTGATGGATGCGCGCAATCATACGCTGCAGCTTTTTGGCCAGTACCAGAATGCGCTGCAAGGCGCGGGATTTGCGGTGCCGTTGCTCGCCACGCTCAATCCGCCCTTGTGGGAGCTGGGCCATGTGGGCTGGTTTCAGGAGCGCTGGATTGGCCGCAACCTGCAGCGGACGCTGGGCACTCGCTGCGATCCCGCGCAGGCCAGGATGGCCTCGATCGAGCCGAACGCAGACCGCTGGTGGGATTCAGATCATGTGGCCCATGACACGCGCTGGACGCTCGATCTGCCGGACATGGGCAGTTGCCGCGCGTATTTACTGGACACGCTGGAAAGCACGCTGGAATTGCTTGAAAAAGCAAGCAGCGACGATGACGCCCTGTACTTTTACCGCCTCTGCCTGTTTCATGAAGACATGCATGGTGAAGCTTTTGCCTACATGGCGCAGGCCTTGGGCCTGCCACTGGACAGGCCTTTTCAGGCGGCTTTTACGCCGGCACCGATGACGCTGCGCGAGCCCTTGCTGATACCGGCCATGACCTGGCAGATGGGCAGTGCCACGGGGCCAGGGAGCGGCTTTGCTTTTGACAATGAAAAAGCGCCGCACCCGATAAGCGTTCCCGAGTTTGAAATTGATGCTCAGGCGGTCAGCTGGGGTCAGTACGTTGAGTTCGTTGGTGATGGCGGCTATGACCGTGAGGCGCTTTGGCATCCGGCGGGCTGGCTGTGGCTGCAGGGACTGGCGGCTGGCGAAGGACGGCGCGGCCCGCGTTATGTCGAGCAGATTGGCCGGTCCGGCGGCGCCGTCATCCAGAACCGCTTTGGTCACGCCATGCGCATGCTTGGAAATCAGCCCGCGATGCATATGAGCTGGTGGGAGGCTGACGCCTGGTGCCGCTGGGCCGGGCGCCGGTTGCCGGCCGAGGTAGAGTGGGAAGTGGCTGCTCACAGGGCGGCGCACCGGGGCTTTCGCTGGGGCGATGTCTGGGAGTGGATGGGCACGACCTTCCGGGCCTATCCGGGTTTTGCGCCCGACCCTTATCAGACCTATTCGCAGCCCTGGTTTGGCAGCCACAAGGTGTTGCGCGGTGCCTCACTGGCGACGCGTGCGCGGATGAAGCATCCGAACTATCGCAACTTCTACCTGCCTGAGCGTGACGATATCTTCTGCGGATTCAGGTCTTGCGCGCTATAAAAAACAGAGCTACTAGTGCCGGTATTACCTGGACAAGGAGCTATTTTTTCTCTTTTTTTCGTTGCGGTAGTGCCACCGTGGCGAGAGCGCGCGCAAGGGCAGCACTTTGCCCCTTCGGGGCGCGCTCGCCGCTGGAGCCCGGCAATTGGTCCGGCATGGTTTGCCATTCATCGCCTTGCAACTTCCTGAGCGGGGCTTGCACTTGCGCCGTCGGCAGTTCGGATTTCAGGCAAACCAGGTGAAAGCGCTCCTGGATCAAAGACACAAGGCCCAGGCTTTTTTCGCGCGCGGCCGCCAAAATCCCCAGGCCCGCATCGGCCGCGCCGCTGGCAACCGCTTGCGCGACGGCGGTGTGCGATGGTTCCCGGGTTTCCTAACCTGAACAGGCGACGGCGTCATGTCTGAGTCGGCCAGCAGGTCGTCCAGCAGCGCTCGCGTACCGGTGCCCTGCGCCCGGTTCCCATCGCGAATGCCGGACGCGCTGGTCCTGGTCCCAGCCCTTCTGTGGCCCCCAGACGTGGCGGCAGGACAGGTCCGGCGACCTGGAGGCGCCGGAGATGGAGCCCTGCTCGCACACGGCATGAAGCATGTCCATCCGGGGGTAGCGTGTCAGGGCGACCCTGCCGCGCTGCGGCGATGGAAGGTAGGAGAACTCGACTTTGCGCATGGCTGGCGATCTCTGCGCTTCTTATCAGTGCGCCTTTTGGCGCGCACTGAAGACGCCGGTGGATCCTGGTCTCCCTGCAAATGGTTTCTTGACGGTCAATACCGGTGCGCGGCGAATCTTTGAACCCTAGGATAAAGTCACGGCAGAACCCATGGCATGAATACCTTCTCAAGCAGCGCCGTCACGGCTTTCTCGCTTATCACCTCGTTTGACCCCCAGTTCGCCAGCATCGTTGTCCGGTCGCTGGCGGTCAGTGCCTGCGCCTGCCTGATCGCCTGCAGCGCCGGGCTGTTGCTGGGTGCCTGGCTGGGCGTGGCGCGCTTCCGGGGCCGCGCCGTCGTGCTGGCCTTGCTCAATACCGCGCTGGCCTTGCCTTCGGTCGTGGTTGGGCTGGTGGTTTATTTGTTGCTGTCGCGCAGCGGACCGCTGGGCTTTCTGGGCTGGCTGTTTTCTTTCAAGGCCATGGTGCTGGCCCAGAGCGTGCTGGTGCTGCCTGTCGTCACGGCACTGGTGCGCCAGACGATTGATGACGCCGACCGGAGCCACGGCGAGCAGTTCCAGTCACTGGGCGCGCGCCGATTCATGCGCAGCCTGATTTTGCTGTGGGACGAGCGCTATGCCTTGCTCACCGTGCTGATCGCGGCCTTTGGCCGCGCCATTTCGGAGGTCGGCGCGGTGATGGTGGTGGGCGGCAATATTGAAGGCTTCACGCGTGTCATGACGACGTCGATCGCGCTGGAAACCAGCAAGGGCGACTTGCCGCTGGCGCTGGCGCTGGGCCTGGTGCTGCTGGGGGTGGTGCTGGTGCTCAACATCCTGATTGCGCTGGTACGGCACTGGCGCGAACAGCTCGATGACCAGTTGCCGGACGTGGAGGTGATTCTGGCATCGACTCCGGCCGCGCGGGGAGCGCCATCATGACGACAATTTTTGGTTTGCAGTCCGTCAGCGTCAATTTTGGCTGCGTGCAGGCACTCCGAGCCTGTACGCTGCGTGTTACAGCCGGCGAAAAGCTGGCGCTGGTGGGTTCCAACGGCAGCGGTAAAAGCACTTTGCTGCGAACGCTGCACGGACTCATCCAGCCCGCAGCGGGCAGTTTTCAGAATGATGCGCGCGTCCGCCAGGCCATGCTGTTTCAGCGCCCATACATGTTGCGAGCCAGTGTGCTGAACAACGTGGCGCTGGGCCTGTGGCTGAACGGTGTTCCCTGGCAGCAGGCCAAGGCGCAGGCGTTTGAAGCACTGGAGCGTGTCGGCCTGGCCGACCTGGCGCGGCGCAATGCCAAAACCCTGTCGGGTGGACAGCAGCAACGCGTGGCACTGGCGCGGGCCTGGGCGCTTAAAGCCCAGGTCTTGCTGCTCGATGAACCGACTTCCAGCCTGGACCCGTCGGCCAAGCGCGAGGTTGAGCGGCTGATGTCCGAGTTCGCCGACGCCGGCATGACGCTGATTTTCAGCAGCCACAATCTGGGTCAGGTCAAACGCCTGGCCAGCCGCGTGATCTACCTGGAGCAGGGCAAACTGATTGTCGATTTGCCAGTGGCTGCGTTTTTTGAAGGCCGCCTGCCCGAGGCAGCAGAAAATTTTCTAAAAGGAGAGCTTGCATGACGACGCGCACCGGAATTGATCGTTTTTTCAGGCCATTCAAAGCGCTTGTCCAAGTAACATGGACATTGACAGCTATTGTTTCGATAGCACAGACTAATCCGGAATTGAGCGCCATCGTGATGGCTTCGACCACCTCTACCGAACAGTCCGGGCTGTTCCCCTACCTGCTGCCGGAGTTCAAAAAAGCCACCGGCCTTGACGTGAAGGTTGTGGCTGTAGGCACAGGCCAGGCGATTGACATGGGCCGGCGTGGCGACGCTGATCTGCTGTTCGTGCACGACCAGGTGGCCGAGGAGAAAGTTGTGGCCGAAGGTTTTGCCATCAGGCGCTTCCCGGTCATGTACAACGACTTCGTGCTGATTGGCCCCGCCGCTGATCCGGCCGGGGTCAAAGGCAAGGACATTGCCCTGGCGCTGAAAAAGGTCAACGCCGCCAACTCAACTTTTATCTCGCGCGGCGACAAAAGCGGCACGCACGCGGCCGAGCTGCGTTACTGGAAAATCGCTGGCGTCGAGCCCACGGTTTCTGCCGCTTATAAAGCTTGCGGTTGCGGCATGGGCCCGGCGCTGAACATGGCGGCCAGTCTGGGGGCTTATGTGCTGGCAGACCGCGGCACCTGGCTGTCTTTCAAAAATCGCGCGGGCCTGGCTGTACTGGTGGAAGGCGATGCGCGACTTTTTAACCAGTATGGCGTGATGGTGGTCAACCCCGTAAAGCACCCGCAGACCAAAGTGGTCGAGGCGCAGAAGTTTGTCGATTGGATCATCTCCCCGGCTGGGCAGGGTGTGATTGCCGCGTACAAGATCCATGGTGAACAGCTGTTTTTCCCTAACGCCGCGCCGTAAGCAAGCCGGGTAAGCAAGCCTGGCGGTGCAGCTGGACAGGATGGCACGCGTCTTCATGATTTTCACGTTTCATGCCGTGCACTCACTGACGCAGACTGCCTGTGTGGGTTCTTCCTTTCCGGCCACGGGATTGCCGCTGTCCATTTGCCGGCGCATCGGGCCGGCCCTGCTTTGAACTAAAATTTTAGTGAATTTGTGTTGCGGGGGCAAGTTGTCCGCGACGCGTGACCGCCGGCATTCAAGGGGCGTCGAACCGGTGAACCCGGCAGCCAGGTCTGGAGCGCGGTGGCCATACCCGGACTGTCGGACAAGGGCCCGTGGTCACAGGCCGGGAAGTCGTCATTTTTTGCTTCTGTCGCGGTGCACGGGTCGGGCGCTCATGACATCGAACTCCAGCCGGAACGAAATCAGGCCATCCCGGAATTTTTTAAGTCGCGTTATTGGAGAACCCATGAAACTGAAACTATTGACCGCTACCCTTACGCTTGCCTGCAGTGCGCTGTATGCCCAAACCGTCGAGGTTAAGGACGCGTGGGTTCGCTCCCCCGTGAAGGGCCAGCAGGGTACGGGCGCCTTCATGAACATCACGGCCAAAGAGGCTACCCGGCTGGTAGGTGTTTCTTCTCCCGTGGCCGGCGTCGCGCAAGTGCATGAAATGAAGATGGAAGGCGACGTCATGAAAATGCGCGCCGTGCCGGTACTGGATTTGCCGGCAGGGCGAACCGTACAACTCAAGCCCGGCGGTTACCACATCATGCTGATGGACCTGAAGCAGCCCCTGCCCAAAGACGGCAAAGTGGCGCTGACGCTGCGCTTCATGGACGCCAAAGGGCTTGAGAGCAGGCTTGAACTTGCGGTGCCCGTCAGTCAGGCAGCGCCCACTGCGGGAAACGGTGCCGGGCCAGGCCATGCTGAAGACAAGGCAAAACAGCACGGCGCCCAGAAAAATTGAACTGCTGAGGTGGGGCAGTTTTACAGACCCGGTTGTGCAGACGCCCCTTGTTGCAGGCCCGGAGAAACTTTATCCGGTCCTGCTGCAGCTGATGCAAACTTGACTTTTGTCATGGTCTGCAGGCAAGGGTCAGCGCATCCTTGGAGGCTGTCAGAATAGTTTTTCAGGAGACCGCCATCAAACACACCAGCCTGCAAATCATCCG
This sequence comes from Polaromonas sp., assembly GCF_012927415.1. Classification (GTDB taxonomy): domain Bacteria; phylum Pseudomonadota; class Gammaproteobacteria; order Burkholderiales; family Burkholderiaceae_C; genus Polaromonas. Next base: position 16,694 of record NZ_JABBPF010000064.1, on the reverse strand, counting down.
CGACGAGCATTCGTCACTGGCCGCCATGCTCCGGTCCATGCGCATGATGGTCGAGCGCGGCCCCAACGATAACCCGGAGCAGTTCTTCGACGTGTTGCGCGCAATGCTGTTTTACATTGATGAGTTCCCGGAGCGTCTGCATCATCCCAAGGAGTCGAACCTGCTGTTTCCGAGAGTGGTTCGGGCGGCGCCGTCAATCATGGCTGCTGTGCAGCGGCTGGAAAGCGACCACATGAACGGTGAAAAAGCCGTGCGTGAACTTCAGCATCTGTTGCTGGCCTGGGAGTTGCTGGGCGAGCCGCGCAAACCTGCTTTCGTGACGCAATGCAACGACTACGTAAAATTTTATCTGGAGCACATGCGGCTGGAAGAAACCGTGATCCTGCCGGAAGCCGAGAAAGTGCTGACCGATGCCGAGTGGAAGGAACTGGACGCGGCCTTCGAGAAGAACTGCGACCCGTTGACCGGCAAGTATCTGCCCGACCCGGCTTATGACCGCTTGTTTACGCGGATTGTGATGCGGGCACCGGCACCGATCGGGCTGGGTGACGTGTGATCGCTAAAAGGTAGTCGGGCGCTTTTCTATGCTGCCCTGGAAGCCATCAAAAACATAGCGGTTTTGATGCCTGCCGCCGTCATCAGCAGCGAACCCAGCAGATGCAGCAGGGCAGTGCCTGCGGCCAGGCCGTAACGCTCTTCCAACAGATAGACCACGACTTCAGCCGAAAAAGTGGAAAACGTCGTAAGCCCGCCCAGAAAACCGGTCACTAGCAGCAGGCGCCAGATTGGGTCCAATTGGGGCATGGACTGAAAAACGGCGATACACACGCCAATCAGATAGCCTCCGATCAGATTGGCGGCCAGTGTTCCCCATGGAATTACGCCTCCGGGTGTCAGCCACAAAGCAAGACCCCAGCGGGACAGCGCGCCCACGGAGGCGCCGATACAAATGGCTAGAACAGGCAGCATGGCTTCATTTTGCCCGACAGCCAGCTCGCTACGCGCGTAGAAAGCCACAGCAGCAGCACCCTATTGCACACCAGCGGGAATAAAAGCAGGAATAGAAGCAGGAATAGAAGCAGGAATAGAAGCAGGGTGTGGCCTGCGAAGGTGGCGATTTCCCTGACGGCATTACGCTGCAGCACAAAGACAATCGCGGGCAGGAAACCGTAATAGGATGGTGAGCGCAAATCGCCAGCCTCCGCAGGCGTACTCCAACAGTGCTGTTACCACGGATAAACCGGCATGAATCTCCGCTTTGTTGAAGCTTTCTACTGGGTAGCTGCCCTAAAAAGTATCTCAAGAGCCGCTGAAAAGCTGTATGTCACGCAGTCGGCCATGTCCAGCCGAATTTCTACGCTGGAGGAAGAGCTTGGCGTGCTGCTGCTGGACCGGCGCGACAAGCAGTTCAAGCTGACCGTGGCTGGCGCGCGGTTTCTGGTGTATGCCCAAAAGCTGCTGGAATTGCAACGCGAAGTCAAGGCAGAGATGGGTTCCGGCACCACGCCAGCGGTGTCGATGCGCATCGGCGCAATCGAATCGGTGCTGCACTCCTGGCTGATTCCCTGGCTCGAAAAGCTGCGCGCTGACCATCCCGGCCTGGAACTGGAACTGACGGTTGAAACCACGCCAATTTTGATCGACCAGATACAGCGGGGCACACTCGACCTGATGTTTGCGGTGTTGCCCGCCTCAGCCGACGGGGTGAGAAATCATGCGCTGCCGTCCATGGAGATGGCGTTTGTGGGTCATCCGGGGCTGCATAAAAAAAGAAATTACCGGCTGGGCGAACTGGCGGAGATGGAGTTGCTGACATTCCAGAGGGGCTCCCAGCCCCATGTGACCTTGCTCGATCTCTTCAGGCAGCACCGTATGGAGCCCAAAAAGGTGCACGCCATTTCGTCGATTTCCGCGATGGTGCAATTGGTACAAGGGGGCTTCGGTGTGGCCTTGCTGCCGCGTCGTGCGGTGCAGCGGCTGACCGGCTTTGCCAGCCTCAAATTGCTGGCCTGCGACGCGCAACTGAAATCATTGCCGATCCATGCCAGCTACCGAACCGACCCGACCTCGTCGACGGTTGAAACAGTCGTCAAGTCGGCTGTGCAATTTGCCGGAGAGGCCACGGGCGCTGGTTCTGGCACCAAAACGAAGCGTCAAAAAAGTTCAAAAACACCAAAAGAGGAGTCCAAGGGTAAATCCTTATTATCAAAAAAATCGATGTGATAAACGAAAAATTTAGCGCTTGATTTAGTTGTTTGTAAAAAGCAAACTTCGCCAAAGGTCATCCAGCTGTCATGTTTTTAAGAGGAGTATTTGCATGAAAAAATTGTGGTGGGCCCGCGTGGCCGCGGTAGTCGTCGGCGCAGGTATTACATGCAGTGTGCAGGCGCAGCAGGAAATCAAGATCGGTGTTATCTACCCTCTGACCGGTCCTGGCGCTGCCGTCGGTGCCGAGTTGCGCAGCGCGCTTGAACTCGCTGCCGACATCATCAATAACGGCGCGCCGGGCATTTCCGATTTGCCATTCTCAGCGGGCAAGGGTTTGCCGAACCTGAAAGGCGCAAAGATCAAACTGGTGTTTGCCGACCACCAGGCCAACCCGCAGACCGGTTCGACCGAGGCCGAGCGTCTGATTACCCAGGAAAAAGTAGTAGCACTGGTCGGCGCCTACAACAGCGCTGTGACGGCGACTGCGAGTCAGATTGCCGAGCGCGCCGGAATTCCGTTTGTGAACCCGGAATCCTCATCCGCCTCGTTGACGCAGCGCAATTTCAAATGGTTTTTCCGCACCACGCCGCATGACGATCTGTTTGTGCGCAATGCCTTCGAATTCCTCCGGGACCTGGAAGCCAAAAAAGGCATCAAGCCAGGCCTTATCGCTTCCCTGAACGAAAACGGCCTGTGGGGCACTGAAACCACCAAGCTACAGGCCAAGCTGGCGCCCGAGTTCAAGTACAGCCTGGTCAAGCAGGTCGTCTATCCGGCCAAGACCACCCAACTCACGTCCGAGGTCCAAACCCTCAAGGCCGCCAACCCGAACCTGGTGCTGCAGTCGTCGTACACGGCGGACGCCATCCTGTCGATGAAGACATACAAGGAACTCGGATTTTCGCCCGACATGATTCTGGCCAACAATGCCGGTTTTACCGACACCGACTTCATCAAGACGCTGGGCAAGGATGCGGAGTACGTGATCACCCGTGAAGTGTGGGCGCTGGACCTGGCAAGCCGCAACCCGCTGATCAAGCAGGTCAACGACCTTTTCAACAGCCGCTACAAGATCAACTTCACCGGCAACTCGTCGCGTACCTTCACCGGGCTGATGGTGCTTGCCGATGCCATCAACCGCGCTGGCTCGACCGAGCCGCAAGCCATTCGCCAGGCGTTGGCCACTACCGATATTCCCGGCAACAAACTGATCATGCCGTGGAAAGGCGTGAAGTTCGACGCGACCGGACAGAACACGCTGGGGCAGGGCATCCTGGTGCAGATCATCGACGGCAAATACAACACGGTCTGGCCGTTCAGCATGGCCTCACGCGAAGTGGTATGGCCGATGCCGAAATGGGATCAGCGCAAGTAAGCCGGTAACGGTTGCCCTGTTTTAAAAGTAATCCATGACGACTGAAATTGTGCTTCAGACGCTCGCTTCGGGCGTGCTGATCGGGCTGATCTATGCGCTGGTTGCGATTGGCCTGACAATGATTTTTGGCGTTATGGACATTGTGAATTTCGCGCACGGCGAGTTCCTGATGCTCGGCATGTACTCGACCTTCTGGCTCTTCGCCGTGTATGCGCTCGACCCGCTGATCACGTTGCCGCTGACGGTCATCATGTTGTTTGCGTTCGGCATGTTGCTGTACAAGCTGGTGATCGTCCGCATCATCAATGCGCCCATGCTGTCGCAAATTTTTACCACCTTTGGTATCATGATTTTGCTGCGCGGCGTGGCCCAGTTTTTCTGGAAGTCAGATTTCCGTTCAATCGAAAACTCGTCGGTCAGCGGCACCGTCAAGCTGCTCGGAATCCAGCTCGGCAAACCGCAACTGGTGGCCGGCATTGGCGCCATCGTGGTCACTGGCCTGATTTATTTCTTTTTGAACAAGACGCGTCTGGGTGCTGCGCTGGAAGCGACAGCGTCAGACAAAGAGGCTGCGCGGCTGATGGGAATCGACTCGCACAAGATGTTTTCGCTGGCCTGGGGCATTGGAGCGGCCTGCGCCGGAGCGGCCGGCGTACTGCTTTCAACGTTTTTCCCGATCTTTCCCGACGTCGGTGCCAACTTCATCCTGCTGGCTTTCGTGGTCGTCAATTTGGGGGGGTTTGGCAGCGTGACGGGCGCGTTCTGGGCTGGAATTCTGGTCGGCGTGATTGAGGTCATGGGCGGGCTGCTGCTGGGGCCACAGTACAAGACCGCCATCGTCCTGGTGCTGTTTCTGGGCGTGTTGATGTTTCGTCCGCAGGGCTTGATGGGCAAGGCATGACACGCACGACAAGTACGCTCTTTGCCGCTGCAGCATTATTGGCGGTGCTGGTGCTTCCGGCAGTGATCAACGCGTCGTACCTCAACACGGTCATTTTGATCCTTATGGCGGCGCAGGTTGGAGTCGCCTGGAATATGGTGGGCGGCTATGCCGGCCAGGTGTCGCTGGGTCATGCGGCTTTCTATGGGCTGGGTGCTTACGCCTCTACCCTGCTGCTGGTCAGGTTTGGCGTCAATCCCTGGATCGGTGTGCTGTCGGGCGGCCTGATCGCCGCGCTACTCAGCTTGGCTTTCGGCTGGTCGTGCTTCCGGCTCAAGGGCCATTACTTTGCCATGGCCACAATAGCCGTGGCCGAGCTGGTACAGATCTTTTTTACCGAATGGGAGTTCGGCGGCGCGGCGGTCGGCTTGTATGTTCCGATGGACAAACAGGGCTGGCTGTGGATGAACTTTGCCACCAAGCTGCCTTATTACTGGCTTGCGCTTGGACTGCTTCTGCTGACGCTGGTGGCGAACTGGTGGATCGAGCGCAGCTACCTGGGCTACTACTTTCGCGCCATCAAGGACGAACCCGATGCGGCACGCAGCATTGGTGTCAACATCGCGCGCTACAAACAGATTGCACTGTCTGTCAGCGCTTTTTTCACCGCCGTAGGCGGCAGCCTGTATGCGCAAAAGGAACTGTACATCGACCCTAACGCGGTGCTGTCCACGGCGCTGTCGATCAAGATGGCACTGGTGTCCATACTCGGCGGCGTCGGCACGCTATTCGGCCCGGTCCTCGGCGCGGTGGTTCTTACCAGCATCGAGGAATTCACGCGGATATTTTTTGGCGGTACCGGGCGCGGTACCGACGTCATCATTTACGCCAGCCTGATCATCGCGGTTGCGGTGTTCTACCCGACCGGCATCATCGGCTGGCTGCGCAGTTTCAAGGAGCGCCGCCGGGCCCGTGCCGACGCCTCACGCCAGTTGGCAGCCCATGCGGCGAGCGTTCAGGCCGGCAACCGGGAGACCACATGAAGCTGCTGGAAGTCAATCAGCTCAGCAAGCGCTTCGGCGGTTTGATGGCCAATCAGGATGTCTCGTTCAGCGTCGAAAAAGGCCAGGTGGTTGGCCTGATCGGCCCCAATGGCGCTGGCAAAACCACGCTGTTCAATTGCGTGGCGGGATTTTATGTTCCGAATGCCGGCAGCATCATGTTGAACGGGCGCGATATTGCCGGCATGGCTCCGGAAGCCTGTGCCTGGGCCGGGGTAGCGCGTACTTTCCAGGTGGCGCGCACCTTTACCAGCATGACCGCTTGCGAGAACGTGATGACGGCGGCCATGCTGCGCGAGCACAACGTCGCCAGGGCCCGGGTAGCGGCCCTGCAATGGCTGGCCTTTGCCAATCTGGAGCGCTTTGCCGATCGACCCGCCGGCAGCATGACGATCAGCGAGCAGCGGCGCTTGGCGGTAGCGCGGGCGCTGGCGATTGAGCCGTGCATCCTGTTGATGGATGAAGTCATGGCGGGACTAAACCCTTCCGAGGTCCGCGAAGCAGTCGAGGTGGTGCTCAAGATACGCGACCAGGGCATTGCCTGCCTGATCGTTGAGCATGTGCTCGAAGGAATCATGCCAATCGCCGACAAGATCGTGGTGCTGGACCGGGGCGTAAAAATTGCCGAAGGCACGCCGCAGGAAGTGTCGAACGATCCGGTCGTGATCTCCGCTTATCTCGGAGATTGACAATGCTTGAAATCAAGAATCTCAGGGTTTGCTATGACGAAGTGCTGGCAATTTCCGATGTCAGCCTGACAGTGGAGACCGGCAAGATCGTCGCGCTGGTCGGAGGCAATGGCAATGGCAAGTCGACCACCTTGCGGGCCGTAGCGGGCCTGAATGCGGCGGCTGGCGGCAGCATCACCTTCAACGGCCAGGCCATCGACCGCATGCCCGCGCACAAGCGCGTACCGCTGGGCCTGTCGCTGGTACCGGAAGGCCGGCGGCTGTTTCCGCGCCTGACGGTGCTCCGCAACCTGCAGCTGGGTGCTTTCACGCGGCTTGACCGGCACGAAGTCGCTCAGGGCATTGACGAGATGCTGACGCTGTTTCCGATATTGAAAGAAAGAGCGTCCCAATTGGCCGGCACCATGAGCGGTGGCGAGCAGCAGATGCTGGCGATTGCGCGCGGCCTGATGGCGCGGCCCAAACTGCTGATGCTCGATGAGCCGTCCTGGGGCATCGCGCCCAAGTTCGTCACCAAGGTACTTGAGGTGATTCAACAGGTCAACCAGACCGGCGTCTCCATTTTGCTGGTCGAGCAAAACCTGCAAAAGGCGCTGAGCATCGCGCATTACGGCTATGTCATCCAGACCGGGCGCATCGTCATGCAGGGCACGGGCCAGGAGCTGCTGCATGACGAACGCATCAAAAAAGCTTATCTGGGTCTGTAGGCCCGGCGTTTCCCCCCCTTAATTCGAATGCATTCAAAGAGCAAATCATGACTTCAGCGATTCAAAAACCAGCAGAACTCCGGCAACAGGCCAGGACGGGCGAGTTCAAATCGCCCACGGCCGGCTTCGCGCCCGGCTATCTGCAGGCCAATTTGATGGTCATTCCGCAGGCGCAGGCTTTTGACTTTTTGTTGTTCTGCCAGCGTAACCCAAAGCCTTGCCCGCTGATTGAAGTGCTGGAGCCGGGCCAGCGCGAGCCGGCCTGCGCGAAGGGCGCAGACATCGCGACCGACATCCCCGGTTACCGCGTCTACCGCGACGGCCAATTTGTCGATGAGCGGAGCGAAATCGCAAGCTTGTGGCGGAGCGATTTCGTCAGCTTTCTCATCGGCTGCAGCTTCTCGTTCGAAGCGGCGGTGGCTGAGACCGGCATTTTGCTGCGCCATGTCGAGCAGCGGCGCAACGTCGCCATGTACCGCACCAACCTGGCTTGTGCGCCCTCTGGCCCCTTCAGCGGCGAAATGGTGGTGAGCATGCGCCCCATCAAAAGCCGCGACGTGGCCAGGGTGGTCGAGATTTCTGGCCGGTTTCCGTTGGCGCATGGCGCGCCGGTGCATGTCGGCAATCCGGCTGCGATCGGGATCGCCGATCTTGCGCAGCCCGATTACGGTGATTCGGTCACCCTCATGGATGATGAAGTCCCGGTGTTCTGGGCCTGTGGCGTGACGCCGCAATGGATTGCGCAGTCAAGCCGTCTGGCGCTGTGCATCACGCATGCACCTGGCAAGATGTTTGTCACGGATGTTCGTGGCTGAGCACTGGGCAGAAAACAGGTTCAAAAAAATGACGCAAGAAAACACATCAAACGCGGGCAGCGGGCGCTGGCAGTTCTGGGTTGACCGGGGCGGCACTTTCACCGACGTGGTCGGCAAGCGGCCTGATGGAACGCTGGTCACGCACAAGCTGTTGAGCGAAAACCCGGAGCAGTACCCCGATGCGGCAGTCGCCGGTATCCGCCACCTGCTGGGACTGCAGGCCGGCGAGCCGGTTCGAGCCGATGTGGTTGATTGCGTGAAAATGGGCACCACGGTCGCCACCAATGCACTGCTGGAGCGCAAGGGCGAGCCCACGCTGCTGGTCACCACGCGGGGCTTTCGCGATGCGCTGCGCATTGCCTACCAGAATCGCCCGCGATTGTTTGATAGAAATATCGTGCTGCCCGAGCTGCTCTACAGCGCCGTGGTGGAAGCCGACGAACGCGTCAGCGCGCAGGGCGATGTGCTGCAGCCGCTTGAGGAAGCGCTATTAAAACAGGCGCTTCTTGCGCAATACCAGAGCGGCCTACGAAGCCTTGCGATTGTTTTTATGCACGGTTATCGCTTCACCGATCACGAAAAGGCCGCCAGCCGCATTGCCGCCGAAGCCGGCTTCACGCAGATCAGCACGTCGCATGAAACCAGCCCGATGATGAAGTTCGTCAGCCGGGGCGACACCACCGTGGTCGATGCCTACCTGTCGCCCATCCTGCGCCGCTATGTCGAGCAGGTGGCCGGCGAGATGCCAGGCGTGAAATTGTTTTTTATGCAGTCCTCGGGCGGCTTGACCGATGCGAATGCGTTCCAGGGTAAGGATGCGATTTTGAGCGGACCGGCCGGCGGCATTGTCGGCATGGCGCGAACTGCCGCCATCGCCGGTATCGAGAAGGTGATCGGCTTTGACATGGGCGGCACCTCCACCGATGTGTCGCATTACGCCGGTGAGTTCGAACGCGAGTTTGAAACCCAAGTGGCCGGTGTGCGCATGCGCGCACCCATGATGGGCATCCACACGGTGGCAGCCGGTGGCGGTTCGGTGCTGGCCTTTGACGGTGCGCGTTTTCGGGTCGGCCCTGAGAGCGCCGGCGCCAACCCCGGCCCGGCGAGCTACCGGCGCGGCGGGCCGCTGGCGGTAACCGACGCGAACCTGATGGTCGGCAAGGTCCAGCCGCGTTATTTCCCCCGGGTCTTTGGTCCGCATGCGGACGAGCCGCTGAGTGCCGAGGTGGTGCGAGCCAAATTCGATGAACTGGCGTTGCAGACCGGCCGTAGCGCCGAAGAAGTAGCCGAAGGTTTCATCAACATTGCCGTGCAGCAGATGGCCAATGCCATCAAGAAGATTTCGGTCGCGCGCGGCTATGACGTGACGCGCTACACGCTGCAGTGTTTTGGCGGTGCAGGCGGCCAGCACGCCTGCCTGGTGGCCGATGCGCTGGGCATGACGAGGGTGTTTGTGCATCCGCTGGCGGGGGTTTTGAGCGCCTACGGCATGGGGCTGGCCGACCAGAACGTGATTCGCGAGCAGGCGGTGGAGCGTACGCTTTCCAGCGCTGCATTGCCCGATGTTGCCGACGCGCTCAAGGCCCTGACCGCTACGGCGAAAGCCGAATTGCAGCGCCAGCAGCTCAGCAGCGGTGCCATCACCACGCACCAGCGCGTGCATGTCCGCTACGAGGGCAGTGACGCGGCGCTGATCGTTCCTTTTGGCCCGCTGGACCAGATCGAAGCAGGCTTTGAAGCCGCTTACCGGCAGCGCTTTTCATTCCTCATGCCCGGCAAGGGCCTGGTCGTCGAAGCCGTGTCGGTCGAGGCCGTGATAGCGGGTGATGCGCCGGCAGAGCCGCGCTACGCCCTACACGAAGCGCGCGACATGGCCGATGTGCGCCGCGAAATCGTTCGCATGTATTCAGGTGGCCAGTGGCACGACGCGGCGCTGGTAGTGCGTGAAGACCTGCGGCCGGGTGACCTCGTTGCCGGTCCGGCCATCATTGCCGAGAAAAACGCCACCACCGTGGTCGAGCCCGGCTGGGAAGCGAATTTGACCGCTCTAGACCACCTGATCCTTGACAGACGGTCTGAGCGAGCGGTTAAATTCGCAGCAGGCACGACGGTCGATCCGGTGTTGCTAGAAGTGTTCAACAACCTCTTCATGAACATTGCCGAGCAGATGGGACTGCAGCTGCAGAACACCGCCGACTCGGTCAACATCAAGGAGCGGCTGGACTTCAGCTGCGCACTGTTTGACACCGAAGGCAACCTGATTGCCAACGCGCCGCACATGCCGGTGCATCTGGGCTCCATGGGTGAGAGCATCAAGACGGTGATTCGCGAGAATGCCGGAAAAATGCAGCCGGGCGATGTCTATGTGCTGAACGACCCTTACCACGGCGGCACGCATCTGCCTGACATCACCGTGATCACGCCGGTTTATCTGCGAACTGCAATGCAGCCCACGTTTTACGTTGGTTCTCGCGGCCATCATGCCGACGTTGGCGGCATCACGCCAGGCTCGATGCCGCCGTTTTCCACGCGGATTGAGGAAGAGGGCGTGCAGATCAACAACTTCTTGCTGGTTGATCGGGGTGCACTGCGCGAAACCGAGATGATGGCTTTGCTAAGTGGTCGTGCCGTCGCCGGGCCGCCCCAAGACGGCGCAGCCCCCTCGGGGGGCAGCAAGGACACGCCAGTGCCGAGCGTTGGGGCGATGTACCCATCGCGAAATCCGCAGCAGAACATGGCGGACCTGAAAGCCCAGATCGCCGCCAATGAAAAGGGCGTGCAGGAGCTGCACAAGATGGTGGATCAGTTCAGCCTGGAGGTGGTTCTGGCCTACATGCGCCATGTGCAGGACAACGCCGAAGAGTCGGTGCGCCGCGTAATCACGCGCTTGAAAGACGGCCAGTTCACGCTGCCGCTGGACAACGGCGCGCAGATCCAGGTGGCGATTCGCGTCGACACCCACAACCGCTGCGTCGAAATTGACTTCACCGGCACCTCGCCCCAGCAGACCAACAATTTCAACGCGCCGACGGCCGTCTGCATGGCGGCGGTTCTGTATGTCTTTCGTACGCTGGTGGATGACGACATCCCGCTCAACGCCGGATGCCTGAAACCGCTCAGGGTGATCATCCCCGCCGGCTCGATGCTGAATCCGAATCCGCCGGCCTCGGTGGTGGCCGGCAATGTGGAAACCTCCACCTGCATCACCAACGCGCTCTACGGCGCGTTAGGCGTGATGGCGGCCAGCCAGTGCACGATGAACAACTTCACCTTCGGCAATGCGCGGCACCAGTATTATGAAACCATTTCCGGCGGGTCGGGTGCCGGAGATGGTTTTAACGGTACATCGGTCGTGCAAACCCACATGACCAATTCACGCCTGACCGACCCCGAGGTGCTGGAGTTCCGTTTTCCGGTGCGATTGGAGAGCTATGAGATTCGCCAGTACTCGGGCGGCGCCGGGCGCTGGGTGGGGGGCAATGGCGGCGTGCGCCGCGTCAAATTTCTGGAGCCCATGACGGCCAGCATCCTGTCCAATGGCCGCAAGCATGGCGCTTTCGGCATGGCCGGCGGCGAGCCTGGAGCGGTCGGAAAAAACGTCGTGGTGCGGGCTGATGGCCGGATTGAAGCGCTGGCGCATATCGGCCAGGCCGAGATGCAGCCCGGAGACGTTTTCGAGATCCATACGCCGGGCGGCGGCGGTTTTGGTCGATTAAAGAGCAAAAACAACCTGTAGTCCATTATTTATGGTTATAGTTTGCTATTGATTCAGGAGCATTTATGGGCCTGTTGTGCGATAACTACCGCTTTCTGGCGCGCTACAACCGCTGGATCAACCAACGCCTGTTTGACGCCTGCGAGGGGCTGACCGATCAGCAGCGCACGCAGGAGCGCGGCGCTTTTTTCGGCTCGCTTCACCGGACGCTCAGTCATCTGGTCGTGGCTGACCAGATCTGGCTGCGCCGATTTGTCCAGTGCGGCACTGACAACGGTGTCACGCTGGTCAGCCTGAACGCGGCGGTGCTCGATCTGCCGGCCGGCAGCCAGCTCGACACCGTACTGTTCGATGATTGGAACGTCTTGCGCGCCAAACGTGAGCAGCTCGACGCCGCGATCGAGGCCTGGATAACAGACCTACCCGGAACTTACCCGCAATTCACCATGGCTTACAGCAACAGCAAGGGTGTTCAACGCGCTCACCCGGCCTGGCAGGCCATGACGCATTTTTTCAACCACCAGACGCATCACCGTGGGCAGGCCACGACACTGCTGACGCAGGCGGGCGTCGAAATCGGTTTGACGGATCTGATTGCGCTGGTTTGAAGGCCGGCGGTGCCCTGAATCTCATGGCAAACCGTCCCGGAAATATAAGGCGCTATAAAAATCATAGCTAATGATGCCGATATCGATAGGACATGAGCTTTATTTGACCATGAAATCGGCGGCAGGAAGCACCCGGGCGGCTGCGCCTCGACGGATTTGCCTGGATGCTCTGCATGCCTATTTCGGGCATCGGCTGATCCGGTACCGCACCTTTTCGCCTTTTTCTCGCCTTCATGGGCGTGATGGTCGGCATCGTGCGGGCAGAAATTCGATTTCCTGAAGGAGCACGCTCCCACCGGCAGTTTGCGTAAAGTGCAGCGCGGTCTTGACGCTGAAAAATGTGGCATGGCAGAGTCAGTCAGCTGAGCAAAAAAATGCCGGACTGGCGCCGGCACTGTATGAAACGACCCGCCGAGCGCCTGCCACGCCAGTGGTGCGCTTTCGTTTTCAGGCGCTAAAGAAATTCTTCAACTTGTCAGTCCAGCCTTCTTCACTGGGCAGATGCTTGGCACCGCCTTTTTTCAACGATTCATCCAGTTCCTTGAGCAGCTTGCGCTGATGCTCCGTCAGCTTCACCGGTATTTCCACGGTAACGTGGCAGTAAAGATCACCCGGGTAGCTTGAGCGTACGCCCTTGATACCTTTGCCGCGCAGCCGGAATTGTTTGCCTGCCTGGGTGCCGTCAGGAATGTCGATGGCTGCCTTGCCAGCCAACGTGGGCACCTCGATTTCACCGCCCAGGGCGGCAATCGTGAAGCTGATGGGGACGGCGCAGTGCAGGTCATCGCCGTCACGTTCAAAAATTTCGTGTTTCTTGATGCGTATCTCGATGTAGAGATCACCGGGCGGGCCGCCGTTGCTGCCGGGCTCGCCATTGCCGGTCGAACGGATACGCATGCCATCGTCAATACCAGCGGGGATCTTGACTTCAAGCGTCTTGTTATTTTTCGTCTTGCCGACGCCGTGGCAGGCGACGCAAGGCGAAGGAATCAGCTTGCCCGTGCCCTTGCATTGTGGACAGTTCTGTTGCACGCTGAAAAATCCCTGGCGCATTTGGACCACACCGTGACCGTGGCAGGTCGTGCAGGTCGCCACTTTGGTGCCCGGTTTGGCGCCGCTTCCCTGGCAGGTGGCGCAGTCGTCCCAGCTCGGAATACGGATCTGCGCATCCTTGCCATGCGCTGCTTCTTCCAGGGTGATTTCCATCGCGTAGCTCAGATCCCCACCGCGAAACACCTGGCGGCCAGCGCGCTGCTGCCCGCCACGCTGAGCGCCGAACACATCGCCGAAAATGTCGCCGAACGCTTCGGCAAATCCGCCAAAACCTTCCGCGCCCGGGCCACCTCGCATGTTGGGGTCAACGCCCGCATGCCCATACTGATCGTAGGCAGAGCGTTTGCTTTCGTCGGAAAGCATCTCGTAGGCCTCCTTGGCCTCCTTGAATTTCTCTTCCGAAATTTTGGACTTCTCACCCTGGTTGCGATCAGGGTGATGCTTCATCGCGAGCTTGCGGTAGGCTTTCTTGATGTCTTCGTCGCTGGCGTTTTTTGGGACGCCTAGCGTGTCGTAATAATCTTTTTTGGACATGTCAGGTCAGGAAGTTTTTGAGGGGCCTGCGGTCAGCAAGCAAAACAGGTGTGCTGGGCACTGAATGAAGGCTTGCGCCAGGAAAAAAATGCGAAAGCGGAAATCCCGGATCGCTCCTGGTTTCCGCTTTGCTGGGTATCGCCAGAGACTCTTCTCGGCAATCTTGCACCTAACTCGTGCGTTTAGCCCTTCTTGACTTCCTTGACTTCAGCATCCACCACGTTGTCATCGGCGGGTTTGGCCTGAGCTTGTTCGGCACCCGCTGCGCCAGCTGCGCCACCGGGAGTTGCCTGCGAGGCCTGCATGTCAGCGTACATTTTTTCGCCCAGCTTCTGGCTGGCTTCCATTAAGGCCGCGTTTTTGGCTTCAATCGCGGCTTTGTCGTCGCTCTTCAGGGCTTCTTCCATGTCCTTGATGGACAGTTCGATTTTTTCCTTCTCGCCAGCGTCCAGCTTGTCGCCATATTCACCCAGCGATTTTTTCACGCTATGAACCATGGCTTCGGCGCTGTTCTTGGCCTGAACGAATTCGACCTTTTTCTTGTCGTCTTCGGCATTCAATTCGGCATCTTTCACCATCTGCTGAATTTCTGCTTCAGACAGGCCGGAGTTGGCCTTGATGGTGATCTTGTTTTCCTTGCCCGTGCCCTTGTCCTTGGCGCCGACGTGAAGGATGCCGTTGGCGTCAATATCAAAAGACACTTCAATCTGCGGCGTGCCCCTTGATGAGGGTGGAATGCCTTCCAGGTTGAACTCGCCAAGCGCCTTGTTGCCGGAAGCAATCTCACGTTCACCCTGGAACACCTTGATCGTTACGGCCGGCTGGTTGTCTTCAGCCGTCGAGAAGGTCTGGGCAAACTTGGTCGGGATGGTCGTGTTTTTCTTGATCATCTTGGTCATCACGCCGCCCATGGTCTCAATACCCAGGGACAACGGGGTGACGTCAAGCAGCAACACGTCGGAGCGGTCGCCAGACAGCACCTGGCCCTGAATGGCAGCGCCGACGGCCACGGCTTCATCAGGGTTCACGTCCTTGCGAGGCTCCTTGCCGAAAAACTCCTTGACCTTTTCCTGCACCTTGGGCATGCGGGTCATGCCGCCAACCAGGATGACGTCATTAATATCGGACGCTTTGATACCAGCGTCCGTGATCGCGACTCGGCAAGGGGCAATCGTGCGTTCGATAAGCTCATCGACCAGGCTTTCCAGCTTGGCGCGGGTCATCTTTATGCTCAGGTGCTTTGGACCGGAAGCGTCTGCCGTGATGTAGGGCAGGTTGATGTCGGTCTGTGCGCTATTGGAAAGCTCGATTTTTGCCTTTTCTGCAGCTTCTTTCAGTCGTTGCAGGGCCAGCACATCGTTCTTGAGATTGACGCCGGATTCCTTCTTGAACTCGTCGATGATGAAGTCGATGATGCGCTGGTCGAAGTCTTCGCCGCCCAGGAAGGTGTCGCCGTTGGTCGAGAGGACTTCAAACTGCTTTTCGCCATCGACATCGGCAATTTCGATGATCGAGATGTCGAAGGTGCCACCGCCCAGGTCATAGACCGCGATCTTGCGGTCGCCTTTTTCCTGCTTGTCCAGGCCAAAGGCGAGGGCTGCTGCGGTGGGCTCGTTGATGATGCGCTTGACGTCCAGACCGGCAATGCGACCAGCGTCCTTGGTGGCTTGGCGCTGCGCGTCGTTAAAGTACGCAGGCACCGTGATCACGGCGTCTGTGACCGCTTCACCAAGGTAATCTTCAGCAGTTTTTTTCATTTTGCGCAAAATGTCGGCGCTGACCTGCTGAGCCGACATTTTCTTGCCGCGCACCTCGATCCAGGCATCGCCATTGTCAGCCGCCACGATGTTGTAGGGCATCAGGCCGATGTCTTTCTGCACTTCTTTTTCGGTGAACTTGCGGCCGATGAGGCGCTTCACGGCGTAGAGCGTGTTTCTTGGGTTGGTCACCGCCTGACGCTTGGCCGATGCGCCAACCAGCACTTCGCCGTCTTCCTGGTACGCGACGATGGACGGCGTGGTGCGCGCGCCTTCCGAGTTTTCAATGACGCGGGGCGTGTTGCCTTCCATGATGGAAACGCAGCTGTTGGTTGTGCCGAGGTCAATGCCGATGATTCTTCCCATGATTTACTCCTGTTATTTGATTCGTTAAAAATTGGATGCTTGAGACGCTGATTGCTCAGCCCTTTGGCTGAGCAAGCTGTTGATGACTTGTGGATAAGTTTTGCAAGTTCAAGTGTCGCCCCCATTTTTTTATTATTTGGGTGCGGCGACCGTGACCAACGCCGGGCGAAGCACGCGTTCGGCGATCAGATAGCCCTTTTGCAGGACATTCACGACCGTATTGGCCTCCTGATCGGCCGGAATCATGCTGATGGCTTGATGCTGGTGCGGATCAAATTTGCTGCCAGGGGGCGGATCGATCTGGGCCACTTTATTGCGCTCGAGCGCATTTTTGAGCTGCTTGAGCGTGACGTTCGCGCCTTCGCGAAGCTGCCCGAGTGTGGCGTCCTTCATAGCCAGACCCGCTTCGAGGCTGTCGAGCACTGGCAGCAGGCTTTCAGCAAAGCTTTCAAGGGCAAACTTGCGGGCCTTGGAAATCTCATCTTCAGCACGGCGGCGGGAATTTTCGGCATCCGCCTTGGCTCGCAGATAGTTGTCTGCCAGCTCCGTGTTTTTTATTTGCAGACTTGCGAGTTCGGCTTGCGCGCCGTTGACGGCGTCAAACTCGTTGGCGGCCTGCGCGGCTTCCAGCTCTTCAGGGCTGGGTGCACCGCTAAGTGGTTGATTTTGCTGGTGGTGTGTATTTTCAGACATGCGGGTAACCCGGTTTAAAGGTGCTAAGTGGATTAGCTGGGGACTTCAAATCCCTTTTCAAGACAAGGGATTCGGTTTTGATGGGTGTGGCGAGCCACAGGGCAGAAGGGCGACGTGTGACAACTCTGCAACTGGATGGGCAGGGCTCAAAAAAACAGGCCCCAGGCCTGTTTTTTTGAGCCCGTCTTATGCGACCACTAGCTCCTTATTTATTTATTTTTTACAACGGCGAC
>NZ_JABBPF010000193.1 GCF_012927415.1 Polaromonas sp. | reverse complement strand
CATAGCCGTTGGTCTGGGTAAGAATTGCTGTGCGAATTGCCGTCAGTCCGGGCTGGTCGTTGTCGGTTCCTTGCAGAAAGCGGCAGTTGTGGCCCATCACTTCGGCAGCAGAGTACCCGCTCATTTGTTCAAACATCGGATTGACGTAGACGATGGGCATGTCCGGCAGGCGTGCATCCGAGATCACGACGCCAGCATTGAGTGCCTGCCACTGCCGACGGTAAGACTCGGATTCGACTTGTCGCTGCGCGCGCAGCAGTTGCGTGATGTCAGTGATTGAGATGACCCTAAACCATGCGCCGCTGGTCTCGAGGTCGGGGGTACTGGCCCGGACCGCAGTCGACTTGAGCAGCAGTTCCGTGTCGCGCCCCTGGTGGCTTTGGGTCACATGCTTTTCAGAGTCAGAGTCAGTGCCAGATTGGTCCAGCCACTCCAGAATATCCCGGCTCCAGCTGGCAGACCCAAGCAAATGCTCAATCGGCTTGTTCAGCACCTGCAGGGCGTCCACACCGAGCAGCTGACCGGCAACTGGGTTCAACAACACGATCTGTTGTGTAGCGTCAATTACGCAAATACCCACTTGGGCGGAATTTAGCCACGCGGTGTATATCGCGTGTTCAAGTTTGTCGCTAGGGCCCATTTGGTTTTTTGCCTTCTCATCGCCGCTGTTCGCCTAAACACACGCGAATGACAATACAAGACGCGGTGGCAAAAGTATGTCACGTGTAGGTTTACTTATGTGTCGAAATGTTTGGATTAACCAGCTTAATTAGGGAATTTGCGGTGTTCTCCTGCAAGCATTGGCTTTTGCTGCTAGGACCCTGTTAAGGCAGCTGGGCCTGGCTGGCTGGGCGCAGCAGTGGCCTTTGAAAACGCGAGTGGCGCTGGCAGAACGGCTGGGCGGGCAATGCAACCCGGGCCTTGGCTGGTACCTGTCTTGAATACTGGCCAGAGCGGAACGCGGTATGAATTAGAGCCACTTGCACGATTGGCTATTCCGCAGATCTCGACCGATGATTCCGGTATCCTGACCGTTCGTTCCGGGGATCGTGACCGACGCAATGAGACCGTCAGGCACAGCGCATTATGATTTGTAGGCAGTCTGGTTTGGTCTTTGATTTCTCCTTTTTTAAATGGATATTAGGGCGCGTCAGCGCCCCCCTTTGCCATTAAGTTTCTGATGCAGATTGCGTTGATTGCTCACCAGTTGGTTTTACCTTGGGCCGTCGAATGGAGTCGCCTTTGAGGACGATCCCGCACGTGGTTTGCAGTAGCCTGTCCAGCATCGCGTCGGCAATCGTGACGTCCCCAATCCAACTGTGCCAGTGCTCCTCCGGCAACTGACTGTTGATGATGGTCCCCTTGCTGCCCGCTCGGTCATCAATGACTTCGAGCAAGTCAGCCCGCGTGCTGGCATCCAGCGGTGCCAGTGCCCAGTCATCCAGAATCAGTACATCCGTCTTGGCCAATTGCAGCAGCCACTTACCGAAGCCGCCCGAGCCATGCAGAACCCGTAATTCCTCAGCCAATCGCGGCGTGCGCATGTACACGACCGTGTGACCACGGCGACAAGCGTACTGTCCCAGTGCACAGGCCAGCCAGGTCTTGCAGCAACCAGTGGCACCATTGATGATCACGGTGTGGCCCGTCTTGATCCAGTCACCCAGCGCCAGCGTGGTGATGGGGCCCCGTTCCACACCACGCCTACGGCGCGTATCAACATCCTCGATCGTGGCCTGCGGATACTTCAGCTGGGCCAGGCTCAATAGGCGGGTGCGGCGGCGATCATCGCGACTGGAAACCCCACGGTCCACCAGCAAACCCATGCGTTCTTCAAAGCTCATGGTACTCATGGACGGTTGGGTCAGTTGCTCTTGCAAGGCATCGACCATGCCACTGAGTTTGAGGCTGCGCAGTTGGGTAAGTGTTTGTTAGGTCATCATGGGAGCGGATTCTTTCTTCGTGTTCTGATTTGCGTTGGTTGCGAATTTCATGGATGGGCATTACTGGTAGTACCCCACTCCACGCACGTAGTCGTGCTCCGGGCTGCTCCACAGGTCGGCGGTGGCGGGTTTCACCTGATCGCGCCCGCTGGCCAGGATGTCTTTGACGTGGCGGTATTGGCATGTGCTCAGCGTCAGTGCCAAAGCGCAGGCCGCCTCCAGCCGGTCTTTGCCATAGCGCTTGCTCAAACTCGGCAACCCTAGGCTTGAGCGGTAGCCATGCTCGGGGTGTTTGAAGCGCTCCAGCAGCTTTTGGATCAAGCCGCCAGTTGCCACACCGATGGACAGACCCCACTCAATCAGACGTTTGGGTGACCAATCCCAATGCGCCAGATGGCTGGCAGGCATGTGCGGATCGAGCGTCGTGTATTTGCCTGCTGCCGAGCTACCGCCGTGCGTTCGAGTGAGTGGCCGAGCTCGAACTTGTACCGTAGTGCTTCTTTGATCATGCGCGTATTCATTTGCTTAGGTGGCATCGGGGCTCCGTTTAAAGCCCGCGAGCCTAGCCCGTGTGGATGAGGTTTGCGCTGTGCATGACTGGCACCAAAACTATCGGTCACGATCCCTGGAATCGTCGGTCACGATCGCGGAATCCCAAAATCACCCTCATTCAGGGCATCGGTCACGATCAGCGGAATGACCAGTCACGATCCTCCGAAATACCCAACAATTATTCCAACAGATGATTGGTTGCTGGATCTTTTATTTTGACCAAGCCGAGCGGGATGGTTTTAGAGTGAATGCAGCGAGTAATCATTCAAAGTGTCGTATTTGAACGAGCCTGTCCAATACGTAAGTACCTTTTGTAGCGCATTCACCACATGAACCAATGGGCCCATTAGCCTGATGGCACTTGCCGCAGGTACTCACACAGCATCAAA
The DNA here is from genome assembly GCF_012927415.1 of Polaromonas sp. GTDB lineage: Bacteria > Pseudomonadota > Gammaproteobacteria > Burkholderiales > Burkholderiaceae_C > Polaromonas. The sequence goes on along the minus strand of NZ_JABBPF010000193.1, from coordinate 27,308 downwards.
CGCATCAAAGCATCCACACTGACAGCCAGCACCGCAAAGCTGGTGTGACACATGACTTTCGCTTGCCCGTTGACCCAGGTACTGCCGTAGAAAAAGCCATCTTTTAATCACTGTTGATGCGTTCAACAACAGTGCGCTCGCCAAAGCGCCTTTTTCTCCGCTTGGTCGAGCGTGGGCGGATGCTCGCGCCCGCGCGAGTTGATCGCCACAATCGGAACATGGCCAAGATCACGCTCTAGCAGACGTAAGCTTCGCTGTAGTAAATGGCATCCATCAGCGTGTAAAGGCTGGCGAGACCGATGAATTCTGAACGTAGAGGTTTTTCAACACAATCCCCCATAGCGGTCGTTCGTCAAGGACCGCTTCTGGCCCAAACCGGCCATTCACCAGATTTCGGTGAATGCCCGCTTCCGCTGCATTGCGGACCGGCGGCTTCCCATCCCGGGGTCTGACAATTAGAAGCGTTTGTCGTACAGAAAGCAGACACTGGCCGAAGACCACCACTGGCCCGATTCGGTTGTTGCTTGGACTTTTCCTTCCTCGACGGAGTGGCTGCGTTCTGATGCCACACACTGCCCGAATAGGCATACGGTCATGCCCTCGCAATTTGCATATCTAAAACTTTCGTGGTGTCATGGGGCGTCCTACGCTCCTGCCCTCTATGAGCCCGAGTGGCGCAGCGGTAAGGCTGTGGCCACCCGGATTACCAAGGCGGATGGCCGCCCCATGGGGATCGCCGGCCTATGGTCAGTCTGGAAAGGCTCCGTGGGAGACGTGCACAGCTTCACCAGGCTGACGGTCAATGCCACGGAGCATGCCTTGATGAAGAAATTTCACAAGCCGGAGGACGAAAAGTTTATGGTTGTGGTTTTGCCGGTGGGGGCGTACGACGACTGGCTCAACGCAGCGCCAGCGGATATAGCCTTCACCACTTGCGAGCGTTTTTCCGTTGGCAGCAAAAAGGACGCCAGCGCGACTGGGTGCCCTGGGCGGGCAGGGCCCTCAGATTGCACACTTGGGCGAGATCGCTGGAGTAGCTACCGGGATTACGCTCAGCCGTTTTGGCGATGTAGTTGGCTAGCTTGGCCAGTGGTTTTGTGTGGCCGATGCCGACCCCGCACGGGATGCCTACCCATTGATTAATGCGCGCGCGCACGTCAAATGCCCGCTTGGTTAGATTGCCGCGCACGCCATCCAAGCCTATGAATGACTCGTTGATAGAGTAGATTCCTCGCGTCGGCCCCGGCCCGGTGGCCAAAGTCATCATGCGGTCGCTCATGTCGCCATACAGGGTGAAACTAGCAGAAAGTGCCACCAATCCATGGCGATCAGTGAGATGCCGGATCTCGAACCACGGTGCACCCATCTTGACGCCCAGCGCCTTTGCTTCATTGCTACTGGCAATGGCTCAGCCGTCGTTATTTTTGAATGACCCGGACTGTTAGTAGGAAATAAACTCGCAATTTCATTCACGAAATTGAGACTAACAATTTCCACAAAAACCCTAACCCGATAGAGGGGAAAAGGTATGCCGGCTTTAGACTGATAGAAGGCAGTCAGCTTGGCGCGCGCAGTGGTCCTCAAGTGCGAAGCAGTTCTTACTCCTCATCGCCGTGAAATTCTTCGTAAAAGTCCGCCAAGGATTGGCCATTGAACGACCAATACAACTTCGAAGCCACACCCCGGCCAACGATTTCAGGCATGAGCTTGAGCGAGACGCGCTGCAACGAGGATTCCTCGCCTTGGTACCTCACCGTGTGCGGCCCGGCAATCGTTGCAGTCGTGACGCCATCCCTGAACGTAATGATGTCGCCGACCTTTAAGCCGATCTCCAAATAGTCAATCTTTGGACGCATTTTGCGCTTGTCCTTGACTGCGGATTCAAGTGCTTCAGGGTCTGTCTTGGCTTCCGCCTGTGCCTCAACCTGCGCCGTCACTACCTTGCCCTGGTGCAGCAACTCCAGAATGGCCACGACTTGACTGGGCTTGGTTCTGAAAAACTCGCGCGAAGGATTGATGCGGTCAGGAGCAAACGCAAGGTGAAGCGCCTGCTCGACCTTTCTTGCGTCCGGAACATTGCAGGCATAGACGCAATCGAAGGGAAGTGGAACCGCGCTGCTGCTACCCAGGGTTGCGATGCGCTCGCCCGCATCCGAAGCCCGCGTCATTCCAATTTTGACGATACCGGGCATTGCCGGATTCGTAAGCACGTAGACCGTCTGAAGTTCCTGCTGCGAGTACGTTTCGTCCATTTTTGTCCTCTCGGTATTGTCCAACGAATTGTCGCCGCGCAAAAGAGGGCTCGACAGACCGCTTCCGCTGCATTGCGGACCGGCGGCTTCCCATCCCGGGGTCTGACAATTAGAAGCGTTTGTCGTACAGAAAGCAGACACTGGCCGAAGACCACCACTGAATCGCCCCGTATTTTGAGGAGGCTCAAATCTCTGAGTGGATTGAACCATGAAGATATCAAACAAGTTTTCACCCGAGGTTCGGGAACGCGCGGTGCGACTGGTGCAGGAGCACAGAGGCGAGTACCCTTCGCTGTGGGCGGCCATTGAATCCATCGCCCCCAAGATTGGCTGCGTGCCGCAGACGCTCAATGAATGGGTCAAGCGCGTAGAGGTCGATATTCGGTACAGCGAGCGATTGGCCGAGGCGCATATCGAGCCGTCGGTGGGCAGTAAAGGCGACAGCTATGACAACGCATTGGCCGAGACGATTAACGGCTTGTACAAAGCAGAATAGATACACCGTAGAGCACCTTGGAAGACCAAGGAATCACTGGAGCTGGCCACGCTCGAATGGGTGTCCTAATTTAACCATCACCGACTACTGGAGCCCATCGGATACATTCCCCCTGCCGAAGCTGAAGAAAATTTCTATCGGCAATTAGCCAGTCAGGCTGCAGTGTTTGCCTGACTTAACCCAACGGGCCTCCACGAATTCCGGGGCGATTCACTTCAGCAATCTGCAGACAGTATCTGTGGTCTAACCGATGAACATGGCAGCCAGTCCAACGCCAGAGCAGATCGTTGAAGCAAGAACAAAAGCTGGACTGACACAAGCCGAAGCAGCTGCGCCGTTGTGGTGTACAGAAATCACTTGGCAGCAATGGGAAAAAAGTTTGGGCGTGTCTGGCGCCAGGCGCATGCACCCCTGCTTCTGGTGGGCGTTCCAGCAGCGCAGTACAACTGATTAACGAAGCTCACCGGGCAGTCCACCGCTGTCTAATGCGATTTTTCCCCCGCAATTTCCAGCAGCTTTTTAGAGCCTGAACGGATTTCTGAGCTGGCAATGTTCATGACGTCATCCTCTGCTTGTCTGGCAGGTCCTCGCAGCGCACACTCCCAGATAACAAGCACTCGCCAGCCCGCCAGCTGAAGAGCTTCAATTGCCTTGCGATCGCGCTCAGCGTTCCTTTCCAGCTTGTTCTTCCAGAAATCCTGGCGGATCGCAGGCAACGTCGATAACGCACAATTATGAGCGTGCCAGAAGCATCCGTGAACGAAAACGACCGCGTTGAATTGCGAAAAAACGAGATCTGGGCGGCCAGGAAGTTTTCTGTCATGCAACCGATAACGCATGCCGCGGGAATGCAGGCCTCGCCGGACCAGCATTTCAGGCTTGGTGTCCTTCCCGCGAATACGGCTCATGTTGAACCTGCGCTGTGCAGGGGTGTGCACATCGGTCATGGCGCCCTTGCTGTTGCATCATTGACGATGAGCTTCAGACAGTTCTGCAACTCGGTCATGCTCATGCCGGGGCGCAGTGTGACCGCGCCGAAACGAAACTTTTCGCGGTACTGAGGATGAAAAAGGCGTCCAGGTACTGGTGTTTTTTTGAAATCAGAATTCAGGTAAGGTATGTGAGGAGTCAGCAGATAGGCAGCCGAAACCATCCCTTTAAGCTGGCCGTTTTCTGCTTCTTCAACCAGAGCATCACGGTATGTGTGGATTGAATTCAGGGCATCGTTCAGGCCCTCATTGATGCGGTACTTCGCATCCAGCACGATGACGTGGCGAACATGACCGTCTGAAGCAGGACCGGCAAATACGATGTCTGGCACCATAGTGCGGCTGAAGCTGCCTGCTCTGTCAGCTTCGATCCAGTATTCACGGTACTTGCGCTGGAAGCACAAAATGTTGCCGCCTCCGATCGGGACTATGACAGCGCCTGCGGCTATGGTCACGCCGCCTGCAGCACTCGTCTGAAAGAGATTTTTCAAATCAAGTTCTGCCGAACCGTACTCCTCCACTGCCGCACGCAGCAGCCGTAGAAAACACCAGAGTTCATACAGTTCGTAGGTTCGGGCAATCGGCATCTGAAGAAAGTCGCCAAAAACTGCCGCCAGCCCGAGATTCATATCCTGCCAGAGCCGAAAGAAGCGCTGGTAAGCCGGATCGTTACGAAAAAGAGCTGACATGCGCAGGAATGCAGGCCCTTCACCGACTTCGGCCATGAAGCCAGCTGATGCAGCACCATTAAGACGACGTGAGATATGACGGGAACGTATGGCCCAGCTGCCTGCAGTGGTGACGATTTCAGGGTCGTCTGAGGCGCCAGTTTTTGCGAGCACATCGGCTATACCGGACAACCAAGTCGACCAGGATCGCAAACATGCTTTGATCTGCCGGTGTTCCGGAATGTCCACGCTGTTGCGGCGTCGCCTCAGCGTAATCTGTGCCGGCAGACGACCACCCAGGGCGGCAGGCAGGCGTGAGGGCGTTGCTGTTTCAGTGCGGATTACACCGGAACGGAATGACTTGATAATTTCTGGTCCCGAAGCTCGTCTTGCCCGATGTACCGGTACTGTCACTTCCTCAGCTCTCAGGAAATGACGTGGCGAGCGTGCGATTGCTGCAACTGCTGCGGTGATTTCTTCAGCACGTGACCGTAAAAATTCAAGTCGGGCTAATGGTGGTGGTCGACTCCCCGACTGACGGGCTATGCCCTTTCGAAAGGCGCTCAGAGAAAACAGGGCGAAAGTATCTTCGAGCAGTTCACGCACCATAGCGTCAAAATCGCTGCGGGTAAGCTTGCGCAGGTCTGGGTCGGTTGTGATTTCAAAGCGACGCGTTCCCATGTTTGGTGTACGCAGCACTACATCGACCATGCCCGCATGAAAACCAAGCGTCCAGCGCCAGCGCGCTACGTTCGTTTGCCGTGAACGCAAAGCTTCGGCAGAAACATCGTCGATAAGCAGATCGGCCGATAACGCTTCATCGCTATCCCGTAGTTCAAAGAGATATGACGCAGCTTCTTTGATTGCCCCGGCTGGTATTACGTCCGGCTCGGGCCAAACCTGCCATTCTGCTTTGCTGCCTTCAGGCCGAATGAAGAGAGCAGCCACGTTTCACCGCATCGCCTGAAATGAGCCGAAATCTTCTAAGTCACTCAACAGCCTTTGCACATAAATCTCTGATCGGGGTAAACCGTTACAGGCCTTTTCAAGGCTGTTGAGCAGCGAGCGCTGTTTCTCGGCACCACGGAGTTTGACCAGTACTTTTTGCACGAGCAGCTGGTCAGTCACGTCGCTCGCAGTACTATGGATGTGCAGAGCGTCGAAGTTGTGATACCGAACCATTTCTTCAATGACGCGATAGCCAAACCCCAGACCATGCAGCTGCATTAGCCCATGGATCTCAGTCAGTTTTGGCGCTATGGCCGCACAGGCAAGTTCTAGTTCAGGGTGTCGCGCTTCAAGTGAGGCGAGGAAACCCAGCACGTCCACAGTGGACATGTCAATTACCGACGCCCGGTCAAGTACCTTGTCGCTCACGGGATTTGTCGTTTCATCCACGTTGATCGTCCCGATGATGAACAGGTTGGGCGGAAGGGGCAGTTCAGCGCGAACGCTTGTCCCCGTTGTTCCTTCGAGCGGCACGCCGTTTGAGTGCAGCTGGAGCGCGCTTTGTGTTTCGATGGAGGACAGCACGTCGGACAGGTAGTACTCAACCCGGGCGAGATTCATTTCATCAAGAATGACGAACACCGGCGAGCTGCGGTGTGCCGTGGCCACCAGCACTGCTTCAAGAAAAGTAGGAACGACGTAGCGGTTGGTCAGCACGTCGTAATAGCCAGTGAGTCCGCTTGGATCTGTCCATTCCGGGCGCACCGGACATTCAAACAGGAGCGGATCGGCAGCGCTGTTGGTGGTCAGGCCATGGATGGCGCGAGCATATTTCAATGCCAGCTGCGTTTTACCGGTGCCGGACAGTCCCGACAGAATGACAAAATGTTTGTGGCTTAGGAAATTCAGCGCTGCGTGGAACCGTCGTACTTCGCCATTGGGATAATGGCCACCAAGCTGAGCAATTGCAGCCTCTATATCGGCGACCGGGATGGCAGACGGCATGCGCTGCATTGCAGTCCCAAGCGTTACTGCATCGGTCCAGACGATCAGTTCATGAATTTTCTCTTGTCCGACCATGGTGCCAAGCCAGCCGATGAATTCGCGAGCCAGCAAACTTCGACGGGCTGATGCCGTCGGTGGGTAAAGTGCGACAACGATTTGATCGGGCGCGATGGGCGGTTCGATCCCGGTCCGATCAAAATCAAGGCTGTCCCAGAAGCCTTTGTTGCGCATCCACAGTTTGCCGTCTCGGCCAAGGTAGATCGCAACGTTGTTATTGTTCGTGTTGTATTTGATCGAAGTGCCAGGTGGCTCGGTTTGGCTAATTAAATCTTCGTCATTCGTCTCAACAACATCGCTGTTGTCACCCGGAATGGCCGCCCCAAGCCGCTTCATATCGGCAATACGCAACAGCAGTTTGGCTTTGTCTTTTTTGATAAGGACAGAGAAATACACCTCATCTTCGGGTGGAAAGCGCATGACACAAGCAAAGGCAATGCCTTCCGCATCGTCACGCACGTTAGCCAGATTGACAATGCCTAGCTGAATGCCACCTTCGATAATTTTCGCGCTGTTTGATACGCCAAACAGTTCTCGAGGAGGTTTTACGGTTCCGAAATGACTTTGCGCCGCGTCAAGAAACAGCTTCTGGCGATCTGAGAGGTTCATCGGCTGTCGCCTTTTCTTTTGTTGTTCTGAGTACCTGCATCATATGCATCGCAACTGCCTTCGCGAGCAATGGCGGTACAGCATTGCCAATCTGTCGGAATGCCGGATTCATGGTACCGAAAAAAGAAAAGCTGTCGGGAAACGACTGGAGACGGGCTGCCTCGCGCACAGAAATCGTACGGGCCTGACGGCTGTCGTAGTGAATGTGGCTGTAGCTGTCCTTTCCAAGATGTGCCATCAGCGTGCGTGCAGGCTGGTCACTCCACATCTTTCGCCACTTGTTCGGAAATTTGGTGGCGTCATAAGGCGGCACCATCGAGGCCTTGATTTCTTCGTACTGTGCAGAATTAGGCTCAACAGGTATTCCCTGTTTGGCCAGAGCAGCTAAGTGCTCGCCGAACAGTTCCATTGCATGTTCATATGCCTGTGGGTACTGATCACCTGCGTTCATTCGCGCAAAGATCTCATAGTCACGCGGCAGACAACGGATGACATGGTCTGTCAGGACCTCAGGCGTGGCAAAACCAGGCCAACTGCGCATCAGCTTTGCAAAGGAGTTCTGCGGTGACTTGCCATAAGGAATAGGTTCGTCAAAGCGCCTTGCACCGCGACGCAGCTTTCCGGATTTAAGTAGCTTGCGAGCGTCAATAGATGGCAGATCAGCAAGCGCGTCTTTAGCAGTCACCGCAGGCGGCAGAGTAGATGAGGCCTTAGGTGCTGGCACATAAGAATGCGCCTCAGCAGCCAGAGGACCTCTCAGAAACTTGAGGGCGACAGAACGCGAGCCTTCATAGCCCGGTGGCAGGTCCACCCAGTGCGTTGGCTCCGGAAAAGTGATGGTGTCAGCCAGTTCGCGGTGATAGGCGATCAAGATCATTCGCTCGCGCATCTGGGGTACGCCATAGAACGCGGCATTCAGAAGCGTGTACCGGCAGACGTAACCTTTCTGTTCCAGGACTTCTGCAATTTCCTGCGCAATGTTCTGCCCGCCATGGTTCAGTGAGTCCGGCACGTTTTCGACAAGCACTGCGAGCGGTGAAAAGGCTTCAACGTACCGCAGATAGTCAATGTAGAGCTGAGCGCGTGGGTCATGTTTGAATGCCTCTGCGTGTGCGTCAACTTCGCGCAGCTTCGGGCGTCCGACACGCGCAAATGCCTGGCAGGGAGGCCCTCCGATGAGAACATCGAAAGCGTCAGCTGTTTTGCCAAGTTTCAGTTCTTTTGCCAGATCATCCGGTTTGGTCTGGGTGATGTCGCGTGCAACTGAGTGCGCAGCGTCTCCCCCGTGGAAATTGCGGCCGTGTGATGCAGCCGCACTCGCGTCGTATTCGACTGCGGCGGAAATCGTAAAACCTGCGGCTGAAAAGCCCAGTGACAGGCCGCCACAGCCGGCAAACAAGTCGAGGACGCGTGGCTTCTCACCGGTGTTAAGACGGGCGATTTTCTGGCGGATTGTCTGAATTCGGATACTCACCGGATTACACCTTGCCCCACGGGCGTTGATTGATAATGAAGCTCTGTTTGCATTTTTGTGGTCATACGCAGCTCTACTGACGAGAAAAAAGCGGGTATTGCGCGGTGACGTACTTCTCCGCGGCATCGCGAACAACCCAGGCAACAGACACTTTCTTTTCTTCAGCAATTCGCTCTAATTCCAGATAAAGCTCAGCCGGGAAGGTGATCGAAGCCCTTGCTGTCTTCACCTGAGGATGTAGCTGTTTGGATGCGACTGTCATGATGAGCACGCCTATTGATATTGCACCACATTACACCATGTCGGTGCACTGACAGCGATAGCGGAGCTACTTGATCGATCTTTAATTTTGCTGGACTGCAGAAGACGCGATACGGCCGCAGTTTTTTGAGCCGTGTTGGCCAGATTCACGATTTCTTTTTGCGGGTCGGGCCTGAGGGTTGCGGCGTTGTCCTCTCCACGTGCCCTTGACGGCGTGCTTCACGCGTTGGTGTGGCACACCGACTGGCGTGCACAGAAGACGCAGAAAAGGGCGTGCCGGTGAGGTACCCACCGGCGTCTCGGCGGGCCGCACGCCCTTGTGGTAGATCACGATGCGCTCAAACGTGTCTGCAACCAGCTGACGCGTCTGCAGCCGGGCATCGGTATCCTGAGCTTCGGCGCCCTCGCTCAGCTTGCGCCAGATTTCATTCACGCCGGTCAGGTCGGTGCGGGCGCTGGCCGCCAGTTCGCGCTCGGCGGAATTGACCTCGACCTGCTGCTTATGCTGCTCGGCCTCCAGCTCGCGGGTGCGCTAGAACCGTAGCGCAATAAAAAAGCCCGCAGACATTCGGTTGCGGGCTTCAAAATTTCCAGTCTATTTAGACTTGGATTTCGGCGCTGGTTTTCCAGGTGGATGCTTGATCGTTTCGACAACGTGGGTTCGAGGCTGCTGTCGAGCTTGTTTTACGGTGGTGAACTTACCGTTGATTGCCGAGCGGCCAATTTTGCTGATAGACATAGATTTCTTTCACCCCGGATAGGGCGTTACAAAAAACCAGCCGATCCATCTCAAATCATGGCAAACTCACAAATGTGTAGTGAAGATGTTCTGATCTGATCCTCCCCGGGCTGGAAACGGTTCGGGCGCAAAAGCCGAAGCTCTAACTTCGGCTTTTGCATTTGGATATAGACACTATATCTAGCGTTTCCAGCCGACACAAGCCACTACCGGTAGTGCATAACGAAATACCCTTGCGGATTTGGTACTTATTTGCACTGCCCCGCCGTAACGGGTACGCACCACCAGACCTGCGCGGTGTCGCTCCTGCCGGTTTGCGGCTCGAACCCGCACACCATAAAACCGCCGTCAACCCTCGTGATTTGCGCGCAATCGAGCCAGGCAAGGGCAATGCCTCGGTCAGGGTCAATCATGCTTGCACGCATCGTTGGGTACACGGGATGCCGCCCGAAAACAAAGCGAGCAGAGATGCCCGTCGAACGAACCTCATCCCCCGACAGCCTTTCGCCCATCTGTCTAAGCTGGTAAATAGTGCACAACACTGTGAAAGCATACAGTATTTACAGCGAGTAATATCGCGTCATGTGCAGCCACTACCAAGCCGAAAACTCCCGAAAAAGGCTTGAGCGCATGGGCGTCACACTCCCGCTTGATTGGGCGCCACCGTCCGGCGGCCTGCACATTTATCCCACTCAGATGGCGCCGATCATCCGGCGGCCGCCAGAGCGGGAGTCGGGGGACGACGCCGTGCCAGAAATGGAAATTGTGAATGCGCACTTCGGCCTACTGCCAGGCTTTGCGAAGGACATTAAGTACGGCCTGCGCACCTACAACGCGCGGGCCGAGACCGTCGACCAGCTGGCCAGCTTCAAGAATGCCTGGGCCAAGGGGCGGCACTGCATCATCCCGGCGGAAGCGATCTACGAGCCGGACTGGCGCACGGGCAAATTCATTCCCACGCGCATCACCCGTTCCGACGGCGAGACGCTTGGCGTGGCCGGTCTTTGGCAGCCGTGGCGCTCGCCGGCGGGCGAATGGGTCAACAGTTTCACGATGCTGACAATCAATGCCGATACGCATGCAATTTTCAAGGAACTGCATCGACTCGACCCCAAGCGCCCGCCCGACAAACAGGACAAACGGATGGTGGTGATCTTGAATGAGGATGCTTATGGCGCCTGGCTTGAAGCACCGGCCGAGCGCTCAATGAATTTGTTGAGTCAGTACCCAGCTGACCGGCTGCTGGCCGAAGCAGAGCCAAAGGAAGTCGCATGACAACGAAAAAACGTATGCAGCTGGCGAAGTCATTTTGAATCTGGCGTTGAAGGGCGACCGCGGTTAGTAATTATGAAAAGTGATAAATCGACTTTGCGCTACATCCCCATGTTACCAAACGCACACACAGGTCACCAAATGTAAATTACAATTATTGAGGAGTTTCCGCCATCTTGTTGCCCGCTATTTCGCATCCCAGCAAGAGTTTGAAATTACTTATGATTCATCAAATCTTAGGATTTTTAATAGCCGGATTTATCTTTTTTTCCACCAGCAATTGGCTTTACGCCCAAGCTCCTTCGAGTCGCGAGCCTGAGGTCTTGCAACATCCGTGGGTGCTTCCCTCGCCCAACTACGAGCCGTCAACCTATTTCGTCAAGCTTAAGGATGGCGACATAAGGGAAACACCCTTTGTTGCGCGATTCGGCTTGTCAATGAGAGGCCTTGTGCCAGCCGGCAAGACGGCTGGAAGTGCCGGTCACCACCACACGGATCAGCTTACTCTAGGGAATTCTATTCCCGCACATAGCATTTCAAGGTAAGGCACGTATATGCCATCCACCGCGATACCTGAGAGGTCATCTGAAGATGCTGGCCAATGGCTAGGAAGTACACAGCTTTTGGACCTGAATGACCCCAAATTGAGAATTCAAGCCCTGCGGATCACGCAGTTGGCATCCAGCGCAACGCAGAAAGCACTATTAATTCACGATTTTGTGAAATCGCTTCCATTTGGCTGCGTCGCCGCTTTTGATCATGTTCCCGCCGCCGCTGTATTGCGCGCCGGACGGGGGGACTGCCATACGAAGGGTACTTTATTTGTAGCGTTACTCAGGGCGGCAGGCGTTCCCGCCAGACTACGTTTCGTCTCACTGTCGAGTAAGTTTCTCGCTGGTATTATCGACGTTCCCCAAGAAAGTATCACTCACGCCGTAGGCGAGGTTTACCTGTCGGGGCGATGGGTACAGACGGACACCTACGTGACTGATGAACAATTTGAAATGCGCGCGCGGGTTAAGCTTGTTAAACGGGGCCTCAGACTTGGACTGGGAATTCATGTCAACGCGGATCGATTCTGGAGTGGACACGAAGCCTCACATGCACAATACAGCGACAAAGATCCATCGAGTCTTCCCCTTGAGGATTTAGGCGTTGCACACGACCCCAAATATTTCTACTCTGACGGGTCAAAGCAGGAACGTCAGTTAGGCTGGACAACACGCCTGAAGTGGTTGTTGGTCGCCACCGTAGTTAACCACCGTGTTGAAAAGATACGTCTCGGCGATTTTGATTAATGATCCGGCCCTTTGAAGTGGCTGCCGATAATCATTCTGTGTTGAGTGGATCCACTCGCAGCTTCAGACTCTGAGAAAAACGGCGATGGGAATCAATCGGGCTGACGTTTTCATCTTCCTCAGCGCTCTGCGGCCCAATATGCTCGTCAGGGACACTTCTGAACAATTCAACAATTCAACAATTCCGTGATTGAACGCGTGCGTCCATGTTAGGTGACTTGTGGATGACCTCTTGATGTCCAGCCAGACGTTGGCATCGTCAGTGCTTTCGTGCAACACCCAGTAGAAGACACCGGGATCAGGTTCGTCAACAAAAACCGACAGTCGACGCAAATGTGTAACCAATCCCGCTCCTAAGATATTGACCTGAGATCGTAAGCAAGAATCACGGAAAAGAAAATACCCAGACGTTGCCGCAATCTGAATAAAAGATCGGGCCCATTTGGCGTAGGAAATGGCGTAGCTTTAATAGGAAAAATTTAAGTTACAGAGGTGGGTTCTCTTCTGCCATTGAACTACACCCGCGATATCGTGGATTATAGAAGCAGCGCTCTGTGATGCAGCGTGCCTACCCCATCGATGTCAGGGCCGCAGGTAAGCCCAGCCTTCGCTTTGCTTTTTCATGATCTCGGTCACGCCCGCTGGCACGTAGCTGATGCCTGGCTGCATTTCTTCCTTGCCCAGTTTCTGGCCACGCATGGTGTTTTCGCAGGCCAGCACTTTCACCTTGTCGTTCATGGCTTCGGCTAGGCGCGCGGCGGCTGGTGATTCGAGCTTGAGCATGGCGATTCCCGGACCATAGGCGACGATTTCAATGTCCACGTTGGCCGCGCCTACGTCGTCCTGCAGGTTTTTGGCATTGTTGAGCGCCAGGTTCCATTTTGCTGGATCGTTGTCGCTCACCTGGATCACCATTTTATAGTGTTTTTGACCTGTGGTCCTTGCTTTATCGGCATGAGCTGCTATTAAAAATGTAGTGAACGCGGCGGCTGCACCAGCTTGTACGAAAAGTCTGCGGTTCATTTTTGAATGTCTCCTGAAGGTCACCCTTATTTCAACACAATAACCGTCCATGTTGCGGTTGAAACGAATCGCCCACAGCTGCGCGCGTCAACGAACCGCTGGGGGCCGCCGGTTAGCCCAGCAGGGCTGGAGCTGTGACTTGGTGATAAGCGCTTTGTGGTCGGGGCGCAGGTTTACGGACATTCAACCCGGAAAACCTGCCCCTTTTGCCTGTTTGCGGAGATTTAACAAGACCTGCGGCACCCAGCTGCCATGTGTTCGGGTTAGCGCAGAAGGGCAAAGACGTGACACAGAACCTACTGCGCACTGCCACCGCCCGACCCATGAAGCAGCGGGCCGAATTTCACTGGTTGATTACCGTGTGAAACTATCCCCCAAAGTTGGCTGCGCATGGTTCAGAAAATTGAAGTGGCTTTACCAAGTTGGGATTATTCAATCGCAACTATGGCTCCGGGTGCGGGTGCGAGTGTCGATGCGGGTGTATTTTCCTTTCCATGAATAAGATGATCCGGTGACTTTATCAACTTGCGGGCAAATGTCACCACCTGCCACAAGATCAGGGCTCCGATGACGGTGAGCAAGGTGCCGCTGATGGGGCGGCTGACGAACACGGTGAAGCTACCCCGGCTCAGAAGCATGGCGCGACGGAAATTTTCCTCCAGCATGGGTCCCAAAATGAAGCCCAGCAGGAGTGGCGCGGCCTCCATGTCCAGGCGCAAAAACAGATAGCCAATCAAGCCAAAGACGGCTGTGGTGTAGATGTCATCCAGACTATTGTTGATGCTGTAGGTACCGATGCAGCAGAAAAAGAGAATCGCTGGAAACAGCACGGTATAGGGAATCTTGAACACCGAAAGCCAGTAGCGCACCAATGGCACGTTGAGGATGACCAAAAAGCAGTTGCCCACCCACATACTGGCCACCAGACCCCAGAACAAATCAGGGTGGCTGGCGATCATGTTGGGCCCCGGTTGGATGCCCTTGACAACGAAGGCGGCCATCATCAGGGCCATGACTGCGTTTTCGGGAATTCCGATGGCCATGAGCGGGATGAAGCTGGTCCGCGCCGCCGCCTCGTCGGCAGCCGCTTGTCCGGCCACCCCCTCGATGCACCCAGTGCCGATCTCGTGCCGGTATTTGCTGAATTTCTTGTCAGCTGCATAGGCTGCGAACTGGGCAATCGTGGGACCGCCACCGGGCAGGATGCCCAAAATCGAGCCAATCACACTGCCGCGCAAGGCGCTGGGAATGATGCGCTTGAACTCGGGCCAGGTCGGCATGAGCTTGATTTCCCCGTTGAAGGGGGTGAGCACGTTTTTGTTGTCGAGGTTTTTCACCACCTCGGCAATGCCGAAGCATCCCAGGGCGATACTGATCAGGCCAATTCCATCCTGCAGAAAGATCAGGTTCATGGTGTAGCGCGGAACGCCGCTGTTCACATCGGTACCGACCACTCCAAGCAGGACGCCAACCATGGCCATGGCCAGGCCATTGAGCAAGCTGCCACTGCTGACAAAGCTCACGCAGAAAAAACCCAGCAGCATGAGGGCACAGTAGTCGGCCGGCCCGAACAGGAACCCGACCTCCCCAAGTGCTGGCGCCATCGTCGACAGCACAATAATGGCCACGGTGCCGCCAATAAAGCTCGAAATCCCCGCGGTGAACAGCGCCAGTCCTGTTTTACCTTTGAGTGTCATCTGGTAGCCATCGATGCAGGCGACGATGCTGCTGGCGTGCGGAATCTTCATGGTGATGGCGCTCACGCTATCGCCGTATTGCGCCCCGTAGTAAATTCCGGCCAGCATGATGAGCGCGCCACCAGTGGGAAGGGAATAGGTCAAGGGCAGCAGCAAGCTGATGGTGGACAAAGGGCCCAGTCCAGGCAGCAGCCCGATCAGCGTGCCGACCGTGCAGCCGATGGCGCAGTAAAGAATGTTTTGCCAGGTCAATGCCTGTTCAAAACCAAATGCGAGGTTGTGAAGGACATCCATATCAGTACAAGGGCAGGCTAAGGCCGAGCAAGTATTTAAAGGCAAAGGCCACGGCGATCAGGCCAGCGGAGATCTTGAGGTTGCGCACCACGGAATACGAGGTGCCGGCAAAGGTGGAGCAAAACACCAAAAACACGATGCCCAGGATCATGTTTATGTACTGGGAAATCACCGTAAACCCGACCAAACCGAGCAAAATGAGGGCGATGTTTTTGACGCTGTAGTCCAGGGCTACGGGGTCGACGAAGTGCGAACGCACCACCGAAAGCAGGCCAACCACAAAAAGACTGGAGCTCACCATCAGGGGAAACATTCCAGGCCCGGACCTGCTTAATTCGCCTATCTTGTAGTTAAGCGAACCCAGGCCAAAGAGCAGGGCGATCGCCATGAGACACAGGCCCCTTATGAAATTCCGGTTATTGAAGTTCATTTCAGTCGCCTCCGGGGCTGCGCCCGCAGGGGTGTTGTCATCAACGAGGGGTGGGTCATCCGGGTCTCCTTTTAGTTTGTCCCCACGCCTTCCGGTCATGCAAATAAGCGGTCGGTGAGGCGTGCGGGTTGGAAGGATGTTAGGGATCGATGCTTCCAATCAGCTTTCGTTTTGCGCGCCTGACCTCAAAATACGTGTTATCACTAACGCGAAAAGCCGCACGAAAAAAACGTGGCAAAGAGGAAGTCAGTTCCGCGAATGATGTGGCTGCGGCGGCGAAAGTAGGGTGCCGGTGTCAAACCGCGGAGGCGTTGCGGGTGGCCGGTTTGGTCGCGCGTGGCAGACGCCGCGGGGCGCGCAGGCCCGGAGGGCCTTTTGCGCGCACGTCGGCATCGGCCAGTTCGATGTCCCCTCCACTGCGTTGCGCGTAGCCCCTGGCGATCGACAGGCCCAGCCCCGCGCCATGGCGTGCAGCCCCGGGGACGGCATGCTCCGCGAGTTGCACAAAACGTTCAAAAACCACGTTGCGTTGTTCAACCGCGATTCCCGGACCGCTGTCGCAAACCTCGACACACACGCACTGACCCTCAAGGTGTGTGGCGACCGTGATGGTGCCGCCGGCTGGTGTGTAGGCCACAGCGTTGTGAACCAGATTGGACAGCGCCTCATGCAGCTCCTCGGCATTGGCCATCACCGGCGCAACCATGTCTGCTGCAGTTGCGGTCGGCGGGGCTGCAGATGCCACGTCGTCATCCGCCGGGACGTTGCTTCCGTGGGCATGGACCCAGCCCAGGTCCTGGTTTTTTTCATGCGCCAGTGGCAGGTATCGCAACACCACTTCGCGCGCGAGCGCGTTGAGGTCGACCAGGGCCGCAGATGCGACGTCTTCCTGTGGTTCACTGGCATGTGCCAGTGCCAGCAGCTGCTCGCTAAGGCGGCGGCTGCGTGACAGCTGGGCCACGATGGCGCGCAGGGTTTCGCGCATGCGCCCGACGTCGGGTTCGCGCAGCGCGTAGGCCGCCTGGGTCAGCAAAATCGCCAGCGGCGTGCGCAACTGGTGCGAGGCGTCGGCCAGAAAACCGGCTTGCCGCGCCAGCATCTGCCGGTGGCTCGCGATGTGGTGGTTGATGGTTTCAACCAAGGACCGGACCTCCTGCGGGACATGCGCGGCGTCCAGTGGCGTCAGCGCATCAGGCGGGCTGGCCAGCACCGACTTTCGCAGGCGCTCCAGCGGCCGGAGGGACCAGCCCACACCAAGCCAGACCAGGACGATCACTGCGGCCAGCATGCGTGCATCCCTGAGCAGTTCCTGGTGCAGGGAACTGTCGGCTGCCTGTTCGCGCAGGCCGGTACTTTCTGCGGCCTGGATCAGCAGTTGATGAGGTCTGCCAAAGCCGTCGAGGATTGTGCGGCGCAGCGCCACGACACGCACCGCATAACCGTGGTAAACACCGTCATACCAGACGGCACCGTGACTTCCAGGCAGCGCCTGCTGCGTGGAAACCGGTACTGGCGGCAGGTCGCTCACACCCATCAAGGTGGTCTCTGGTGCCGTAGACTGCCCGTTTGCCATGGCCGATGTTGCCATCGGGAGGGCCGGGTCCGTAGGGCCGTTCGGAGCCGCAGCAAGGGCCATCAGGCCGAGGTGCAGATGCTTGTGACTGGGCCGCATTTCATCAAACATCGCCTGCACATCGAAAGGTGCATTCACGTGGATGGTGCCGTCGGCGGCCAGCGTCACGCTGTTGTCCAGCGCCGTCACGGGTTCCAGCAGGACCTGATCGTAGGCCTCCTGCACAATGCCCTTGAGTGCGCGGTAGTCGTTCCAGCTGTCAAAGGCCAGCAGGGCCAGCACGCCGGGCAACAGCAGAGCCAGCAGGCGGGCGCGTATGCCAAAGCGGCTTGGTCGAGGAGCGTGCGGCGGGTCAGACACCCTGGCTTGCATGCGCCACGTCCCTGAGCATGTAGCCCAGTCCCCGGATGGTTACGATCTGCACGTCGCTGCCTGCCAATTTTCTGCGCAGGCGATGTAGTACCAGCTCGATCGCGTCTGGACCGGCATTGCTGTCGTGGGGGAACACCTTGCTCGAAAGCCGTGACTTGCCCACCGGCGCGCCGCTGCGAGGACGCCGGGCCCGCTGGGCGGCGTTTTCGCGAGGCGTCAGCTGCAGCAGTTCACCGGCCAGCGTAAAGGCGCGACTTTCATGGTCAAAAGAAAGCGACGCGCAGCATAGAGGCGCATGCGGGCGACCACCACTACGCCGCATCAGGGCTGTCAGGCGCGCCTCCAGTTCTTCGAGCTCAAACGGTTTGGTCAGAAAATCGTCCGCACCGAGATTTAGCCCGCGTACCCGGTCCTGCAGCGAGCCCTGAGCGGTGAGCACCAGAACCGGTGTGCGGTTCCCTGCCTTGCGCATGTCTGCGAGCAGGGACAAGCCGTGCCGGTCTGGCAAGCGCAAATCGAGCACGACCGCGTCATATTCGGTAACTGCCATCAAGGCCTCTGCCGTGCCTGCGTCGGCTGCATGGTCAGGTACAAAACTGCCCTGCTTCAGCGCACGCATCAGCCACGACGCCATGTCCAGTTCATCCTCAACCAGGAGTATGCGCACGGGTCTGTCGTGATATGAAAGTTGATGCTCGACTTGAGATGCAGGCCGATCAACTATTTGTTGATGTCCCCGAGGCACAGGTATTTCATTTCCACATACTCTTCCATGCCATGGCTGGAGCCTTCGCGTCCCAGACCTGACTGCTTGACGCCGCCGAAGGGCACATGTTCGGTGGCAATCACGCCGACGTTGATGCCAACCATGCCGTATTCAAGCGCTTCAGCGACGCGGTAGATGCGGCCGATGTCGCGGCTGTAAAAATAACTGGCCAGACCAAACTCGGTGTTGTTGGCGGCATCAATCGCTTCCTGTTCGAGTTTGAAACGGAAAACGGGTGCAAACGGGCCAAAGGTTTCTTCCCTGGCGCACAGCATGTCGGCGGTGGCTTCCGAAATCACGGTCGGCTCGAAGAACTGGCCCTCCAGCCTGTGACCACCCACCAGCAGCTTGCCGCCCTTGGCCAGCGCATCCTGCACATGACGCTCAACTTTGTCGATAGCGGCGTCTTCAATCAGTGGACCTTGCCCCACGCCATCTTCAAAACCGTTGCCGACCTTGAGCAGCCTGACCTTTGCAGCGAATTTTTCGACGAACCTGTCGTACACGCCGTCCTGCACATAAATGCGGTTTGCGCAGACGCAGGTCTGGCCGGCGTTGCGGTACTTGCTGGCCATGGCGCCTTCGACGGCCGAGTCTACATCTGCGTCGTCAAACACGATGAAGGGCGCGTTGCCGCCCAGCTCCAGCGAGAGCTTTTTGACCGAAGGGGCACTTTGTGCCATCAGGATGCGGCCGACTTCCGTGGAGCCGGTGAAGCTGATGTGGCGCACCACGTCGCTGGCGCAAAACACCTTGCCGATGGCAATCGAGTTGTCGCTGTCGGCCGTCAGGAAATTGATGACGCCCGAAGGGATGCCGGCGCGCACGGCCAGCTCGGCGGTAGCCAGCGCCGTCAGCGGTGTCAGTTCAGCGGGTTTGATGACCACCGTGCAGCCGGCAGCCAGCGCCGGCGCCACTTTGCGGGTAATCATGGCCAGCGGGAAGTTCCAGGGCGTGATGGCGGCGCAGACGCCAATCGGCTGCTTGATGACCATGAGACGGCGGCTGTTGTCAAACTGGGGCAATGTTTCACCGTTGACGCGCTTGGCCTCTTCGGCGAACCATTCGACAAAGCTGGCGCCGTAGGCGACTTCACCCTTGGCCTCGGCAAAGGGCTTGCCTTGTTCCGCAGTCATGATTCTTCCCAGGTCTTCCTGGTTGGCCATGAGCAGCTGGTACCACTTCATCAGGAGTGCGTGGCGCTCCTTGCCGGTCTTGCCGCGCCAGGCGGGCCATGCGGCATTGGCCGCAGCAATCGCTGCCTCGGCATCTTGCGGGCCCAGATTGGCGACGTCTGCGAGTTTTTTGCCGTTGGACGGATCACTGACGTCAAAGCGGCTGTTGCCTGCAACCCAGTGGCCGTTGACCAGTGCGTCGGTTTTGAGAAGGCTGGGGTCTTTAAGCAGCGAAAGTGGCGAGGTTTTCATATCCATGAGAGTTCTTTCTGAAAAGGCTGGCAATCTGAGTGAGGTGCGTGGCCGCGCGCAATGGCAATCGCAAAGCATACATCGGGGGGGTGTTTCGTGTCGCCGTCAGTTTCTTGTGCCATTCCGACGTCAATACGAGAGGTCGTTGGCCCGCCTTCAATAGGAAATGGAATTAGCGGTAAGCTACGCGCGGCAGCACGCACAGCATTTCAAACAGCAGGTTGGCGCCCAGCAGGGCGGTGTTGCCGGAAGGGTCATAGGGCGGTGACACCTCGACCAGGTCGGCGCCTACAAGATTCAGTCCGCGGCAGCCGCGAATGATCTCAAGCCCCTGCGGAACAGTCAGTCCGCCGACTTCCGGCGTACCGGTACCGCCGGCAAAAGACGGGTCTATTCCGTCGATGTCAAAACTCAGGTAGCAGGGCGCCTGGCCGATGGACTCACGCACGCGCGCCATCAACGGCGCGAGCGACTGGTACCAGATCTCGTGGGCTTGCACCACGGTGAAACCCTGCTGGCGCGGCCAGTCGAAATCATCGGCGCCGTAACCCGTGCCACGCAAGCCGATCTGCCATACCTTGTTTGTCTGCAGCAGGCCTTCTTCCACGGCCCGGCGAAACGGCGTGCCATGCGCGATTCGCTCGCCGAACATGTCGTCGTTGACATCGGCATGCGCATCGACATGCACCAGGGCCACCGGCCCGTGCCGGCGGGCGATGGCGCGCAGGATCGGCAGCACGATGGTGTGGTCCCCGCCAAGGGTGAGCGGAATACAGCCGGTGTCGATGACCGGCTGATAATGCCGTTCGATGATCTCGACAGACTTTTCAAGGTTGTAGGTGTTGATGGCCACGTCGCCCAGATCGGCCACCTGCAGGGCATCGAAAGGGGCGGCGCCGGTGGCCATGTTGTAGGGACGTATAAGGCTTGATTCGGCGCGGATCTGCCGGGGGCCAAAACGCGTGCCAGGGCGGTGGCTGGTGCCGATGTCCAGCGGTACGCCGATGAATGCCGCGTCGAGTCCCGCCGCTTCGGTGCACATGGGCAGGCGCATCATGCTGGCCCATCCGCCGAAACGGGGCATGGCGTTGCCGCCCAGGGGTTGGTTGAAGGTCATGAATGCTCCTGGCTACAGGCGTTCTTATTTGGCGCGACCGCGCAGCCACTCCAGCGTCATCATCAGCAAAGCCGTGAAGAGGATGAGCAGGGTCGCCACGGCGGCGATGGTGGGTGAAATGTTTTCGCGGATGCCGGTAAACATCTGGCGTGGCAGCGTGGTCTGGGCCGGACCGGCCAGGAAAAGCACAACCACCACTTCGTCGAAAGAAGTTGCGAAGGCAAAAAGAGCGCCGGAGATGACGCCGGGGGCAATGACCGGCAGCGTAACGCGAAAGAAAGTTTGCAACGGCCCCGCGCCCAGGCTCAGGCTGGCCTTGACCAAGTTCTGGTTGAAACTCTGCAGCGTGGCCATCACGGTGGTGACGACGAAAGGCGCGCCCAATGCTGCATGGACCAGCACCAGGCCGGTGTAGGAGTCGGACAGGCCGATGCGGGCAAAGAACAGGTAGGCGCTGACACCCACCACCACAATTGGCACCACCATGGGCGCGATCAGCAGGCTGGTGAGCAGACCTTTACCGAAAAACTGAATGCGTGCCAGGCCCACGGCAGCCAGCGTGCCCAGTGATGTTGCAATCAGGGTCGCCAACGGTGCCACGATGAAGCTGTTGCGCGTGGCGCGCGCCCAGTCATCGGAGGCAAATAATTCCCGGTACCAGCGCAGCGACCAGCCCGGAATCGGGTAAGAGAGGAAGGAGGAGTTGCTGAATGACAGCGGAATGATGACCAGGATGGGCAGCAGCAGAAAAAACAGCACACCGCCGCAGAATACGCGCATGCCATACCAGCCGAGCTTGTCAGCGAGGGTGAAGTAAGCCGGGAAAACGCGAGGAGCCGGAAGGTAAGGAAGTTTCATGGAGTGTTTAACCCAGGCTCAATTCGGCTTTTGCAAACCGGCGGTATACCGCATACAGCACCAGCGTGGTGGTCAGCAATACTGATCCCAGCGCGCAGGCCATGCCCCAGTTGACTTCCACGTTGGTGTACTGGGCGACGTAATAGCTCAGCATCTGGTCACCTGCGCCGCCCAGCAGGGCGGGAGTGACGTAGTAACCAATTGAGGTGATGAACACCAGCAGGCCGCCGGCGGCGACGCCCGGATAGGTTTGCGGGACGTAAACACGAAAGAACGCGGCCAGCGGCGCGCTGCCCAGGGAAACCGCCGCCCGCACGTAGTTCGCAGGTACCGACTTCATCACGCTGTAGAGCGGCAAAATCATGAAGGGAAGCAGGATATGCACCATGGCAATGACGACCCCCAGCCGGTTGAACAGCAGCGGCACAGGCTCGCCCGTCAGCCCGGTGAACATCAAAAGGCGGTTGACCAGGCCATTGGTCTGAAGCAGCACGATCCAGGCGGCGATGCGCACCAGAACCGAAGTCCAGAAAGGCAGCAGCACCAGAATCATCATCAGGTTGGCGCGCCGCTCGTTCAGGGTCGAGAGCCAGTAAGCCAGCGGGTAGCCTAGCATGATACACAGCAGGGTGACGATGGCGCTAATGGAGAAGGTGCGCAGCAAAATGTCGCTGAATGCCGCCTCTTGCGCCCCTACGCGAACGACGTGGCCCTGCGCATCGCGTTTCAGATCGACCGAAGCCAGCAGGTAGTCTGGCGTCCAGCGGGAGCTGTTTTTGGCAATCGCCCACCAGTACGGCAGTTCCGCCCATCGCGGGTCGTGCGCCAGGAGCTTGTCTTTGGCCTGGGCCGGGTTCAGTCCGGTACCCAGCGGCAGGGCGCGGTAAGTTCCCATGATGAGTGAGCGCGCACCGCTTACTTCGGTGTTCAGGCGACGCGCCAGAATGCCGGCCTGAGCCGTTTCGGGAATGGCTGTCAGGTCAGCCAGCAGCGCCGCGTAAGCGGCGTCAGGCGGAGCGGTTTTGCGGTCCCAGTTGGCCAGTGCATCGCCGGTTTGGCCGAGCGTGCCAGCGACTTCCGGGTTTTCCACTGCCCGAACCAGCAGAGCACCCAGCGGCACGAGGAACGTGACCGCCAAGAATATCAGCAGCGGCAGGGTCAGCGCGATGGCACGCAGGCGCTTGCGGCGCTCGACTCTGCGCAACTGAACGGCAAGCGCCGGTCCGGTTGCGCTGTCAAGGGTCGGTGGCGCCATGGGCAAGGAAACCGTCGCGGTCATGCGCAAACCCTTTTCATGTCCGGCTTATTGGGCCGCCCAGGCGGCGAAACGTTTTTCCAGCGCTTCGCCCTGGTCAGCCCAGAAAGGGATATTGAACTGCAGCGAATCCTTGCCATTGACGGCGGAGGTGGGCAGAAGTCCGAGCACCTTGGCGTCAAGCTTGGCCAAGGCCTTGTTGTTGGTCGGACCATAGGAGATGTTGCGCGCGTACTCAGCCTGTGCGTCCGGGCTGGAAGCCTGGGCAATGAATTTCAGTGCCAAATCCTTGTTGGGCGTGCCCTTGGGCATAACCCAGTAATCCAGGTCGTAAATGCCACCGGTCCAGGTGATCTTGAGGTTCTTGCCCTCGCGCTGGGCGGCGTCAATGCGTCCGTTGTAGGCGGTAGTCATGGTCACGTCGCCGGCGACCAGGAACTGTGGCGGCTGCGCGCCGGCTTCCCAGAACTGGATGTTGGGTTTCAGTTCGGTGAGTTTCTTGAAAGCGCGGTCGGCCCCGTCCTTGGTGGCCAGCACCTTGTAGACGTCGCCGGTTTTCACGCCGTCAGCCATCAGCGCAAATTCCAGGTTGTAGCGTGCTCCCTTGCGCATGCCGCGTTTGCCGGGAATTTTTTTGGTGTCCCAAAAGTCAGCCCAGGTCGTTGGTGCGGTTTTGAGTTTGTCGGCGTCGTAGGCCATGACCGTTGACCAGACAAAAGTGCCGACGCCGCACTCGTGTACCGCCGCCGGCTGGAAGTCAGCCTTGTTGCCCACTTTGGACCAATCCATTTTTTCGAACAGGCCTTCGTCGCAGCCGCGGTTCACATCCGGGCTTTCGACTTCAACCACGTCCCAGGTAACCTTTTTGGCTTCGACCATGGCCTTGATCTTGGCCTGCTCGCCGTTGTATTCGACCTGCGTGATCTTGCCGGCGCCCGATTTTTCGAATGCCTCGAAATAGGCTTTTTTCTGGGCTGCGCCGTTGGCACCGCCAAAATTCACCACGGTCAGCTGGCTTTGGGCCAGAACCGGCAAGCAGACACCGGCTGTGAGTGCAATCATCAAGGGTTTGAGTTTCATCGGATTTCCTTTGGTTAACGTTGAAAGGGGTGAAAAGGCAAAACGCTGCTGATCAGCGGTACACACGCAAGTGTTCTTCGGGGGCATGGACATGGATAGTCTGGCCGGGTTCAGGCAGCTGCCGGTGTGCCAGCGGCATCTTGATGGTGGCATCTGGCTGGCCGGACATCTCGCAACGCAGGCGCAGGTGGTCGCCAAAATAGATCACGTCGGCGACCCGCGCCTGAAAGGTGTTGGCGGCGGCTGACTGGGCAATTTGCAACCGTTCCGGACGGCTACCGCACTGTACCGCGTCACCGACTTGCGCAGCATTGACGTTGATGCCGCGCAACTGAACACCGTTGGGCAGACGGACCTCGCAACGGCCTCCATCAAGCCGGACCACTTCAGCCTGCAGCACCGTGCTGTCGCCGACAAAGCTCGCGACGAAGCGGTTGACCGGCGTTTCATACAGATTGTCCACCACGTCAATCTGCTGGATCGCACCGTCACTGAAAACCGCCACACGGTCGGACATGGTCAGCGCTTCGGTCTGGTCGTGGGTGACATAAACAAAGGTCACGCCAAGGCGGCGGTGCAATGCCTTGAGTTCTATCTGCATGTGCTCGCGCAGCTGTTTGTCAAGCGCCCCAAGCGGTTCGTCCATCAGCACCAGTTGCGGGTCAAACACCAGAGCACGCGCCAGCGCTACGCGCTGCTGCTGGCCACCCGAGAGCTGCCCCGGATAACGTGCACCCATGCGGCCCAGCTGCACCATGTCCAGAGCACGCGCCACCTTGGCCTCGCGTTCGGCGGTGGGCAGCTTGCGCACCGACAGCGGGTAGCCGATGTTGTCGGCCACCGTCATGTGGGGGAATAGCGCGTAGTTCTGGAACACCATGCCGAAGTTGCGTTTGTGTGGCGGCGTGCGGGTGATGGGTACGCCATTCAGGCTGATTTCTCCCGCCGTTGGTGACTCAAATCCGGCCAGCATCATCAGGGTGGTGGTCTTGCCCGAACCCGAAGGGCCGAGCAGGGATAAAAACTCCCCCTGACGGATATCCAGGTTGAGATTGCGCACCACCAGATTGATGCCATCGTAGGTTTTCTGAACGCCGGTGAAGCTCACCAGGGCTTGGGTTTTTGTCATTCGAATCTTGGCCTGCTCTCAGTTGCAAAGGTCTGTCATTGTGCTGCGAATATCAATGCAACTTGCGTGCCAGTGATGGTGCGAAACACGCGTCGTGCACCATCATGAATCAATCAGGCGACGGCGTCAAAGCAAGCCGCCATAATGGCCAAGCCTTCGTCGAGCAATGCGTCACTGGCGGTCAATGGCACCAGAATCCTGATGACGTTGCCATAGGTGCCGCACGTCAGCAGGATCAGGCCACGCGCCGTTGCCTCGGTAGTGATGCGCTTGGCCAGCTCGGCGTCAGCTTGTTTTACATCGCCGTCTTTGAACAGCTCGATGGCCACCATTGCTCCCATGCCGCGCACGTCGCCAATGCAGGCGTGGCGTGCGGCGATGGCTTTCAGACCCGTGATCAGGCGTTCGCCAACGTCGCAGCTGCGCTGAAGCAGGTTTTCTTTTTCAAACACGTCAAGCACAGCCAGAGCAGCTGCACAGGCAATGGGACTGCCAGCATAGGTGCCGCCCAGACCGCCCGGAGCGGCTGCATCCATAACATCAGCGCGACCCACCACGGCTGAAATGGGGAATCCGCCAGCCATGGACTTGGCCATGGTGATGAGGTCGGGCGCCACGCCGCTTTGCTCGACGGCAAACCAGGTACCGGTGCGCCCGGCACCTGTCTGTATCTCGTCGGCGATCAGCAAAATTCCCTGCGCGTCGCACAAGGTGCGCAGGCGCTGCAGCAGTTCGGGCGGGGCGATGGTGAAGCCGCCTTCTCCCTGCACCGGCTCAATGATGATGGCGGCAACGCGCCGGGCTTCAATATCGTTCTTGAAAATCGCTTCGACCGAAGCAATCGATTCATCGACCGTTACGCCGTGCAGCGCATTTGGAAATGTGGCGTGGAACACCTCGGCCGGGAAGGGACCAAAACCGGTTTTGTAGGGGGCTACTTTGCCGGTCATGGCCAAAGTCAGCAGGGTCCGACCGTGGTAGCCACCGCTAAAGCAGATGACGCCAGAGCGGCCGGTGGCCGCACGTGCGATCTTGATGGCGTTTTCGACCGCTTCGGAGCCGGTGGTCAGAAACAGGGTCTTTTTGGCAAAGTTGCCGGGCGCCTTGGCGTTGATGCGTTCAGCCAGTTCAACGTAGGGCTCGTAAGCCACCACCTGGAAGCAGGTGTGGGTGTAGCGGTCGAGTTGATCCTTGACGGCCTGGATCACTGCAGGATGCCGATGACCCGTGTTCAACACCGCGATGCCGCCGGCAAAATCGACGAAGCGACGACCCTCGACGTCCCACATTTCCGCATTTTCAGCGCGGGAAACAAATATTTGATGGCTTTGACCCACGCCGCGCGGAATCGCCGCTTCGCGGCGGGCGAACAGGGCGGCGTTGGTCAAATGGGGTTCGCGGTGCATGAGGTTTCCTTTGCGGTGGCGGGCAGTCAGTCGCCCAGGGTCTTCGAAGCAGGTGGCTGTACTTTAGGGGAACTCCCCCGGCGTTAACATATACAGATTACCCCCATTTCCGGGTGTACTGTGCAGCCCCTGGCTCCACTACATACAAACCCTTGCCGCCGGGACCTGCTATTTAATGTTTGCCCTGAATCACCAGTCAACGGTTGCGCTGGTCACCCAGATTGTTGGGGGATTTCGCCAGATGGTGGATGACGGCTTCTTGCGGGCGGGTGCCAAATTGCCGTCCATCCGCCAGTTTGCCCATGCCAACGGGGTCAGTGTCTACACCGTGGTGGACGCCTACGACCGACTGGTCGCGCTCGGCTATTTTTTGTCACAGGCGCATTCCGGGTTTTTCGTTCGCAGCCGCAGCAGCCAGGAAACCTCGTCCTTGGACGCCGCCGGGCAATACAGTTTTGACTCAATGTGGTACTTGCGCCGCATTTTTGAAAACCGCGCTTTGCGCAGCAAGCCGGGTTGCGGCTGGTTGCCCGGTAACTGGTTGTTTACAGAGGGAATGCGGCGCAGCTTGCGCAACCTGGCCGCAGAAGATGTCGATCTGGGCGGCTATGGCGAACCCAAGGGTTATTTGCCGCTACGCCAGGTGGTACGCGATTTACTGGCTTCGCGCGAGATCGTCGTCACTGCCGAGCAGGTGCTGTTGACCCAAGGGTCCAGCCAGGCGCTGGACCTTGCCGCGCGTCAGCTGGTTCGCCCCGGCGACGCGGTCCTGGTCGATGAGCCGGGCTATGCCAATTTGCTGTTCTCCCTGAG
>NZ_JABBPF010000044.1 GCF_012927415.1 Polaromonas sp. | reverse complement strand
GGGTAGCCTGCATTCTGGCGCGGCTGCGCAGGACCGCGACGGTCGCTGCTGCCACCCCGATTTCCATCCGCATTACCGCCGAAACTTCCACCGCGGTTAGCGCCCGTGTTGCCGCCACCGGCAGGGCCGCGACCGCGGCCGCCTGCATTGGCATTGCGTTCGCCGCCACGCGCCGGCTGGGCGCCCTTGGTGTCACGGATACGTGTCATCATTTCGCTGCGGGCTGCCTTGGCGGCTGCCTGCATCACGTCGCGGCTCGGCGGTTTACCCAAACCGCCCCAGATCGTCTGGCGGCCCATGGCCAGCGGCTCGGCCTTTTCGCCTGGCTCGGCCTCAAAGCCGGGACCAATAATCTTTTCAATGTTTTGCTTGGTAAAGCGCTCGATGTCCTGCATGAAGCCTTCTTCGTCAAGACACACCAGGCTCACGGCCTCTCCGCTATTGCCAGCGCGGCCGGTGCGGCCGATGCGGTGAACATAGTCTTCGCTGACGTTGGGTATTTCGTAGTTCACGACATGTGGCAACTCGTCGATGTCAATACCGCGGGCGGCGATGTCGGTCGCGACCAGCGCGCGAATCTCACCGTTCTTGAAGCCCTGCAAGGCTTGCGTGCGCGCGGTCTGGCTCTTGTTGCCATGCAGCGCCATCGCCAAAATACCGTTTTTGGTCAGATGTTCGGCCACATTGTTGGCACCAAACTTGGTTCGCGTGAACACCAGCACCTGGCTCCAGTTATGTTCGTTGATGATGTGGGTCAGCAATGCTTTCTTTTTGCTGCGGCCAACGGGGTGAACGGTTTGCGTGATGCGCTGCACCGTGGTGTTGCGCGGCGTGACCTGGATTGAAACCGGATTACGCAGCAAGCCATTGGTCAGTTCGCGGATCTCATCGCTGAAAGTGGCGCTGAATAGCAGCGTCTGCTTTTGTTTTGGCACCAAAGCCAGCACTTTTTTGATGTCGTGAATAAAGCCCATGTCCAACATCCGGTCGGCTTCGTCGAGCACCAGAATCTGCACCTGGCTAAGGTCGAGCGTGCCCTGTCCCGCATGGTCGAGCAGGCGACCAGGAGTGGCGACCAGAATGTCAACGCCACGGCGAAGTTTTTCGATTTGCGCCCCCATGCCGACACCACCAAACATCACCATCGAGGTGATGTCCAGGTATTTGCCGTAACTGCGCACACTTTCTTCAACCTGGGCGGCCAGCTCCCGGGTAGGCGTCATGATGAGCGCCCGCACGGCGTTGACGCCGCGGCGGTTGGTCAACCTGGGTTCGGTGGACAGGCGCTGGAGCATCGGCAGCGTAAAGGCCGCCGGTTTGCCGGTTCCGGTCTGGGCGCCGCCCAACAGGTCGCTGCCCGCGAGCACCGCGGGAATGGCCTGTGCCTGGATCGGCGTTGGGGTGTCATAGCCCTGCTCAAGCACGGCTTTAAGAATGGCCGGGGCCAGATTCAATTCTTCAAATGTCATGGTGTTGCGCCGCTGGGGCGCTTTAGATCGGCCTGTTGGGCGCCTTGATTTAAGGCAACCCGCCAGTCATAGGCAGATGGGATCAGAAACTCGGGCCATACGTTCGCGATTTCCATCGCGCCTTACACCGCAAGTAGTTACTGAAAATACTACCCTAGATGTGCCCAAATGTTGAGGGCAACTGGAGCCAACAACAAATGTATTGTCGCACGGAACGATAATCGATGGATTCATGCCGGAAATCTGTTTTGACTTGACGGGCCGGCATGTGCTTTAGCCCGCGAGAAGCCCCGTAAAAATTTGCAGTCAGCTGGTGGCTTGCAAATTCGTTTTCTTGCGTTGTTTCCCCTTTTTACCAAAGTGATCTGATGGCTCAGTACGTATTCACCATGAACAAGGTCGGCAAAATTGTGCCGCCCAAACGACAGATTCTCAAGGACGTTTCCTTGAGTTTCTTTCCCGGCGCGAAGATTGGCGTTTTGGGCGTCAACGGTTCCGGCAAGTCCACCCTGCTCAAGATCATGGCCGGCTTGGACAACGAAATTGAAGGCGAGGCCACACCCATGCCGGGCCTGAACATCGGTTATCTGCCGCAGGAGCCAAAACTCAACCCCGAGCACACCGTGCGCGAAAGTGTTGAAGCCAGCATGGGCGCGGTTTTTTCTGCGAAGGCCCAGCTGGAAGCGGTGTATGTCGCCTACGGCGAACCCGATGCCGACTTCGATGCGCTGGCCACGGAACAGGCCAGGCTGGAAGCGATCATTGCCACGGCGGGTACAGACTCCGAGCATCAGCTTGAAATTGCCGCCGACGCGCTGCGCCTGCCGCCCTGGGACGCCAAAATCGGCCTGCTTTCGGGTGGTGAAAAGCGCCGCGTGGCCTTGTGCAGCATGCTGCTATCCAAGCCCGACATGTTGCTGCTCGATGAACCCACCAATCACCTGGACGCTGAATCGGTGGATTGGCTGGAGCAGTTTTTGCAGCGTTACCCCGGGACCGTCGTGGCGATTACCCACGATCGCTACTTTCTGGACAACGCCGCCGAATGGATTCTGGAACTCGACCGGGGCCACGGCATTCCATGGAAGGGCAACTACAGCTCCTGGCTAAGCCAGAAAGGTGACCGTTTGGCGCTTGAGCAAAAAGGCGAGGAAGCCCGCGCCAAAGCCTTGAAGAAGGAACTGGAATGGTCGCGCCAGAACCCGAAGGCGCGGCAAGCCAAGAGCAAATCGCGTCTGGCCCGCTTTGAAGAATTGTCGGATTTTGAGTACCAGAAGCGTGTTGAGACCAACGAGATTTTCATCCCGGTGGCCGAGCGACTAGGCAGCCAGGTGATCGAGTTCAAGGGCGTCACCAAATCGTTTGGCGAACGCGTGTTGATTGACAACCTCAGCTCCACCATCCCCGCCGGTGCCATCGTCGGCATCATCGGCCCAAACGGCGCCGGTAAATCGACTCTGTTCAAGCTGATTGCTGGCAAGGAAAAGCCCGATACCGGCGAAGTGGTGATTGGCTCAACCGTCCGCATGGCCTTTGTTGACCAGAACCGGGACGATTTGGCGAACGAAAAAACCGTTTGGGAAGATATCTCGGGCGGTCTGGACATCCTCAATGTGGGCAAGTTTCAGATGCCAAGCCGAGCCTATGCCGGGCGCTTCAACTTCAACGGTGGTGACCAGCAAAAACGTGTTGGCACGCTGTCGGGCGGTGAACGCGGGCGTCTCCATCTGGCCAAGACCCTGATTGCCGGCGGTAACGTGCTGATGCTTGACGAGCCGTCCAACGATCTGGACGTCGAAACCCTGCGCGCGCTGGAAGACGCACTACTGGAGTTCGCCGGTTCGGTGATGGTGATCAGCCATGATCGCTGGTTCCTTGACCGTATCGCCACGCACATCCTGGCGGCGGAGGGCGACAGCCAGTGGACTTTCTTTGACGGCAACTACCAGGAATACGAGGCCGACAAGAAGAAGCGCCTGGGTGAAGAGGGTGCCAAGCCCAAGCGCATGCGTTTCAAGGCCCTGCATTGAAATGGCCCCCATGCTTGCCGCTTCGCGTACTGAACGAGGCCTTGCAGGCTGCGGTTCGCGAGACGCGTTGCCTCTTTCCCCTGTCCCAGCATGCTCCAGCGGGTTGGGCGCCGCGGGCCACAGCCCCTCGGAGGCGAGCCTTGCTTGGGACAGCCCGGCGCTACGGCCGTTGGTGTCAGCGTCCTCGCACGGCCACTTTCGGAACAAAACATGAATGACCAGGCTGTTCTGATGCAAACCCGTCACTGGCTTGAAACCGCCGTGATAGGGCTGAACCTGTGTCCGTTTGCCAAAGCGGTATATGTGAAGAACCAGGTGCGCCTGGTTGTGAGCCAGGCGCGGCACGCCGATGACCTGCTGGAAGAGCTCGACCGCGAGCTCGACCTGCTCGTGGCCACCCCTGCGGGAGAGATTGACACGACCTTGCTGATCCATCCAACGCTTTTTGACGATTTTCTGGACTTCAATGATTTCCTTGAAATTGCCGAGGGCGTGCTGGACGAGCACGGGCTGGCGGGCGTGGTGCAACTGGCAAGCTTTCATCCCCGGTTCCAGTTTGACGGTACCGAGCCGGATGACATCGGCAATTACACCAATCGGGCTCCGTTTGCCATCCTGCATCTGCTTCGGGAAGAAAGCGTGGAGCGTGCAACGCTGGCTTTCCCGCAAGCGGAATCGATTTTTGAAGATAACATCAAGACCCTGGAAAAGCTCGGTCACCAGGGATGGCGGGCATTGGGACTTTGCCCCTGATTTACCCGGACTGCTTAGTGGCAGGGCTGCAGTGCTGGAACCAACTTCATCTGCAATTTTCGGTTTCTCAAGCTGTTGCGGCTTTTAGTAAGAGGGCCTGTAAAACGTCATGACTACTTCATCGCAAGAAACGAGCGTAGCCTATCAGTCCTGTCTCGAAGAGGGACTAAGTCAGTCTTCCGGCCTGATTCAGCGCTGGTGTTCAAAGCTGGTTGACGCTCTATACATGCGGTCCATGGCCCAGCCTGAAGCCACGGAAAGGCGCGCTCTCCAGGACGCCGTTGGGGTGCTCAAGACAAGCCGGGTGGCAATTGAACTGGGTTTCGTGGACCAGCTTGCCACGGCGATTGCCGACGATACGCGGCCGGGAGCAAGCCAGAACCCTAACAGTACAGCGCGTTCCTTTTCAGCTCTCAGTTTTGATCAGCTGGAATTGATGGGGGACAACCAGGTTCAGGAAGCGGTAGAGAGTGCACGCTTGCAGCAGGTCGTCAAACTCGCTTGCGAAGCAGGCCTTGCCGGTTTTTCTGGACGGTTGAGTAGTGCTCAGGGGTTTCAGATGGTCAAGGCAGACAAAAACCCGATGCGTCCGGAAGTAGTGTCCCAGGCCCTGTTCAAATTGTTGCGGGGTCTTTCCGTGACTAGCCAGACCCGAGCCCGCTGGCTAAGTGATGGAGCGCAACTCCTGGGCGATGAGCTGCAAGCACTTTATGTATCACTGGACGATATGTTGGCCGCGCAGGGGATCACACCAGCGGCCTACGGCGTGATTGCATCGCCTGAAAACCGGGGTGGCAAATCCGCCAGGCCTGAACCGGCGCAAATCATTCAGGCGGCTCAGGCGGCTCAGGCGGGTTATTTCTCTCATGCCCCCCAGCCTGGCGGATCGGCGCCGGAAGTCGATCCGGATCAGAGTATGCGCAAACAGCTGCTCACACTTGACAATCTGCATCATTTGCTGGTCGGCGACTACGACTCCTCCTTCAACGGACGGCCCCTGCCATCGGGCTATGACGCCGAGGAACTGATTCGCAACGATTTTGCGCACACGATACCTGCGGCGCTGGATGTTCTGGTTGAGCTTGAAGAAAAAGGAATTGCCCCCGTGAGAGCAGCGAATGCGCTGCCCGGCACGCCGCTGCCACTTGCGCAAATGCGAGCGCACCTCAAGACGGACGCGAAAAGCCTGGGACAGTCGCTGGCGATCGAAGTCGTCGGACTGATGATTGAGCAACTGGCCAACGACAGCCGTTTGCTGGTGCCTGTCAGGCAAGTCATCATCGATGCTGAGCCGGCCTTTCTGCGCCTGGCGGTGACTGACCCGAGATTTTTCAGTGACAAGCGCCATCCCGCGAGGCGCCTGCTCGAAGTTATCACCAACACCAGCCTGGCCTATGCCGGCGAAGAGGCACCGGGCTTTGCCGAATTCATGCACAACCTGAGGGGAGTCGCGGCACTTCTCACGGAAGAGCACGCCAGCGACGCCCAGCATTTCGCCACATTGCTGCAGGACTTTGAGAACGGGCAAGCCCGCAATGGCCAGCAGCATCGCGAAGCCCAGAGCCGCGCTGTGCGCGCCCTGCTGCAGGCCGAACAGCGAAATCTGCTTGCGGTAAAAATTGCATCCGAAATCAGGGTACGTTCTGATTTTGTCGTGGGAAATCGCATCATCAGGGTATTTCTGACCGGCCCATGGTCGCAGGTAATGGCCAAGGAACGCTTGCTGGGTGATTATGGCGGGGCGGAACTGCAGAAATCCGTGTACAGCCGCACGCTGGGCGACCTGCTTTGGAGTCTGAATCCTGCACAAGTGTCCCACCACCGAAAACGCCTTCTTAAAATCATTCCCGACATGCTTGAGTCGCTGCGTGAAGGACTGCTTTCGATCGACTATCCCCTGGCACTGTCCAGGCCATTTTTTGATGAACTCATGGTGATCCACCAGGCGGGACTCAGAGCCCTGCCTGCGGCGAGCGATGTGGCGGGCAAACGCCGCGACGAGATTGAAAAAATGTTTTCCAGTGCGGATGAGTTTGAGGTTTCGCAGCCTTGGCTCGCACCTTCCGAGGCGCAGCATTCCGGGTTCATGGAAGACATGGATTTACATGGCAAGCTGGGACTTGAGCGGGAAGAGCAAGCGTTACCGGACGGTGAAAGTCGTGCCGGGCAACTGCCGGAGGTGGCCGATGAAGCACCGACGCTGCATTTGGGCGACTGGGTGGAGCTTCTTGTGGACATGCAATGGCTGCGCGCCCAGTTGACCTGGATCAGCCCTCACGACACCTTGTTCTTGTTCACCAGCGAAGGAGGGCGCAAGCACTCGATGACAGCCCGGGTTCTGCAGCATTTGTTGCAGCTCAACCTGGTTAAAGTGGTCAGCCAGCAAGGCGTGGTGGATGGCGCACTGGACAGCGTTGCCCGAACCGCCCTGCGCAACAGCCTTGACGGTGGCGCAACCTTTTAAGTTCTTGAGCAAACCTGTCAGCCGGTTTTTAAATCGCCTGCGGTGATATTTTTCCAGAAGGCGGCTGAGCGCTGGCTTCGTCGGGCTTGACTTCCTGCGACTGCAAGCAGGGCTTGAATCAAACGTCTACAGTTTTTGCAGTTTTCTGCGCACAAGCTGGATATTGTTGCGCAGCGCGTACAGCTCCTCGGTATACGACAGAGGAACACTTATTTTTTCGGCCCGCTGTTCCAGCGTTTTCAACTCTTCAAGCAGTTCGGGCGTGCCGGTTTTCCCGCTCGTGCTCTCAATCCGGTTCTCGATGTCTCTGAGTTGGCCGTACCACCTGAAAATTCGGGAGCGCACTCGAAAAGCATACAGCGGCGGAATGACACGCGACAGCGGCAGCATGATTGCAATGATGATGCCCATCACCAGCCACATGCGTTCGACCAGGTTGGCGACCCAAAAAGGCAGGTAGCGCTGCAAAAATGGCTTGTCGTTCCTGATACTGCGTTCGGCCTCGGCGCCAATCGGCAATTCGTTGTTGGCAAGGTTGGGATAGTCGCGTGCCCGCCTGAACCAGCCTGCGCCGCCATTAATCTGTTTTCCTGCCTGAAAAAACAACTGGAGCAACGCGGGGTGCGTGCCGTTGCGGTTGATGAGGGCGGTGGTGGGGGCCACCAGGCGCACGTCCTGGGGCGGCAGGTTGACCGCCAGATCGACTACGCCGCGTGGCAACACGACCGGGCTCAGAAAGGCAAAGCGCCGCGAGTAAGCCTCGCTTTGCGGAAAATCCATGAGTCCGATGCCGGGTGTTTGCAAAAGCATTTGCACCATTAACGATTCGGGGGCCGAGGCAAACACGATGGCGTCGATCTTGCCATCGAGAAAGGCCACCGTGGCGGGTGTCTGCTCGAGTTCGGACGTTGTCAGGCTGGCCATGTCCACCTTGTTACTGGTCAGCAATTTGGTCATCAGGCTGGGAATGCCGCTGCCTGGAGTACCGACGTTGACACGCAAGCCCTGCAATTGGGTCAGCGCATCCAGTGACGCTGCAGTGCCGGGTGCCTTGCCGGCAGCGTCCTTGCGGTAAAACAGCCATATCGGCTCGACAAAAAGGCTGCCCAGCGATTCAAGGTTGGTTTCATCATCCGGCCGGGATTCGCTGGTTCCGCCCTGCACAAACCCGAGGTCAGCCTTGCCTTCGCGCAATAATTGCAAATTCTGTGCGGAGCCTTCAGAAGGCAGCAGTCTGACCTCGATGTCGTCCTGCGCCAGAATCTTCACATAGCGCTTGCCGAACTCTTCGTACGCGCTTTGCGCCGGACCCGTGGCGAGCGTGACCCGCTTCGGTGGGTTCGGGTCAAGCCACCAGTAGGCCAGCACCAGCAGTGCCAAGGCCAGCACCAGGAAAGGGCCGGCAGGAACGGCCAGGTCTCGCAGCGACAACAGGGTGTAACGAATGGTTTTTGGCATTCGGGAACCTTAGCATGGGGCCAAGGTGGCCACCGTAAAAGCTGATTAACGCCAAAAAGTGGCTGTGGTCCAATATTTACGGTTGTTGAAAGCTATTAAAATAATAGCAATCAAGGTTTTTTGTGGATTGCTCTGTCTGCGCCAGAGTGCGGACGGAGCCACCGGGACATGTTGCGGGGTGGCCCGATGAGACCTTTTTTCACCAATGCAGATGAGGGTAAAAAATTTAAATGTCGTGCGATGTGCGCAGCCCGGCGGATGGAAGCGAGGGGCTGTCTTTCCGCTCTGTCAATTGCGTTGGACACCCGGATCTTTCCACTTGCTTGGGTCACCCAGGAGACAGCTATTTATCGGGAGCTTCCCGGATGTGTTTTTAGCAAGCCGCGGTTAGTCTGTGCGTATATCTGTTTTGCAGGGAGCTTTGTCTTGAATTCTTTTTCCTCCGCCGAATCATCCGCACCCGATGCGCCCCGTCATGATCGTCACTTCAAGGTATGGCCCAAACGCCTGCCTCGCAGCATCACGCCGCCTGCCACCTCGCTATGGCATAACCTCGCGGTTAGCGCGCTGCGTTTCCCCGACAAACCCGCGCTGGTGTTTTTTGACCGCGTGCTCAGTTACACCAGTCTGATGCAGCAGGCCGAGCGTCTGGCTGCCACGCTGCACCGGCTGGGGGTGCGCAAGGGCGACCGGGTACTGCTCAACATGCAAAACTGCCCGCAATGGGTGATTGCGCACTTTGCCATATTGCGTGCCAATGCGGTGGTGGTGCCGGTCAACCCGATGAATCGCGCCGAAGAGCTGAAACACTACATCACGGACCCCGATGCCAAAGTCGCCATTACGACGGCCGACCTGGCGCCCGAACTGGCCAAGGCCGATTCCCAGCTGCCTGCTGAACAGCGCTTGGCCCACCTGATCGTGACGCATTACAGCGAAGCCTTTGACGAAAATACCCTGGGCGTAAATCAGCAACCGGACGCCATCGCCGTACCCGAAGCCTGGCGCGAGTGGCTGGGCACCCGGCATGCACTGCCTGAGCTGTCAGGCGGCGCGGTGATGCGCTGGGTCGATGCCGTTGCCGATAGTGATGCCGGCGAGCTGCCCGCGCATACCGCCGTGCCGCAGGACCTGGCCGTGTTGCCCTACACCAGCGGCACCACAGGCTTGCCCAAAGGCTGCATGCACAGCCACGCCAGCCTCATGCATAACGCGGTCGCCAGTTGCCTCTGGGGCAACAGTACTTCCGAGAATGTGGTGCTGTCGGTGGTGCCGATGTTTCACATCACCGGAATGGTGTCGGTCATGCATGCGGCCATTTACGGGGGTGCCACGCTGGTCATCATGCCGCGCTGGGACCGCGAGCTGGCCGGTGGGCTGATTTCACGTTGCCGCGTGACGCACTGGACCAACATCCCGACCATGGTGATTGACCTGCTGGCCAGCCCGAACTTTGCCCGTTTTGACCTGAGCAGCCTGGTCTATATCGGCGGCGGCGGAGCGGCCATGCCGCAAGCGGTGGCCCAGCGCCTGTGGGAGCAATATGGGCTACGTTTCGCAGAAGGCTACGGGTTGACGGAAACGGCTGCACCTTCGCATAGCAACCCGCCCGATGCGACCCGCCAGCAGTGCCTGGGCGTGCCCTTCATGAGCACCGATGCGCGCGTGATTGATCCGCTGACGCTGGAGGAAATGCCGCAGGGCGAGCAGGGAGAGATCATCATGTGCGGGCCACAGAACTTTTCCGGTTACTGGAAGCAGCCTGAGGCAACGGTCGCCGCGTTCATCGAACTTGACGGAAAGCGCTTTTTCCGCTCGGGAGATCTGGGGCACGTGGACGAAGACGGTTATTTTTTCATTACCGACCGGCTCAAACGCATGATCAACGCATCAGGCTTCAAGGTGTGGCCAGCCGAGGTGGAGTCCCTCATGTTCAAGCACCCGGCGATCCAGGAGGCCTGCATCATCTCCACACGCGACGTTTATCGCGGCGAAACCGTCAAGGCCATCGTGGTGCTGCGCGCCGCAGCCAAAGGCAAGACCAGCGAGGAAGACATCATCAACTGGTGCAAGGAAAACATGGCCGCGTTAAAATAACCGCGCGTGGTCCAGTTTGTCGATGTGCTGCCGAAAAGCGGTTCGGGCAAGGTGATGTGGCGGGCCTTGCAGGAAGCCGAGGGAGGCAAGGCTTGAGCCGCCTTTTCAATTCATATTTTCGGTAAAAATGGCGGGTAGCCCAAATGAAGCGGGTGCTGACAGCTATCACAAACATAGCGGTTAAGGTTAACTGGCTCTTCGAGGAGAAAGCCGCAACTCCTTGGGCCATGGCATGCCAACCGCCTGCTTTGTAGGCAACTAGCTGACGCGCTGTGCAACCCGGTCGCACAGCGCGAGCCAGTTGCTGCCGCTGTTTCGCCATTCCCATTTGAAGGCCATGCGCTGGCCATCGTCGCTTTCGGTGACCGTCGCGCGAGTCGCAGCTTCACTGAAGGTCCAAACCTTAGCCTGTACCGTTATCAGGTATTCGGGGTGATTGCCGGCGTTGTCAAAAAAGCGGCTGAAATAGCTGCCCCGCGCCTCGTCAGAGCCGATGATTTCCGTGCCCTTGAACACCCTGTTGCCAGCCATCGCGTCAAAGCGGTGCAGCAGGAAGAAGCCGCCAGGCAACCATTCGTAGGTTTCATCACTCGTCCATGGCACAGCCGAGGCGAGGGGATCATCTGCCTTTTGTCCGTCTGCATAGGAATCACCGGTGGCGCGCCATTTGCCGACGAAACCATCCAGGCGCCGGTGTGCTGCCGCCGGCTGGGGAGGTTGCGGTTGATCGGCCACGCTGAATACTCCATGGGAGTTTGCCCCGGGTAGAAAATTTTCTTCACTGACTTGACTGTGTTTCTATATCAGCGCGAAGGTTTCTTCAGCATGCTGGCGTGGCCGGCGGCGAGTTCTTTTTTGGTCAGAAAACCGTCCTGGTTTGTGTCCATCTTCTGGAGCATCGAACTGGACCCGGTCGCGTGCTCCGCAGCCGTCAGAATTCCATCGCTATCTGTGTCGATCACTTTAATCTTGTCGGCTGCAGACATATCTGCTTTCCCGGCTTTCTTGCCAGTAACGCGCTGATGCACGGCGTCCATTTCTGAAGCGGTGACTTTGTCGTCCTTGTTCGCATCCATCATGTCGAACATTACCTTCGAAGCCGCAGCATGCTCGCCGGCGGAAACCTTGTTGTCTTTGTTCGTATCCATCTTCATGAAATCCGCGTATGCCGTGGCTACGTTGGGCCCGGCTGCGCAAGCCAGCGAAGCGAGCGAGAAACTGCCGACCAAGACAATGCCGCTGAAAATACTTTTGTGAGATGAGGTCATTTGAATCTCCTTCAAGATGAATTGAAAGGCGTCAGGACACCACTACAAAGCTTCCCTGTGCCAGAACCCAGTCCTTCTCATTCGATGCGATGGCCGCCGTCGAGCCATCGTCGAAATTCAAAACAACGGTGAGCGTATAGCCGGACTGCGAAAGCTAGGAAGCCATGCATACGTCGTCCGTGATTTTCATTGCTGCGTAATGCAGCTTCTCAGTCTTTTTGGTCGTCTCGGTGTCACCGCTTTCGGATGCCGCCTTGCGCTTCCCGTCTTTTTTAATCGAATGCCACTCGACGGTGCCATCCTTGTGAAAAACATATTCCTGCGTCGTTCCTTTCGTCGGGCCATCCGTCCATGAAAGGCGTATCGTCTTCCCGCTGACCTGGTCCGAAAGTTTGTTGTGCGTCATGTGGACTCTCCTGCTCTTGTTGCAAGTAAAGACAATCTCACCTCTGTGCCCAGCATTGCGAACCCGGCGCAGACCCCGATCAGGTGTAAGCATTGTCCTTGGCGAAGTGAAACGCCAGCGTGAATTGCGGGAGGAAGAGTCAAAATCTCATCGAAAATCGCCTGAAACATATAAAGTGGCGAATTAAACGATGAAATGCGCCTTTAGTCCAATAACTACGGTCATTAGTAGCTATCAAAAAACTATCAACCGAAAACGTGGGGCTCAGCCGCCCGCCGTGAGCCTGCGCGGCGTGATTTCAACCGAATCGGTGTCGCTGCTCATCCACACCGTGCCGTCTTGAACCGTGACCTGCAGCTGCATGCCGCGTTCGGCCAGCCTGGCCAGCGCCTGGCTTTGCGCCGCTTCAATCTGCCACACCACCAGATTGGCCGCGCGCGTAAGTTTTGTCTCAATGCCTTTCCACCACACCGGCGTACTGCTCGAAAAGCTGAAGACCGTGACGCGTTCGGCACGGCCGGCGGCGCGCATCAGGCGCTTGTCGTCGGGCTGGCCGACGTCTATCCAATGCAGCACGGCGTCGGTGTAGTCCTTGTGCCACAGCGCGGGCTCATCGACATCCCACAGGTCTTTGGCAAACTCCAGGTTGCCGCGTTTGTCGTCACCCGGTACGTTGAGCGCGAAGGCAAGCAGGCGAATCATCATGCGCTCGTCGGTTTCCGACGGATGGCGCGCAATAATCACGCTGTGGTCGGCATAGACGCCACGGTCCATGTCGGCGATCTGCAGTTGGGCTTTGTGAATAGTGG
This sequence comes from Polaromonas sp., assembly GCF_012927415.1. Lineage (GTDB taxonomy): Bacteria > Pseudomonadota > Gammaproteobacteria > Burkholderiales > Burkholderiaceae_C > Polaromonas. Next base: position 18,508 of record NZ_JABBPF010000044.1, on the reverse strand, counting down.
CTTTGATGGCCATGGGGCGTCGTTTCAAAAGGGCAAACCACCGGAGACCTTCATGCAACCCGGGGCTTCGCGTTAAACCTTCTATTGGAACAGCCTTTTCCGGCGATCCCAGGCGCCGCCGCCCCGCCACCGCGAAAGGTTGAGCTGATCTGATCGCTCAGACTCTGGCAAATGTGGCCATACAGGTCTATATTGGCGTGTCGTACGCGAAAAAATTGTCTTCGTTGCCATTTGGAAAGCTGTAATGACGCCATTTCAATGAACCAAAGAACGCAAACGAAGCGCCCGGTTTTTTTTAAACTAATTTAGAAGCGGATGCCGGTCGGTTTGGGCACTTCCATTGTTCACCGCATGAGCGGCGTTCTGCTGGCGTTCGGAATTCCCCTCGCCCGTCGTAAGCACCCGTGTCTGGATTGTCAATTGCAGCGAGCTGGTCATTGCAATGTTGAGCGTGGGGGGCCTTGTTTTGAAGAAAGCCTTATGCGGTCTGGGTGCCTGGCTGGTGCAGCGCTTTACCGATGTGTACATGCTTTTTAGTCGACTGGCGCGGCTGGATGACTGGCATGCCGATGCCAGTCACCACTGCGCTGTTTTTTGTTGCATTGCTGACCCCCGCCCGGGTAGGCCTTCGCGAAGTGATCCTGAACCACGTCAAGCTCTTGCATATGCGCGCTGGTGTTCTGGCAGTAATTGGGTTTATCCTGACCGGGCTTGCCCTATGCATGCTGAAAATCTTGTTGCTGACGCAGCACTGAAGCGCAAATGAAGCCCGGGCGGATCAAGCTGAAACCCCTTGTCTGCACCATCGGACACTCCACGCATTCGCTGGACGCCTTTATTGAGCTCTTGAAAACCAATCAGGTGCACCACGTTGTTGATGTGCGAACCGTGCCGCGCTCGCGCCACAATCCGCAATTTAACACCGACTCGCTGCCGGCCTCGCTGCGTGGCGTCGGCATTGACTACACGCACATGCCCGGCTTGGGCGGACTGCGCCACACGCACGCTGGCTCCATCAACGAAGGGTGGCGCAACACGTCATTTCGCGGCTACGCGGACTACATGCAGACGCTGGAATTCTCGGAAAATGTGGAGCAGGTCGCGCGTCTGGCCGATCATGAGTGCTGCGTCCTGATGTGTGCCGAAGTGGTGCCATGGCGCTGTCATCGCTCGCTCATCGCCGATGCGCTGACCGTCCGCGGCGTAAGGGTTGAAGACATCATCGGCGGCAAAGGTCGCAAGCTGCATGTGCTCACTCCCTGGGCGTATGTTGACGGCCTGAAGATTACCTACCCGCCTGAAGCCGCTGAATAGGGACAGGAGAGAAGCATGAAATTTTTAGCCTGTCGCTTTGATCCCGAGGCCGACAACGCCAAGCCCGGTCTGAAGGACCATGACATTGCGCTGGAGCCAACTCACCAGATGTTGCTCAATGTGATGCTGCGAATCAAACAGCAAGATGGGACGCTGAGCCTGCGTAAATCCTGCCGCCATGGCGTGTAAGGCTCCACACCATCAACATCAATGGTCGCAACAGACTGGCGTGCGTGACGCCGGTGAGGGCTCTGAAGGCGCCCACTGTCTTGCGCCCGCTCCCGAGTTTTCCGGTAATTTGCGATCTGGTGGTCGACATGACGCGGTTTTTAAAACAGCAATGCCCGATCAAGCCCTGTCCGATCAACGACGGTGCATCGCCTGAAAGAGAGCGTTCGCAGTCGCTGCAGGAAAGCGATGAACTCAACGGTTTTTATGAGTGAATCCTGTGTGCCGGCTGCTCCATCCGGTGCTCTATGGCTCTGGTGAAACTTGATAAATTTGCCGGTCCCGCCGGACAGTAGCAAGCCCGGCGCCTTATCGCCGACAGCCGCGATCACCTCGCCGCAGCGCGGCTTGAGAACCTGAACAATGTCTATCGCCTGTTTCGGTATCGCACCATCATGAATTGCACCGGAGTCTGTGCAGAGGGCCCGGAGCCGTCCCGCGCAATTGAAAGAACTCGGCTGCTGCTTGTCGAAAAATATTTTTAAAGTTTACGCTGGAGTAACTCAAATCAGCTTGGAATAGGTCGAGGTGGTGGGCTGGGTCAGGTATTTGTCAAACACCATGCCGCTGGCCCGTACGAACAGCCGGCCCTTGGCTGTTACGCAAATGGCCAGCGGGCTTATGGTGATGAGGCCAGCCTCTTCATATTGCCTGAGCAGCATAAGTTCGGGGGCAAAATAGCGGTTGAAGTCAATGCCGTACTTCTGGTTAATGGCGTCGATTTCGACTGGCGCGCTGCACATCAGCGTCATGATGATGTCGCGCCTGAGCAGATCGTCCTGGCTCAATTCAAAGCCTTTTTCAATCGGGAGCTGGTTCTGATCGAGGCGCTCATAGTAAGCGTTAACCGTTCGCACCGACTGGCTGTAGGAATTGCCGACCTTGCTGATGGCCGAAACCCCAAAACCGATCAGGTCGCACTCGGAGCGCGTGGTGTAGCCCTGAAAATTGCGATGCAGGCTTTTGTTCAGGCGCGCCTTGTTCAACTCGTCGTCAGGTTTGGAAAAATGATCCAGCCCGATATAGACGTAACCGGCATCAAGCAGACGCTGCATGGACATCAAAAAGATCTGCAGGCGCTCCTCGGCTGAAGGCAGATCGCTGTCGTCAATCAGCCGCTGAGCCTTGAAGCGCTGGGGCAGATGCGCATAGTTGTATAGCGCGATGCGATCCGGCGCGACGCGAATCAGGCTGTCGAGTGTGCGGCCAAAGCTCTCAAGCGTCTGCTTGGGCAGGCCGTAAATCAGGTCGGCGTTGATCGACTCGAAATTCGCCTTGCGGCTGTCTTCAACGGCTTTTTCGACCATTTCAAGCGGCTGAATGCGATTGATGGCCTGCTGCACGGCCGGGTCAAAGTCCTGTACGCCAAAACTGTTGCGGTTAAAACCAAGCTCAGCCAGCATGGCCAATGTGCCGTCCCCGACCGTGCGCGGATCAATCTCCACGCCCAGTTCGGCGTCGGGCGTAAAGTCAAAATGCCGGCGCAGCATGGTCATCAGCTGGCCCAATTCATCGGCGCTAAAGAAAGTCGGCGTGCCGCCGCCCAAATGCAGTTGCACCGCCTTGCGGTCAGCCCCAATGTGCGAGGCCACCAACGCCATTTCCCTGTCGAGATAACGCAGGTACTCCGTCGCTCGGCCATGCTCTTTGGTAATAATCTTGTTGCAGGCGCAAAAATAACAGAGCGACTCGCAAAACGGCAAATGCACGTAAATTGACAGCGGCGGGTTGTGCGGGCTTTTCGCACGCTGTTCGAGATGGCCCAGGCAGGACTGTTCGGTAAAACCGGTATGAAAGCGGTCAGCGGTCGGGTAGGAGGTGTAGCGCGGACCTAGGGTGTCGAACTTGCGAATCAGTTCTTCGGAGAGTTCGATATCGGGCAAAGGAAAGTTCATGGAAAAATCCAGATAAAGGTGATGGGAACAATTTTCCCGCAAATCGGTACGGTTTTGGAAGACCTGCCCCGATTGAGTCATGATTGTTGGGTTGATCGACGGTGCGGCCAGGTGGGATGTAGCAAAACGAGCCGTCTGAAAACACGGCTGCATTTAGCGCTGCAAAGAATTTTGTCGGAATAAGGCACTACCGTGCCAAGATACTGCTGCACCAGGTCGGGGTGTTCGCGCACCGCATCCGAAAACGAGCCGAAGATGATGCCGAGTTCGGCCAGCTTGTCCTTGTAAGTTGTGCCGACCGAAACGCTGTCGAATACCGCATCCACTGCCACCCCGGCAAGGCGCTCGCGCTCATGCAGCGGAACGCCGAGTTTTTCGTAGGTGCGCAACAATTCGGGATCAACATCGGCTAGGCTTTGCGGGCCATTTTTCATGGATTTCGGCGCCGAGAAGTAGATGATGTCCTGGTAGTCGATAGCTGGATATTTCACCGTTGACCAGTTGGGCTTCTTCAGCGTGAGCCAGTGGTGAAACGCCTTCAACCGCCATTCCAGCATGAAGGCTGATTCGTTCTTGCGCGCAGAAATCATGCGGACTGTTTTGTCCGTCAAGCCGCGTGGCAGGCTGTCGTTTTCAAGCTCGGTGACGAAACCGTGGCGGTATTCATTGCCAATGACTCCATTGAGCAGGGGGTCGGTCGCTGTCATGCTTCTTCTTCCTGCGTCGTAGTCGCCGTCGGCGATGCCTGTTTCGGTGTTCGTGCGAGCATGATGGCGCTGGCATTGACCGGGCGGTTTACCGGGGTGAGCATGTCTGCAAGGGTGATGTTTTGCAACACGCCAATCACCGCCTGGTTGATGCGTTGCCAGTTGGCCCGCACCGCGCAAGCGGACTCCTGCGCGCACAGACCGGGAGTGACGCTGCACTCGGTCATCCCTATCGGGCCGTCCATAGCGTCGATGATGTCGACCAACGAAATCTGCCCGGCGGGTCTGGCCAGCAAATAGCCGCCCCTGGCGCCGCGCAGTGACACTACCAAACCACCACGCGCCAATATCTTGAGAATCTTGCTGACCGTTGGTACCGGTGCATGAATCGCAGCCGCAATCTCGGGCGCGCTTCGACTCGTTTCTGCATCATGGATCAAGGCTGTCATGACGACAGTCCCGTAATCAGCCATTTTGCTCAGTCTTAGCAAGTTGATAGTCGATAGTTATTAAACAGTACCAATTTAGTCCTGTTTTGGAAGCAGCAAGACTGCAAGTCTGGAAAGCCTTGTTGGCAACCCGGCTTGACGCGGGTTGCAGTTGCAATTCATTGAAGCGAAAAGCTTTTGCTTACGAATGTCACCTCGTCCTACATTGCGTATCGGGTCCGCCTGTTACAAGTATCCAGTGGAGAAGGAGGTTTTTATGGAAGCCAAGGCCACACGGATTAACAAGGCTGGTGACGAGCTGGTTGTTGCAGGACGGCTCTGCAGCCGCAAGACAATGATTTGCGTGCATTGCGGGCAGGCTCCAAGGTTATTGTCAGGAGTTCCTTAGTTAGCCCGGCGGTCATCGTCAACTTTCTTCGAGTTTTTGCTGCCACTGACGCACGCGCCCTCAGGGCCGCAGGACAAATTCTGAAACTAGGCACTTACGAAAGAAATCATGAATAGAAAAGTCAAATCTTTGATAGTGGCCGGCCTTTTCGGCCTGGGTTCGATGTCTGGGCTGCTGGGCGGTACTGCGCAAGCTTCCACGCCTTATGCCAATGCAACGGTGGAAGGTGCTTTGGCGCCGGGCGTTTACGGCCGCATTGAAATCGGCAATGCGCCACCCCCGCCACTGATTTACGTGCAGCCTGTCATTATTCAGCGAGCGCCGGTGCTAGTGCAGCAACCACCGCTATATCTGCACGTTCCTCCAGGGCACGCCAAAAAGTGGTCCAAGCACTGCGCCAAGTACAACGCCTGTGATCGCCAGGTCTACTTTGTCAGGGTCAATGGCGATGATGACTTCGAGCGACGCAGAGGCAATGAGAGGGATGACCATCGCGGATATGAAGATGATCGGGGCCGGGACTACGATAAAGGTCACGGCAACGGCAACGGCAACGGGAAAGATAAGGACAAGGGCAAGGGCCACAACAAAAAGGATCGCGATTAAGTAACATTTTTCTCCCTTACGCTTTGCGGAGTAAAGGTGACTTTCATTGGTATTTTTCCAGTGGCGGCGGCAAAAACGGGCAGTCTTCAGTCGGTGTCAGCATGACGCACGCTTGGGGACAGCGGTATTGTGAGAAGATCAAAGCCATTTCAGGAAGGAACCCATGAAAGCAATCTGGAACGGCGCAGTCATTGCGCAAAGTGACGACACCGTGGTGCTTGAAGGCAACCACTATTTCCCCGAGGGTTCGCTCAATCGCGACTTCGTGACTTTCAGCAACCATCACACGACCTGCGCTTGGAAAGGTCAGGCGAGTTACTATTCTTTGCTGGTCAATGGGGAAATGAACACCGATGCAGCGTGGTTTTACCCCGACCCGAAATCAGGCGCCGAAAATATCAAGGGACATGTCGCGTTCTGGAAGGGCGTGAAGATCGAACCTTGAGCATCTGCGAAGCAGGCATCGACAGAACATGACGGATGCCTCGGAATATTTTCCTGATTTTCAAGGAGATTGCGCATGTTCGAGCATATTCTCGTCCCGATTGATGGTTCTTCGACGGCGCGCCAGGCGATCGACAAAACGTTGGTCATAGCCGAAAAATTCAAGAGTACGGTGACATTGATTTATGTCATTGACCCCTATGCTTTTACTGGCGTGGGGACAGATTTCTCCTACGGCCAAGCCGAATACCTCAGCGCCGCCACAGCAGAAGCGGAGGGAGCCATCAGTGCCGCTACCCGGATTTTTGAGGAACACGCGATTCCGGTCAAGGGTTCGGTAGTGGAGGGCCCTACGGTTTACCGCAGCATTCTTGACACTGCGGAGGCCATTAACGCCGACTTGGTGATCATGGGCTCCCATGGTCGCCGTGGACTGGAGAAATTGGTACTGGGTAGCGTTACTGCCCAGGTGTTGTCGCACGCTCATTTGTCGGTACTGGTTGTTCGCGACTGAGCGTGGGGCTTTCTTCCGATGCCGCCTCGAGCTGCTGCGTCCCGGTTTGTCACAAGGAGTTTTTCATGGATTTACTGAATCACGATCTGGCACATGAGTTTCCTCAATACCTGCAGAAAATGCGCGCCCTGAAAACATCCGATCCGCATTTTATAAGCCTTTTTTCCCAATACGACGCAGACAATCACGCCATCATCAAATACGAACAGGGGATCGGTCTGATTACCGATGAGGCGCTTGAAGCGTTGAAGAAAAAGCGGCTGAAAATCAAGGATGAAATTTACGGAATTCTCAAAGCGTCTTGACACTTGGCCCGGCGGTCATTTCTTGAATGAATTGACGGCCCGGTGATGTATTTACGCTGATTGCAAGCTACAAAACAAGACGCATCACTCTAGTGTCCGGGGCGGCGACGACTGGACCTTTCAATCAATTGATTCAGGGTTTTCATCAGACTGAAACACTTTAGCGCCAAGCTGCCTGTTTGACAAACTTTGGCTATGGCGAAAGAGTGCCCTTAATTGCGTTCATCACCTGCTGCAGCAAATGCCTCGTCAGGAAACCGAGCATCCAGCAATCGTATTGCCAGAACGGGTGCGTCATGAAAACTAGGTGCGCCAGCCGGTGATCTTGGTGCCCGACGGGTATTGAGCCCCGGCCTTATTCCCTGACGTCTGCCACCGGCTGCGCTCCAAAGTCGGGCCGGGCCAGCCAGGCCAGCACGCGGTGCGCCGCTTCGTCGGGCGGCGCGAGCCGGCCTTCGCTTTTAAGTCGTGCAAAACTTTCCCGGTCTGGAAAAGCCGCCACGTCTGCGCCGCGCAATTGAAGCTGCATGGCGGTGTCCATTACGCCAGGCGCCAGTGAGCAGACTTTGGCTCCGTTGATCTTGCCCGCTTCTTCCAGCGCCACGCAGCGGGTGAAATGGTCCATGCCGGCCTTGGCTGCGCAATAGGCCGCTTGCGATGCCATCGCACGGCGCGCCAATCCCGACGAGATATTGAGCACCTTGCGCTCGCCTGACCAGTCTTCGGTTGCGCGCAGGAAGGCCGCCGTGAGCTGCATGGGAGCCTCTAGCCCGACGCGTAGGGCGCGGGCCAGGTCAGCGGGCTGGATTTCGCTCAGAGGGCCGATATGCGGAATCACGCCGGCATTGTTGATGAGCGTTGCGCTGGTCCAGGCCTTGCTGTCCTGCCCGCGCAGCCAGTTCTCCAGCCGCGTGGCGGGCGCGGCGCTTTCGGCGAGATCGTGGCTCCATTGCAGTAGCGCGGCGCCCGTTTCATGGGCATGCCGTGCTAATTCTTCTGGATGGCTACGCGAAATGCAGAGCACGGTATGGCCCCGCGTGAGCAACTCGCAAGCCATGGCCAGTCCCATGCCGCGTGATGCGCCTGTGAGTACTGTAAGTCGTTGCGTCATGCTTGCATGGTAGCCCGTCAGACGGGAAATGCCGCTAAAAACTGGCGGCGCTTTGCAGCGCCATCATGCTGCTTTCGAGGGGATGCAAAAATTGCAAGCTGCATGCGTGGAGCAGCAAACGAGACGCACTGGCCTGCACGGCTTCAGGCGCATACAGTGCATCACCGAGGATCGGATGGCCCAGCGCCTGAAGATGCACGCGCAACTGGTGGGAGCGGCCAGTTAGCGGTTCCAGTTCGACACGGGTGCTGCGAGTGACTTCGTCAAACTTCAGCACACGCCATCGGGTCTGGCTGGGCTTGCCGTGCGCGGCGTCGATGATGCGCAGCGGACGACGTGGCCAGTCCACCGCAATCGGCAGGTCAATCAGGCCCCAGCCGTCCGGTCCTGTCGCGGGCACCAGGCATCCGTGTACAACGGCCAGATACCGTTTGTGGACTTCGCGGCGTTCGAACATCTGGCTGAGTTCGCGCTGCATCGTCAGGCCGCGCGCCATGAGCATCAGGCCGGAGGTAGCCATGTCAAGCCGGTGCACGACCAGCGCGTCAGGATGGACTGACTGCACCCTGCGACTGAGACAATCCTGCTTGTCTTCACCGCGCCCCGGCACCGCGAGCAGGCCCGAAGGCTTGTTCAAAACCAGCAGGCTGTTATCGGCATACACCAACTCAAAAACCTTGCTCGCCCCGGTCATGCTGCTGCTGATGGCTCACAAGCCTCAGGCTTTCGGCGGTGGAAAATTGTGAACCGTCGGGCTGGCGCGCCTGATTTCGCGCAGCATGAAAAGATAGAGGCTTTCGACTTTTTCACGAGCCCAGGGTGTTTTGCGCAAAAACTTCAGGCTGGATGTCACGCCGGGGTCGCTGGTGAAGCAGCGGATGCTAATGCGCTGCCCCAGTTCTTCCCAGCCGTAATGGGCAGCCAGCGCCGTCACGATGGTTTCCAGCGTGATGCCATGCAGCGGGTTGTCAGGCTGGTCCGGCGTTGCCGCTGGCTCTGCCGGCGTGGCAGGCGAAGGACCAGAGGACGTTACCATCACTTTTCTATTTGTTTTTCAGCTTGCCCCGAACCGGTACCTGGGTCACGACGGTCGGGCGTACCGCGTCAGGCGACACCAGCTTGGGTGGCGAGCTATCTTTTTTCGGCTTCTTGACCATTTTGTCGTTGTTTTGCTGACCTTTTGCCATGACTTTCTCCAGTAAGGTGTGATGCACTGATTATCAGTGCAACTCTATCTGTGGACGAGCTGTCAAGTCAATCATTTCAAACACGGAGACCATGACACTGCGGTGCATTTGCTGGCTTTCAGGCTCAAAGACCTCCGATGTCGGGCCGAGGTTAAGCGCCGGGTCTGCGGCAAGCCGGTTTTATGCAGGTGTCTTCGCCCGCGTCGGGCGTGCGCAGGCCGCACAACATTCGGAGCGTGGTGATCTTGCCGCAACCGTTGGGTCCGAGGAAGCCATAGATGCGGCCCTTGGGCAAGCGCATGTCCAAAGGGTCCACCACGACGCGGTCGCCATGGCGGCTGGGCAGGACCCGCACCTTGACATCACCGCTTGCACTGTTGCCATCATGATGCCAGCAGCCGTACCTCCGGCGGTTCACCAGAATGCAGGCGGCGCACGTCCTGCGGGCTTGGTGCGCGCCTCGACCATGAAGACCCGCTTGGCGCGTTTTTTCGTGCGGTAGATGATGGGCGAGGTGTCTTTCGCTGCGCGCGATGCATCGATATTGGCCGGAATCGGCGCGCCCCAGCCGTGGCATTGCAGGCGCACCGGCTGGTTGATGGCGCCCAACTGCGGCTGTGGCAGGAAGAACTGCGCCTTGATGTTGGCCGGCGCTAGCAGCGTCAGCACTGCGGCGCCCGCCGGCAGCCAACGGCTCGCTTGCCCGGGCCAGTCGTTTCGGTGATCGCTGGCGGCAGCTGCACGCTGTTGGTGGCAGCTTGTTGGTTCAACGCTTTGCCAGCCCTGACCAGCCGCGACCGCATGAATGGATAATTTCAGGTTTTCATTTTTGCATCGAAGCGGGATGTGCCTGCGCCGCCCAGCCATGCCGCGCGCAGTCGGTAGCGGGGCGCCTGCTCTGGTGTCCACTGGAAATGAAATCATCGGGCCTGGTTGCTGCGCACCCGCTGCACCTGCATCGGCGTGATGCCGCCCGCCTGATTACCCCAGGAAACGCGGATATGCGTGACGACCGCGGCCACGTCAGCGTCATTCAGCACCAGCACAAAGGGCGGCATGCCGAAAGGGCGCGGGTTGCCTGCGGTGGCAGGCGCGTAACCGCCGCCCAGCACCATCTGCACCAGGTTTTCCGTCGATGCCATCGTCACTGCGCGGTTGCCCGCGAGTGCCGGATAAGCATTGGTCACGCCCTGACCTTTGGCACCGTGGCACTGCGCGCAATGCTGCTCATACAGCTTGGCGGCCTTTGCAGTGTCGATAGTTGGTGCCTGGCCGACGATTACCTGGCGCTTCGGGTTTTCGCGCGGTAGTTCTTTCAGGTACTGCGCCATTGCGCCCAAGTCTTCCCGCGTCAGGTACTGGGTGCTGCGCAGCACCACTTCGCTCATCGGACCGCTGACCGATGCCTGTGCCGACACACCGGTCTGGAGCAGGCTGACGATCTGCTCCCGGTCCCAGTCGGCCATGCCCGCCTCATGCGGCGAGCCAAGCGAGGGCGCATACCAGTTTTGCATTGGAATCAGGCCGCCCGTCAGTTCCAGCCCCTTGCCTATGCCGCCCAGTGCGTCGCGCGGTGAATGGCAGGCGCTGCAGTGTCCCAGCCCCTGGACAAGGTAGGCGCCGCGATTCCAATCGGCGCTGCGGCCAGCATCGGGCTGGAACACGCCAGGCCTGAAATACAGCGCGCGCCACACCGCAAGTGCCACCTGCGACTGGTAAGGAAAACGCAGCGCGTGGGGCCGGTTCGACTGCACCACGGCGGGCAGGCTGCGGAGATAGGCAAAAATCGCGTCCGAGTCTTCCCGCGTGACCTGGGTGTAGTTGGTGTAGGGGAACGCCGGATAGAGCAAGCGACCGCTTTTTGAACGGCCGTTGTGCATGGCGCGCCAGAAGTGGGCTGACGACCAGTTGCCGATGCCGGTATTTTCGTCGGGTGTAAGGTTGGACGTGAAGACGGTGCCAAAAGGCGTGGGAATCGCCAGCCCACCGGCGTAGCGCTGGCCGCCACGGGCGGTGTGGCAGGTCATGCAATTGCCAGCCTGCGCGAGGTAGGCGCCGCGCGCAACCAGAACCTCACTCGGCGCGTAAGCCACAGGTGCCGATATCTTCAGCTCGTCTCGCACATTCAGTGTCCAGACTACGGCACCTGTCACCAGGGCCAGCATCGCCACGCCAAGCGCTAGCTTGATAACCGTTTTCATTTTTGAGCCTTCACTTCGGCGGGGCAGCGCCTGTTGCGGGCGCGCTGCCGCAACGGATAGCCGCTGCTCCCGGTGCCAGGGCAGGCAGGGCTTTGGCCGGGTGGATGTCGGCGGGCAGCGGCTTGGCCGCGACCCAGCTGGCCACTGCATTGATGTCCTGCAGGCTGAGGCGCGCCACCATGTCTTTCATGCAGTCCGGCTCCTGGGCGCGGCGCTGACCAGCTTTCCAGGCACCGAGCTGCGCATTCAGGTAGTCGCGCGGCAACCCCAGCAGGCCCGGGATGTCGGGTGCCACACCGGTCATCGCCTGGCCGTGGCATTGCACGCAAGCGGGAATCTGGCGCGCGCTGTCCCCCTGCATGACCAGCTGCCGACCCAGGCGCAGCACATCGGCAGATGCCGGACTGGGCAACGGCGCGGGGTAGGGCACTTCAAGGCCCGAGAAATACTGCGCCATTTCCAGCAGATAGGCATCGCTCAGCGGGTCAATCAGCTGTGTCATCAGGCCGTAATGGCGCCGCCCGTCGCGAAAATTGAGCAGCTGGTTGTAAAGGTAACCGACCGGTTTGCCGGCAAGTCGCGGGTAATAGCCGTCGGGCGCGGCCCGCCCTTGCTGGCCATGACAGGCGGTGCAGGCCAGTGTGCGCTGGGCAATGTTGTCTTCAAACGGTGCGGCGGCCAGCGCCGGGTTTGTTGCCGTCCAGACGATGCCGGCCGCGACGGCGAAAGCCACCAGCCGGGGTAAAAAGGAGGAGCGGGGCTTGGCCATGGCCGGATCATGCACTACCTGAACCGCCTGCGTGAGCTGCAGGTAACTTCAAATCAGCGGCATCCATCGGGAAAATCAGACAAATCGGCTTCTAGTCTATAGAGTATCAATATCAATAGCTATTAAAAACATAGCAAACTAGACCTTGTCAAGCCAGACTGCAATGCGCTGGCAAAGCCAGGCGGCGTCGTCGTGCGCCAGGTCGTGACCGGCCCAAGGGTGCGCATGGTAGGGGGCCTGCCAGGCGTGGGCCAGGCTGGCCGAACAGCGCGGATGCACCAGCTGGTCGCCGCTGGACGACAACACCAGCGTCGGGCAGTCGGGCTTGCGGGCGCCTGAAAAGCGCGCCGCAGCCCAAAGCTGGCGGCCGGCGTTGGCGGCGCTCACCGGCCTGTCCTTGCGGATGCTGAGCCAGCTCGCCAAGTCTTCGTTTTGAAAGCTGAGACGTCGGCAGGTAAGCTGGTGGATAAGGCGTTCAGCTGGCTCTGCCTCACCCCAGCGCGCCGCCAGCAGCGCCAGCCGCAGCCAGCTGCCGGGCCGCAACCTTTGGCTGACGCTGCTGAAGGCGCGCAGGCTGGTGTTGATCAGCACCAGCCTGGCAATTTCCCGCGGATAGCGCTGCGCCCAGTCGGCTGCCACCATGCCGCCAAGCGACATGGCCAGCAGGCTGTAGGGCGGCTGGCATGCCCTGGCGAGCAACTGCTGGCGCAAAAATTCCACCATGTCGCGCACCGACCATGGCGAGGCCTGCGCGGCAAACTTGCCGTTGCCTGGCAGGTCCAGCGCCACGACCTGATCGACGCCGGCAAGCCCGGCGGGACACACCACGCAGGCCAGCAGTTGCGGCAATTTTTCCCAGTGTCTGGCCTCACGCGTCAGGCCTCTCAACAGTATCCAGTTCATGGACCACCTTCTTCATCAAACCCGCCTTGGCCGCCAGTACGCCATCGCTAGTTTCGTGAGCTGGGCCCGGCGCTCGGCTGGCGGGAGCCAGTTTGGCGCGGCAAAGGCGGCGCGCGCCAGGAAGTCCAGCAGATCGGCATGACGGCGCAGCACGCGCTTGGTGCGGTGCACCTTGATGGGGTTGAAAATGCCGTGCCGGGAAAACAGCTGACGCGGATTTTTGCGTATCCACAGCCACGAGCCCAGTTCCAGTGTCATCGGCAAAAAAACATGGCCTGCCGGGGCGTGGTCATAGGCACGGTCCCACAGGTCGCCGTGCAGCAGATACTGGTTGCTTTGTGGTTCAAAGCGGTAGTCGTGGTGCGGATGCGACTGCTCCAGCATGGTCTTGAGCGCGAACATTTCGGGGAGATTGGCCATCAGCCGGCGCGTTTTCGCGTAGGGAAACCAGAGGCTGTCGTCAAAGCCATAACCCGAATGGCAATCCAGCGCCAGACTGAAGGGTCGACTGGCGAGCTGCTCGTGCACCACCTGCAGCAAAGCGGTGCTTTCTGTTTCCATCGGCGCGCCCGGCCGGCCGCAGTACCAGGGAAGTAGGGCGCTCAGGGTCTGGCCGCCCGCCAGAAAAGGCACGCCGCTCTCGGCTTTTTGCGGCGCGTTGCGCATCAGGTCCACGCCCTGAGGGTTGGCGCGGGTGTGCGCCCACATGCCGCCGGGGTTGACGATGGGCATGAACACCAGCTTGACTTTTTGTAGCTGCAGGTGCAGCAGCCCGTCCCACTCCAGGCGAAACAGCAGTGCGCGCATGTAGGCCAGGATCAGCTGCGTTCCGATACGCTCCAGCCCGTGAATGCCGCCAAAAAAACCGACCGCCGGCGCCAGCGGGTCGCGCGAGCCGATGCTGGCAACCAGCAGCGGAAAAGAGCGGGCCCCGGCGGTAATCCGGCCCACGGTCTGGCTGTCGAACAGCGCACTGCCCGCCCGCAAAATGGCCTTGAGTTCCTCATGCTCGTCGAAGGTCGCGCCGCTCTCCGGGGTGGCGGCCAGGGGTGGCGGGTCGAAAGCGCGATGAAAAGAGTCCATCAGCTCATCCTTGCACAGTTGTTTGACAGGACAATGTGCGCCGCCAAAATGGCAGAAACTTTTTTCAAGTCACCAGTCGCCAATCACTGTTTGCTATCATAACAATAGCTAGAAGTGGCCATTTTAATTGGACCAGACGGCTATTTGACTGAGATATCGCCACGGCAACCGGTTGGCCCGCCGCGGGCGGTCAAAAAGGCGGCCCGATCACCACATCGGACGCCGCGCAGGCCACGCAGGGCAGTATGAATCCCGCCTGCTTTTCCTCGGCGCTCAAACCCGGCCACTCGATGAGGTAAGTCACCTGGCCGCTGGCCAGACGGCAGATGCAGCTGCGGCAGGTGCCGTTACGGCAAGAGCTTGCCAGCAGCATCAACCCGGCGCGTTCGGCCGCCTGCAGCAAGGGCAGATTGGCGGGCGCGTCAAAGTTGCGGCCAGCCGGTTCCAGGCGCGCCCGGAAAACAGCGCACTCGGCCTGCGCCACTGCGGCCTGATGGTGGGTGGCTGACTTCGGGCTGAGGGGTGGCATGGTGTTAAGGTTATGCAAAGTGCGCTTGGCAGGCGAGCACCGAATTTACCCCAGTGCCGCAAAGTCTTGCCGTGATTTGCGCGACAATCTTGCCTCCCGGGCATTTGCTCACCGATATTCACAAGCGATTTTTCCAATGTCCAGCTACTCCGTTCGTCCCGCCACCGCCCGCGATGCCAAAGCGATTGCCGAAATTCACGTTGCCACCTGGCAAGCCGCGTACAAGGATGTGATGCCTGCTGATTACCTCGGCAAGATGACGCTGGAAAAGCGCCAGGCGTACTGGCGCGAAGCGATCGAGTACAGCGAGCCGCAGTTGCTGGTGGCAACAGAGGGCGAGCAAATCGTCGGCTTTGTCGGCTACGACCGTTCACGCGACGCAAAAACCCGCTCCACGGTTGGCGAAATCTGGGCCATTTATGTTTTGCCAGCCCACTGGGGCAAGGGCGCTGGCCTGGCGCTTTGGGATGGCGCACGCGACGGTTTGAAGGAAGAGGGCTGCACGCAGGTCACGCTCTGGGTGCTACTGCACAACGAACGCGCGCTGCAGTTTTGCGAACATGGCGCCGGCTTCAAGCGTGAGATGACTACGCTCAAGACAACCGAGTTTGGCAGCGCCAGGCTCGAAGAAATACGCCTCAATCGCGCGATTGACTGAAGACCGAAAATTTCAGCCCGGCGCCTGGATCTGCCCCTCTTCGTCGGGAATGAGGGGCGTTCCCTGATCAGGGTTCACCGGCAATTCCAGGCCTTCCTCGTCTTCGTCCGCTTCCTCTGCCGGCCCTTTGCGGGGCTGGGAATTAGCCGGGCAGGCAAGTGGTGCGCGTCGCCGGAGTCGTGCGGTAATTGGCATGGCAAATTTCTCCTTTTGGGTTTGATGCCGGAACTTGCGTCACGCGCAAGCCATCTCACTGGCTTTATTGTGCAACCAGTTGGCTGCAACCGATGCTTGAATTGGCCGCCAGACGGGACCGGCGCAGAATGACGCTGTCTTGTCCTACAGCTGCTTTCGCTTCAGCCGCACAGGATTGAACTGAGGCAGGCCATAGAGTTAATCTCAGCGTTTAGGGGGCTGTAACTCCCTTCCTTTTTTCGTCTGTCTCGCTGCTCTTGTGTTCAGCTTTCGCAGTTTCGAAAATCTTTTTACTTTCAAAGGAAATAACATGGAAAACACCCCTTTTAATTCCGGCAATCCGTCGTCTGACAATGCTGTTCAGCGGGGTGTGGATACGGCTGGCGCGGCTTTGCACAGCACGATTGACAAGGTTGCGGATCCGGCGCGCAGCACCGTAGACCGCGTTTCCACCGCCGCCCATGACACTGTCAACAAGCTTGCCAGCGATGCTTCCCATGTGGCAGACCGTTTCTCAGACCAGGCACGCTGGATGTCTGAAGCCCCGACCCGTGCCCTTGAGAGTTCCAGGTCCTGGGTGCAGGACAGGCCTCTTGAAGCGGTGGGAGCGGCCCTAGCACTGGGGTTCATCCTCGGACGCCTGACAGCCCGCTGATGCATTGAGGCTTGCGTCACGCTAGCGAAGAACCGCCCCAGGGCGGTTTTTTCCTTTCCGGACGGACAGGTTCAGCTTACAGGCTTGCGCCGGCACCCCTGTCCGGGCACGGTGCAAACGGCCAGCCTTGCCTTATCGCTCGCAGCTTGCGCCACGATTGCCTGTTTTCCGCGTGCGACACCCTTTCGTTTTCACGGCGCAAGTCGTCACTCAAAACTTTTTGGAAAACCATGGCAACCAGCCTGCTTGCATTGATTGACGACATCTCTACCCTGCTTGATGACGTGGCCTTGCTGTCCAAGGTGGCGGCCAAAAAAACCGCAGGGGTGCTGGGTGACGACCTGGCGCTCAATGCCCAGCAGGTCTCCGGCGTGAAAGCCGAGCGGGAATTGCCCGTGGTTTGGGCGGTGGCCAAGGGCTCGTTCATCAACAAGGCTATTTTGGTTCCAGCGGCGCTGGTCATCAGCGCCTTTGTGCCCTGGGCAGTCACGCCGCTGTTGATGCTGGGCGGCGCATTTCTGTGCTTCGAAGGCTTCGAAAAACTGGCGCACAAGTTCATGCGTAGCGCGGCAGAGCAGGCAGCAGAGCATGAAACGCTGTCGAGCGCACTGGCCGATCCTGCCGTTGACCTGTGCACCGTCGAAAAGAGCAAGATCAAGGGCGCCATACGCACCGATTTCATTTTGTCAGCCGAGATTGTCGCCATCACGCTGGGCACGGTGCAAGGCAGCCCCTTTTCCACCCAGCTCACGGTCGTTGGCGGTATTGCCGTTGTCATGACGGTAGGGGTCTACGGCCTGGTGGCCGGCATCGTCAAGCTTGATGACGGCGGGCTGTACCTGAGTGAACGGACCGGTGTCAGCGCATGGCACGGCTTTCAGCGCAACCTGGGTCAGGGCATATTGCGCGCCGCTCCGTGGCTCATGAAAAGCCTTTCGGTGGCAGGAACCATTGCCATGTTTCTGGTCGGTGGCGGCATACTGACGCATGGTGTTCCTGCACTGGACCAAGCCATTGAGGCGCTGGCCGTGGAGGCTGGCAAGATGGCGGATTTTATGGCCACTTTCACCCCCTTTCTGGCAAACGCGTTGGTCGGTTTGCTGGCGGGCGCGCTGGTGCTCGGCGGCGTCACGCTGGTTAAGAAAGCGCTGCCTGCGCCTCGCGCTGCCTGAACACAATTCAGGGTAGGGGGCTCAACTTCTGGTGCGGACCGCTTCAGGCCGCAGGCTTGTCCTTCTTTTCGGGCGGCGTTTTTTCGCCGGCGGCGGTGACGGGGCTGGCGAAGGTGTCTGCCGCACTAAAAGGCCAACGAGCCTTACTCTCTGGCTGGATTGGCTGGGTCGCATCCCTGGCCCGTTTCTCGATGGCTTTGCGGCTGTCGCGGTCAGGGGGTGGGGCTATGAATCCAGGCATGAAAATCTCCTCGACATGAGGCTAGACCTTAGACCGCATCGGCCGCTACGGTTGTAGGCGCGGGAAGATGGCAGGCGTAGGATGGTTTGCAATGCGCTTCAAGTCAAGCCAGGCCTGGCAGGCCTTGCCAGGGATATGTTTGCTTGCGGCGCTGTCCCGGAAGAGCCGTGTAAAAATCAATGTTTTTCTCGTCACAGGACCGCCTTGACCCAGCTCCCTATTCTGCTTGCAGACATCGACTTTTCGACCGACGCCTGCGATGTCGCGCGAAGGCTGATCGGCGCGGTGGTTCTGGTCAATGGCGTTGGCGGCCGCATCGTCGAAACCGAGGCCTATGACCGCGAAGACGCGGCCTCGCACAGTTTTTCCGGCCCGAATGCACGCAATGCCGCCATGTTTGGCCCGCCGGGCTGCGCCTATGTATACCGCTCCTACGGTATTCACTGGTGCATCAATTTTGTTTGCCGTGAAGCCGGGCACGGCGCCGGGGTGCTGCTGCGCGCGCTGGAGCCGATCGATGGGCTGGACCTGATGCGCGCCCGGCGCCGCCTGGATGATGTTCGTCTGCTCTGGGCAGGCGCTGGGCATCGACCCGTGCTATAGCGGGATGCGGCTGGACCAACCGCCGTTTACGCTTTTCCCGCCCGAGCCGGGGCTGGCCCGGACCGTGTTGGCAGGTCCGCGTGTTGGCATTTCCAAGGCGATTGAGCAGCCCTGGCGTTTTGGTCTGGCGGGCTCGCGCTTCCTGAGCCGGCCGTTTCGCTAGCCTGCCACCGGCACGCGGTCAGCGTTGTCCGCCAGCTGGCTCTCGATCAGGTCGTGCCGCAAGAGAAAGCGGGCAGGGACGCGACAGACCCCGCTGTTTGAATCACTGTTGCCGCGCGAGCTGGCTGGCGCGCAGCGCAGTGGGTTGAACAACCGCCGACAAGCGCTGCCAGTCAAGGCGGTGCAGTG
>NZ_JABBPF010000201.1 GCF_012927415.1 Polaromonas sp. | reverse complement strand
CGCTGGCCGCCAGCATGAAGCACATCTTTGATGGCCGGGCGGGCGAAACCTTCTTCTCGACCAGCGACATCGGCTGGGTTGTCGGCCACAGTTACATCGTCTATGGCCCGTTGATTGCCGGCATGGCCACCATCATGTATGAAGGCCTGCCAACGCAAGGCATGGACAAACAGCCCAATGGCGGCATCTGGTGGGAACTGGTCGAAAAATACAAGGTTACGGTCATGTTCAGCGCTCCGACGGCGGTGCGCGTTCTCAAAAAGCAGGACCCCGCGCTACTGACCAAATACGATCTGTCCAGCCTGCGCGCCCTGTTCCTGGCCGGCGAACCGCTGGACGAACCGACCGCGCGCTGGATCAGTGAAGGCTTGAACGTGCCCATCATCGATAACTACTGGCAGACCGAAAGCGGCTGGCCCATCCTGGCGATTGCCAATGGCGTCGAGAAAAAGCCCAGCAAATTCGGCAGCCCGGGCATTCCAATGTATGGCTATAACGTCAAGCTGTTGCATGAAGCCACCGGCGACGAGCTGACAGTACCAGGAGAAAAAGGCGTCGTCGTGCTGGAAGGCCCAACGCCGCCGGGTTTCATGCAGACCATCTGGAAAGACGACGAGCGTTTTGTCCGCACCTACTGGAAGAGCATTCCGGACAAGCTGGTCTACAGTACTTTCGACTGGGGCATTCGCGACGCGGACGGCTACTACTTTATCCTGGGCCGCACCGATGACGTGATCAACGTGGCGGGCCACCGGCTGGGCACACGCGAGATTGAAGAAAGCATTTCCGGCCATTCGCAGGTGGCCGAGGTGGCCGTCGTCGGCGTGGCCGATGGACTGAAAGGCCAGGTGGCAATGGCTTTTGCCGTGCTCAAGGATGCCAGCGTGCTGCCAGGCAGTGCCGAAGCGCTCAAGATTGAAGCCGAGATCATGAAGCGCGTGGACAACGATCTGGGCCCGGTGGCGCGACCGGCGCGGGTGCGGTTTGTGTCGGCATTGCCCAAGACGCGCAGCGGCAAGCTGCTGCGCCGCGCAATTCAGGCGGTGTGTGAAGGCCGCGACGCCGGTGATTTGACCACGATGGACGATCCGGCGGCTCTGCAGCAAATCAGGGACCGGCTCATTGCATAAGGAAAAGGCGCATAGCAAGGCTGTGTTGATTCGGGCTGCAAACGGCAACCAGCGCGCGGCTATTCTGGCAGTGCTGCGGCGGCTTGCGAAAGGACCTCAACAGCAAGTTAGTTCAGTTTGATTGGGCCTGCATATAAAAATACGCATGCAATAGCACCCAGGTCCAATGAATACGGTAGTCGCTTGCTCCTGAATCAGGAGCAGTTCAGGGTCTGAAAAAATTGCGGTCTGCAACCATGATTCAGCGGCCTGCATCATTTTGGAATGGCGTACTTTGGGTAGTGGGGTATGCCGAATTTTTTGGGTAGTTCAGCGTCGCAGGTGGAAAGGCCGGTGACCGAATCGACATGCGCTCGGCCGGCAACGACACGGCTAGCCAACTGAAAAAGCGGTGATGGCATGACCGATCGCCTGTGCAAGAAACGGAGCACACGGGATAAATAGACAGGCCAGGGACTTCCCCCTTTGCGCCTAAGGTGGCACAATCCAGGGTGTTTCTGAAGGCCCTTCCTGCCACAGTCGCATCCGCTAATCGGTTCAGCCGTGTTGCGGAAGGTTAATCAACAAGCTTTAACCAGCTTATGTTTCCCGAAGGGAAACGGAGGTCAGCGCATATGAGTTCCAACTCGCAGTCACCTGCGTCAGTCTATTCAGACTATCAAGCCAACACTTATCTTTTCGGCGGCAATGCGCCTTATGTCGAAGAGATGTATGAAAATTATCTCGCCAATCCCGGCAGTGTGCTTGACACCTGGCGTGATTATTTTGACGCGTTGCAACACGTTCCCGCGGTCGATGGCAGCAATGCAAAAGACGTTCCGCATCTTCCCGTTGTCAATGCCTTTGCCGAGCGCGCCAAGCAGGGCCAGACCAGGGTCGTGATGGCCAGCGGTGCAGATTCCGAGATGGGGCGCAAGCGAACGGCCGTCCAGCAACTGATTGCGGCCTACCGCAACGTCGGTGCGCGTTGGGCCGATCTGGACCCTCTTAAACGTGCCGAACGCGACAATATTCCCGAGCTGGACCCGTCCTTTTACGGGTTCACCGATGCCGATCAGGAAACGGTGTTCAACACCAGCAACACCTTTTTCGGCAAAGACACCATGAGCTTACGCGAGCTGATGAACGCGCTGCGTGAAACCTATTGCGGCACGATTGGTGCCGAATACATGTATGCCACCGACCAGAACCAGAAGCGCTGGTGGCAGCAAAAGCTGGAGAGCATTCGCAGCAAGCCCAACTTGAGCAAGGAAAAGAAGCTGCATCTGCTCGATCGTCTCACGGCTGCTGAAGGCCTGGAGCGCTTTTTGCATACCAAGTTCGTGGGTCAGAAACGGTTTTCACTTGAAGGTGGTGAAAGCTTTATTGCAAGCATGGACGAATTGATCCAGCGCGGTGGCGAAGTCGGTGTGCAGGAAATCGTCATCGGCATGGCGCACCGGGGCCGTTTGAACGTCCTGGTCAACTCCTTGGGTAAAGTGCCAGCTGACCTGTTTGCCGAGTTTGACCATACCGCGCCCGAAGACCTGCCCAGCGGTGACGTCAAATACCACCAAGGGTTCAGCTCCGACGTGACCACCGCCGGTGGGCCGGTTCATCTGTCACTGGCATTCAATCCTTCCCATCTGGAAATCGTGAACCCGGTGGTGGAAGGTTCGGTTCGTGCCCGCATGGACCGCCGTGCCGATCCCAAAGGCCTGCAGGTGCTGCCTGTGCTGGTGCACGGTGACGCCGCGTTTGCCGGGCAGGGCGTGGTCATGGAAACGCTGGCGCTGGCGGAAACCCGTGGATACTTCACCGGCGGCACGGTCCACCTCGTCATTAACAACCAGATTGGCTTTACCACCAGCGATCCGCGCGACAGCCGGTCCACGCTGTATTGCACCGACGTCGTCAAGATGATTGAGGCGCCCGTGCTGCATGTCAACGGCGATGATCCCGAGGCCGTGGTGCTGGCAACCCAATTGGCACTTGAGTTTCGCATGGAATTCCAGAAGGATGTCGTCGTCGACATCATCTGCTTCCGCAAACTCGGCCATAACGAGCAGGATACGCCAGCGCTGACCCAGCCGCTGATGTACAAAAAGATTGCCCAGCACCCGGGGACCCGCCGTCTCTACGCAGACAAGCTGAGTGCCCAAGGCATGGGCGAAACTCTGGGCGATGACATGGTCAAGGCCACCCGCGCAGCGCTCGATGCCGGCAAGAGCACGTTTGACCCGGTACTTACCAATTTCAAAAGCAAGTATGCGGTCGATTGGAGCCCTTACGTTGGGAAAAAGTGGACCGATGCGGGCGATACGGCCATTCCGATGGCCGAGTGGAAACGGCTAGCTGATAAAATTACCACCATTCCGGCCAGCGTGACGCCGCACAATCTGGTCAAGAAAGTTTATGACGACCGCGCAGCGATGGGGCGTGGCGACATTCCAGTGGACTGGGGCATGGGCGAACACATGGCTTTTGCCTCGCTGGTAGCCAGCGGCTATCCGGTTCGGCTGTCCGGCGAAGATTGCGGACGAGGAACCTTTACGCACCGCCATTCGGTGATTCACGACCAAAGCCGCGAGAAGTGGGATACCGGCACTTACGTACCACTGCAAAATGTGGCCGAAAATCAGGCACCGTTTGTCGTTATTGATTCCATCCTGTCCGAAGAAGCCGTGCTGGCTTTCGAATACGGCTACGCGTCCAACGATCCCAACACGCTGGTGATCTGGGAGGCCCAGTTCGGCGATTTTGCCAACGGCGCTCAGGTCGTGATCGACCAGTTTATTGCGTCTGGCGAAGTCAAGTGGGGTCGTGTCAACGGCATTACGCTGATGCTGCCGCACGGCTACGAAGGCCAGGGTCCGGAGCACTCCTCAGCCCGTCTGGAGCGCTTCATGCAACTGTCGGCAGACGCCAACATGCAGGTGGTTCAACCCACCACCGCCAGCCAGATATTCCACGTGTTGCGGCGCCAGACGGTGAGAAACCTGCGCAAACCGCTGGTGATCATGACGCCGAAGTCGCTGCTTCGCAACAAGGACGCAACCTCTCCGTTGTCCGAGTTCACCAGGGGCGGTTTTCAAACCATTATTCCTGAAAACAAAGACTTGAAAGCCGAGAAAGTCAAGCGCGTGATCGCGTGCTCGGGCAAGGTGTATTACGACCTGGTCAAAAAGCGCGAGGAAAAGGGGATCGACGACGCCGTGATTCTGCGTGTCGAGCAGCTCTATCCCTTTCCGCACAAGGCTTTTGCAGCCGAGCTCAAAAAATACCCGAATGCAACAGACCTGGTGTGGTGCCAGGACGAGCCGCAAAATCAGGGCGCTTGGTTCTTTGTTCAGCATTACATCCATGAGAATATGCTGGACGGCCAGAAGCTGGGTTACTCGGGGCGTGCGGCATCCGCTTCTCCGGCGGTGGGCTACTCGCATCTGCATCAGGAACAGCAAAAAACGCTGGTGGATGGCGCGTTTGCCAAGCTCAAAGGTTTTGTACTGACCAAATAAGGGCGTACCTGACCCCTGTCAAACACAAAAATACACACGAAAGAATCAAATGGCTATCGTAGAAGTAAAAGTCCCCCAGCTGTCCGAGTCCGTCGCCGAAGCCACCATGCTGCAGTGGAGAAAGAAGGTGGGTGACGCAATTGCCGTGGATGAAATCCTGATTGAAATCGAAACCGACAAGGTCGTTCTTGAAGTCCCGGCGCCCTCAGCCGGCGTGCTGACCGAATTGTTGGTGGCCGATGGCGGCACCGTTGTGTCGGATCAGGTGATCGCAAGAATAGATACCGAAGGCAAGGCAGGAGCCGTTGCATCTGCGCCTGCCGGCGTTGCGACTGCCGGCGTTGCGCCTGCCGCAGCCACATCGTCGGCCGCCGTGGTTGCGCCCGCGGTGGCAGCAAGCGGCGCCATGGCTGGAGTGGCCATGCCGGCCGCTGCCAAATTGATGGCAGATAACCAGCTGACCACCGGCTCGGTTCCCGGAACGGGCAAGGATGGCCGCGTGACCAAGGGCGATGTTCTAGGTGCGACAGCAGCTGGCACGCTTAAATCGGTCGCTGCCGGCGCAATCCCTGCCAGCGCTCCGACCACATTTTTGCCAAAAGTAGCAGCGCCCATGAAAACGGTTGAGTTGGGCGAGCGTCCCGAGCAGCGCGTTCCCATGAGCCGCCTGCGAGCGCGCGTGGCCGAACGTCTTTTGCAGTCGCAGTCCACCAACGCGATCTTGACGACCTTCAATGAGGTCAACATGGCACCGGTCATGGAGATGCGCAAGAGGTTCCAGGATGCGTTCACCAAAGAGCATGGTGTCAAGATCGGGTTCATGAGCTTTTTCGTCAAGGCGGCGGTGCATGCGCTGAAGAAGTTCCCGATGATCAACGCATCGGTGGACGGTAATGACATTGTTTACCACGGCTATTTCGACATTGGTATTGCGGTCGGCTCGCCCCGCGGTCTCGTGGTGCCAATCCTGCGCAATGCCGATCAGATGAGTTTTGCCGACATCGAGAAAAAAATCGCTGAATACGGCCAGAAGGCCAAGGATGGCAAGCTGGGCATTGAAGAGATGACTGGCGGTACATTCTCGATTTCCAATGGCGGAACATTTGGCTCGATGCTTTCAACACCCATCATCAACCCGCCGCAGTCCGCAATTTTGGGCGTGCATGCCACGAAAGACCGGGCCGTCGTCGAAAACGGCCAGATCGTGGTTCGACCGATGAACTACCTGGCAATGAGCTACGACCACCGCATCATTGACGGTCGCGAGGCCGTATTGGGACTGGTCGCCATGAAAGAGGCGCTGGAAGACCCAGCCCGCCTGCTCTTCGATATCTGAAAACTCCCTGAGACAGGTTCGCAGCAAAAGCTGTTGGCCTTGTCCCCAAATCACCGGAAAAGAACATGTCCAAACAATTTGACGTGATTGTCATCGGCGGTGGGCCTGGCGGCTACATCGCGGCCATTCGTGCGTCCCAGCTGGGCTTTAACGTTGCCTGCATAGACGAATGGAAGAATTCCAAAGGCGGTTCGGCTTTGGGAGGAACCTGCACCAATATCGGCTGCATTCCTTCCAAAGCCATGCTGCAATCATCTGAATATTTTGACCAAGCCAGCCATCACTTTGTTGACCACGGGATTGAAGTGAAAGGCCTGAGCCTGGATATCGCCAAAATGCTGGGCCGCAAGGACGCCGTCGTCAAGCAGAACAACGATGGCATTGTCTACCTGTTCAAAAAGAACAAAGTCACTTTCTTTCATGCCCGGGCGTCGTTTGTGGCGGCCAGGGATGGCGCTTACGACATCAAGGTGGCTGGTTCCGTTGAAGAAACGATTTCTGGCAAGCACATCATCGTCGCGACCGGCTCCAATGCGCGCGCCTTGCCGGGTACGCCTTTTGACGAGGAAAACATCCTGTCGAACGATGGCGCGTTGAGGATAGGTGCCGTGCCTCAAAAGCTCGGCGTCATTGGCTCTGGCGTGATTGGCTTGGAAATGGGTTCCGTCTGGCGTCGTCTTGGCGCTGAGGTGACCATTCTGGAAGGTCTGCCCACATTTCTGGGTGCGGTTGACCAGCAGATTGCCAAGGAAGCGCACAAGGCTTTTACCAAGCAGGGCTTGAAGATCGAGCTGGGCGTGAAAGTAGGCGAGATCAAAAATGGCAAGAAGGGCGTGTCCGTCGCTTATGTCAACGCCAGGAATGAAGCGCAGACGCTGGAGGTGGACAAACTCATTGTTTCCATTGGACGTACCGCGAATACCATCGGCCTGAACCCTGAAGCCGTGGGCTTGGGTCTGGACGAGCGCGGTGCCATCGTGGTTGACGGCGAATGCAAAACCAACCTCCCTAATGTTTGGGCGGTCGGCGACGTGGTTCGCGGCCCTATGCTGGCGCACAAGGCAGAAGACGAAGGTGTCGCGGTGGCCGAACGTATCGCGGGCCAGCACGGTCATGTCAACTTCAATACTGTTCCCTGGGTAATTTACACCAGCCCTGAGATCGCATGGGTGGGACAAAACGAAGAACAGCTGAAGACGGCAGGCCATGCCTACAAAGCGGGTACCTTCCCCTTCATGGCCAACGGTCGCGCTCGCGCGCTGGGCGACACCACTGGCATGGTGAAGATGCTGGCCGATGCCGCCACCGACGAAATTCTGGGCGTGCACATCGTGGGCCCGTTGGCTAGCGAATTGATCGCAGAATGCGTAATGGCCATGGAGTTCCGCGCCAGCAGCGAGGATATCGCCCGTATTTGTCACGCGCATCCGTCGCTCAGCGAAGCCACCAAAGAGGCGGCGCTGGCAGTGGAAAAGCGCACGCTGAACTTTTGAAGTAAGGGGCACGGTGACACAGTTGGTACGCTCGGCCTACGAGGCCGAACTCGCGATTCGCGGGTATACAAGTGATCCCGCGCAGTTGCGGGCGATTGAGTCGCTTGAGCGATGTGCTACGGAATGGGCTGCATTCAAGGAACAGCGGTCGAACGCCTTTAAAAAGCTGATCAACCGGCCGGATATTCCCCGCGGTGTGTACATGTATGGTGGAGTCGGGAGGGGTAAAAGCTTTCTCATGGATTGTTTTTTCGGTGCCGTACCACTCAGGCGAAAAGTCAGGCTGCATTTTCACGAATTTATGCGTGAAGTGCATCGGGAGCTGCAGGATTTGCACGGCACGGCAAATCCGCTTGACGAATTGGGTAAACGTATCGCGAAGCGTTACCGGCTGATTTGTTTTGATGAATTTCATGTGGCGGATATTACGGACGCCATGATTCTTCATCGCTTGTTGGCTGCCTTGTTTGAAAATGGGGTTGGATTTGTCACCACATCGAATTTTCATCCTGACGAGCTTTACCCGAACGGCCTGCACCGCGACCGTATTCTGCCGGCTATTAAACTGCTGAAGTCGCATCTGGAAGTCATTAATGTGGACAACGGCACGGACTACCGTAGACGTACGCTGGAGCAGGCAAGGCTGTATCACACACCGCTTGGCCCCCATGCAGATGCCGAGATGGGCGCAACTTTCGACCGTCTGGCCGAGTCACAGGATGAAAATCCGGTGTTGCAAATTGAATCCAGGCAGATTCCGGCCAGACGGAAGGCTGGGGGTGTGGTGTGGTTTGATTTCAAGGACTTGTGTGGCGGGCCACGCTCGCAAAATGACTATCTTGAAATCGCGGCCCAGTTTCACACGGTATTGTTGAGTGATGTGCCCCATATGCCGGTCAGGATGGCCTCGGAAGCCCGGCGCTTCACATGGTTGGTAGACGTTCTGTATGACCGCCGCGTCAAGCTGATCATGTCGGCTGCGGTATCTCCTGAGGCGTTGTATACCGAAGGGCTTCTGGTGCATGAGTTTCCGCGTACCGTCTCACGCCTGAATGAAATGCAATCGATGGAGTTTTTGGCGCTTGAGCGGAGAAATGTGGACACAACACTGACATGACGCGATTCTTTATGGCGTTTTTCCTCGCTGTGCTGACTGGGCTGGCTAGTGCGCAAACCGCACCAATCGACAGCGTGCCGCGCGATATCGACGCAGAACGCGCAAAAAATAGCGCCGAGCGAGCCCGGCTGGAGATCGGTTTCCAAACTGAAGATGCTGCTTGCCACGAAAAATTTGCGGTAAACAGCTGCCTGGAAAAAGTCAACAGCAGGCGGCGTGCAGTCATGGCTGATTTGCGACGCGATGAGATTTTGCTCAACGATGAGGAGCGAAAAATCAGCGGTGCGCGGCAGATACGCAAAAGCGAAGACAAGGCAGCGCCAGAGAAACGGCAAGAGGCCACTGACCGTCGCGCCAATGCCGCCGAAGATTATCAGTCGCGGCTAAGCAGGGAAAAGACCAAACAGCTGCAGCGGGCATCCGTTTCGTCGGGTGAGAAGACCGCGCGAGAGGCCAGCGCAAAAAGGCTGACGGATCATCAGAAAAAACCCCGGGCGCGCACGGACAGACAGGCTGCAGCTGCTGAAGAAGTCAAAAAATTTGATGATCGACAAAAGCAGGCCCAAGCACGCCGGGCGCAGTACGAAATCGACAAGCTGGGTCGGTCCAAACCACCGGCAAAATCCCTGCCGCTGCCGGAATAAGCTGGTTAACTCAAAGATTCAAGTTTGACAACTACCAGTGACAGGTTGTCGCCAATGCCGCGTGCGCGGGAGCGGGCTTTCTGAATCAGGAACTCAGTGGCCTCCCGGGCGGAAAGCATGGACAAAGCGGAAGCCATCTCGCTGGTGCTGAAGTGGTGCCAAACACCATCGCTGCACGCCATCAATATGTCATCCGGTCGCAATTTTGGAATGAAATGCTGAGAGACGGGCGGCGCTTGTTCCGCACCCAGGCAGCCCATGAGAATATTGGACTGAGGATGCACATTAGCCTCTTCTTCCGTGATCTCACCTTTGTCTACCAGAGTTTGCACGTAGGAGTGATCCACTGTTTTGTGGACCAACTTGCTGCCGTGGAAATGGTAAATCCGGGAGTCACCGGTGTGTACCCAGTGGCATTCGCCTCCCGGATTGATTAAAAACGCAGCGAGCGTGCTATGGGGTTCCTGTTCGGCAGAAATTGCGGTCAGTTTGATGACAATGTGGGCTTCTTCAATGATTTGCCTGAGCATCGAAGATGCGTCATCCGACTCCGGCGCATAGCGCTCAAAAAGCTGTTTGGCGGTCAGCATCACCTGGTCGGAGGCCTTGCGCCCGCCGCTGCGCCCTCCCATTCCATCCGCAACGATACCCAGTAAGCAGCCAGGAATTCGAGGGTGGCTCAGCAAATTGACCTGATCTTGCTGATAGTCCCTGTCTCCTTTGTGGATGCCGGTGGAGGCGGTGATTCGATAACCTTTGGACATTGTGTGGTGTGACGAACCGTTTGGGCTCGATTTATGACGGCAATCAACGTATTATCAGATGAAGTAGCGCGTATGGATAAAAAAACCTTGGACTTAAATCACCACTCTCCACAACGTTTGCTGATAGAGCTCAAAATTGAACACGCCGGCCTGAATGCGTTGGCAGATGCTACGGCGCACACGTCACCGATTGACGAACTTCAACTCAGGCGGTTGAAAAAACAGCGACTGAAGCTCAGGGACAAAATTTCGCGTCTGGAATTGTCTTTGTCTCTTCCCGAGCCTGCTTGATGAATCTGGTGTCTGAAGTTGAAGAGGCTTTTGCCCCTGGGGGGGTGTTGTCGCGGACGACGGAGCATTTTGTGCCACGGATTGGCCAGACCGAGATGGCGCTGGCAGTGGCGCGCGCCATCGAGGCGGCTCGTCCTCTCGTCGTTGAGGCCAGCACAGGTGTCGGGAAAACCTTCTCTTATCTGGTTCCCGCTTTGCTGAGTGGGGAGCGCGTTTTGCTTTCCACCGCGACCAAGGCATTGCAGGACCAGCTGTTCGGTCGGGATTTGCCCCGCCTTGTGCAAGCGTTTGGCCTACCGGTGAGAACGGCACTTCTGAAGGGGCGGGCCAGCTATTTATGCCTTCACCGCATGGAGATGGCGCGCCAGGATCCGCATCTACCCGAAGGGGTTGCTGTGCGTGCCTTGGCCAGAATTGAACAATGGTCCCAGGTGACACGCACCGGCGACCTTGCCGAACTTCCCGGACTGGATGAACGGTCTCCGATCATTCCCCTGGTGACATCGACACGGGACAACTGCCTGGGTACGCAATGCCCACGCTTTCGCGCTTGTCATGTCAACCTGGCCCGCAGGGAGGCCATGGCGGCGGATGTCGTGGTGATAAATCACCATCTTTTTTTTGCTGATCTGGCGGTGCGTGAGTCGGGCGTGGCCGAGCTGCTGCCCTCGGTGCGGATTGCAATCTTCGACGAGGCGCACCAACTCAATGAAATCGGTGTGCAATTTCTTGGGACAAACCTCACCACCGGGCAATTACTTGACTTTTCCCGTGACCTGCTCGCTGCGGGCTTGCAACTGGCCCGCGGTCTCGTCGACTGGCAGGGGATCGTCGGCGCTACTGAACGGGCCGCCCGTGAGCTTCGACTGTGTGCCGGCAAGCATTATCCTGGCACCAAACTGCGCTGGACCAGCGACGTGCCTGAAAGTATGGACATTGGCTGGGAGCAGGCGCTAAAGGCCGTTCATGCGTCCTGCTTGCAAGCCTGTACCGCGCTTGACACGGTCAGCGAGATTGCACCTGATTTCGTCCGGCTTCAGGAGCGCGCCAATGATTTGGCGCAACGTGCAGAAACCTTTGTCAATGCCTGCGAGGCAGGCTGTGTGCGTTGGGTGGACGTTGGTGCGCAGTTGCGTCTGGTCGAGTCGCCGCTTGACATAGCGCAGGCTGTAAAGACCAAGATGCTGGGCGCTTCTGCGGAAGGTACAAAAACCTGGATATTTACGTCGGCAACGCTGGGCGATGATGAGAAACTAACCTGGTTCACGCAGCCTTGCGGGCTTAGTGGTACTGACGTGCTGCGGGTCGGCAGCCCCTTTGACTACGCACGCCAGGCTGCTTTATATGTGCCACCCAACTTTCCCAAACCGGGCGATCCGGCGCATAGCAAAAAGGTTGCCGAATGCGCTGCGGTCTGGTCACGGCGATTGGGCGGGCGCACGATGGTGCTGACGACCACGTTGCGTGCCTTGCGGACGATTGGCGAAGCACTTGCAGAGGCCTTTGAGGCATCAGACGAGGTGCAGGTACTGATTCAGGGAGATATGCCGAAGCGGGCGCTTATCGAGCGTTTTCGAGCGGGAAACTCCAATGCAGGCAAAGGCTGCGTGTTGGTGGCATCGGCCTCTTTCTGGGAAGGCATTGACGTGCCGGGCGACGCGCTTCAGCTGGTCATCATCGACAAACTGCCGTTTCCGCCGCCGAACGACCCGATGGCTGAGGCCCGTTCGAAACTGCTGGAATCACAGGGACGTAGCGCATTCAACGACTATTTTTTGCCTGAAGCCGCGGTGGCACTGAAGCAGGGTGCGGGACGGCTGATACGCCGGGAAACCGATCAGGGCGTTTTAGTGGTCTGCGACAGTCGACTGGTTTCCATGGGTTATGGACGACGTTTGCTCAGAGCACTGCCGGCCATGCAAAGGCTGACATCCGAGCAGGAACTATTGGACAAACTGGCGGGTTTTACCAAAATTTGTACCAAGGATTGTCTGCCGACTTGAAGCCTTTGCTCAGGTACTGGCTTTGTGGGTATGATTTTTCAATGATGCGGCGGGTGTCATCGCGCAACTCCGTCATTCCCAGTGCGTCGTAGGATTTGTAAAGAATATAGGTGGCCTCTTCGAGCGCCGGAACATCGCGATAGTCTGCAATTGCGCTCTGCGCGCGATTGATAGCGGCAACGTAGGCGCCGCGGGAATAGTAGTAGCGGGCGACATGAACCTCCGATTGCGCCAGGGAATTAACGATGTAGCTCATGCGCAGACGCGAATCCGGCGCATAGCGCGAATCCGGAAAGCGCGTGACCAATTCCTTAAACGACTCAAACGATTCCTTGGCAGCATTCTGGTCGCGCTCTGACAAGTCCTGGCGGGAAACGAATCCAAAAATGCCGAGGTTGTCATTGAAGTTCACCAGCCCTTTCAGATAAAGGGCGTAATCCATGGCGGGGCTGGCCGGGTGAAGCTTCATGAAGCGGTTCAGTGTGGCGACGGCTTGTGCCTGCTCGCCCGCTTTATACTGGGCGTAAGCTTTGTCCAGTTGCGCCTGCTGCGCCAGCGGAGTTCCAGCGGCGCGGCCTTCCAGCTTCTCATAAAGAGGAATCGCCTTGTCGTAGGCGCCAGAGCTTGCCTCATCCTTGGCTTCAGCGTAGATCTTGTTGGGACTCCATGTCGCAGTCTTGTCGGGCGCTGGAGTGCTTGAGCAACCGGCGACCACAAAAGACAATGCGCAAACGACGGCCACAAGCGGCGATGCATTGGGAACAACCGATAATTTGGTGCAAAACATTGCAATCGACCTTCTTGATGACTGATTCAGAACAAAGCCACTTGATTATATCGGGCGCCGTTGACCCCCAGCCGCTCATAGACGACGCACAGGATGAGGCTGACGGCAGCGCCGAGATGGAATTGCGGCGCGTCAGCGTCCCCGTCCAGAACCATGGCAGCCGCCTCGACAAGGCTTTGGCAGATTTGGTGCCGGAGTTTTCCCGCAGTTACCTCCAGCAGCTTATTGAAGCTGGCTGCGTGCAGGTCAAGGGCGTCAAGGCGACCAAACCATCGTTGAAGGTCAAGGCGGGAGATGAACTGACCATTGAGTTGCGGCCCACGCCTCAAAGCCAGGCCTTCAAACCCGAAGCCATTGCGCTGGATATTGTTTTTCAGGATCCTTATTTGATGGTGATCAACAAGCCTGCGGGGCTGGTGGTTCACCCCGCGCCCGGCAACTGGAGTGGCACGTTGCTCAACGGATTGTTGGCGCATGACCCGCAAGCGTCCTTACTGCCGCGAGCCGGTATCGTGCATCGCCTTGACAAGGATACCAGCGGCTTGATGGTGGTGGCCCGCCAGCGACAGACGATGGATCAATTGGTCAGCATGATTGCCGCGCGTACCGTCAGCAGGGAATATATCGCGCTGGCCCATGGTATGTGGCTGGGGGCAAAAACCCGACAGGTGGAGGCCGCGATTGGTCGCGATCCGCGCAACCGGCTGCGCATGGCCGTGGTTGACCTTGAAAAAAATGCGGGCAAAACGGCTTTAACCGTGGTGACACTGCTGCAAAGCGGAGAGCGACAGGCCTTGGTCAAGTGCAAACTGCATACTGGTCGCACCCACCAAATCCGGGTTCATCTTGCATTTCTGGGTCATCCGCTGGTGTCCGATGAATTGTATGGGGGCGCGGCTGCGGGAGGCCTGGATCGCCAGGCGCTGCATGCCTGTCGCCTTGCATTCGAGCATCCTGTAACCGGCGCGATGATGGAGTTCAGATCGCAACCACCCGCCGATTTGAAGACCGCGATTGAGAGTTTTGGCCTGCGATACAATGAAAAGCTGTAGTTTTCTGCTACCTGCACCACAGCACTTTCAATCGGAAGAGTGCTCACGGATGCAAATTCGCTAATCAAAGCGCTCCCCCCGCCTTTTTTCGGAACGATCAATCATGAATACGACGGATGCAAAGCGCGTCCTCGAAACAGCCCTCATCTGCGCGCAGCAACCATTGCCGCTGCGCGAATTAGGCGTCTTGTTTAACGGGGGACTGACCGCCGACAGCCTCAAGCTGGTTCTAGAGGAGCTGCAGGACGATTGGTCAGGACGTGGCGTGGAACTGGTTCATGTGGCGACCGGCTGGCGCTTTCAAAGCCGACCGCAAATGCGGGAATACCTGGACCGGTTGCATCCCGAGAAACCTCCGCGCTACAGTAGGGCAACACTGGAAACACTAGCCATCATCGCTTACCGTCAGCCAGTCACACGCGGCGATATGGAGGATATTCGCGGTGTCACCATTAACAGCCTGCTGCTCAAGCAGTTGGAAGATCGCGGCTGGGTTGAGGTGATCGGCCACCGGGAAACCGTCGGTCGTCCCGCGCTGTATGCGACCACCCGGCAGTTTCTTGACGATTTGGGAATTGAATCCCTGGCCCAGCTTCCCGCCATGGCCGACAGGCCTGCCCAGGAAGCGATGCTTGAGCAAATTGAATTTGGCATGGAAGAACAGGTGCGAACTCCACCAGAGGCGCAACTGCCTTCCAAGCATGCGGTCTACGAAGAACCAGCCATGCTGCAGCCCAAGCCGCAAACGCCTCAGACTCGGGAAAGCCGGGCTCCCCCTGTCGGCGAGGGTCTCGGGCAAGTCCCTCATGAGCCGGATGCCAGCCATCCTCACGCAAGAATGTAAAAGCATGAATCCACAAGACCACTCCAATTCCGAAAACCCGGTTCCTTCTGAGAATGAACCGAATAGACCTGTAGTCCAAGAAGTACCGGTTCTTCCTGCTCCTGATTTGATAGTGAATGACGAGATTCAGGGCAACGCATTGGTGTCACCCGTTGCTAGGCGGAACACCTCAAAGCTTGCGCCGTCTGCCATCCGGTTTGAGGACGTCATTACCGGTCAGTTTGATGCCGACGAAGCAGACGAGGCACTGGAGTTGCCCAAGCGTGTGCTGGCGCCTCAGCCCGAAACACCCAAGCTGCACAAAGTTCTGGCCCAGGCCGGATTGGGCTCGCGACTCGAAATGGAGCAGCTGATTCTGGAAGGACGCATTTCGGTCAATGGTGAGCCTGCGCATATTGGGCAACGCATCCAGTTCGGCGATACCGTCAAGGTCAATGGCAAACCCGTCAGGGTGCGTATTGATGCGCCGCCTCCGCGCGTTATCGCTTACCACAAGCCTGCCGGGGAGGTCGTGACACACGACGATCCACAAAATCGACCTACGGTTTTTCGACGTCTGCCTAAACTGTTTCAGGGCAAATGGCAGTCTGTCGGGCGTCTTGACCTGAATACCGAAGGCCTGCTATTGCTCACCAGTTCAGGTGAGCTGGCCAACCGGCTGATGCACCCGCGCTTTGGACTGGAGCGGGAATATGCCGTTCGGGTGCTGGGCGCGCTGAACAACGAAGAGAAAAAACGTCTGCTGGATGGCGTGACGCTGGACGACGGCATGGCGCAGTTCGGCTCGATCGAAGCCGGCGGTGGCGAAGGCGCCAATTGCTGGTACCGGGTCACAATCTCGGAAGGGCGCAACCGAGAGGTGCGCCGCATGTTTGAAGCCGTGGGTCATGCGGTGAGCCGTTTGATTCGTATCCGCTATGGCGCCATGGTGCTGCCTCGAGGGCTCAAACGTGGAGCTTTTGTCGAGCTTGACGAGAATGATATCTGGGCGCTGACCAACGCTGTTGCGCGTTCTGAATCACGACCCGATCCACGCAGGGACGCTGCGAATTCTGACCAATCGCTGGGCGAGTCTGGCCAGGAACAGCGCCGGGGTCCGCGCCAAAATGAGCGCCAGCGCGGTGGCGCCGGACGACCGCGTAATCCGGATGCGGGGCAAACGGGCTCAGCGCAGGCGCCGGATGACTCCCAGCCGCCGCTGAACCGCGTTGATTCTGTGTCACGCGGCAACAGGCGCGGTGGTGGCAGCGGCGGCGGGGGGAGAGGGCCGAATGGCCCGAACAGAGGTGGCAATGCCGGACCAGGCGCCCGCTTCGGGCCACCCGGTGCCGGTGGTCAGCAAGGGCAAAAGCGGCGCGATGACCGGGGCCCACGCAGTGACAAGTCGGCAGGCAGCGCGCAACCTGATCCCATGAAGACCTCATTTGGCTATATCGGCGCAGAAACCTTCACCAGACAGCGCCAGGATCAAGGGCAGCGGCGGGGTGGTGGCAACACTGGCGGCGGCTTCGGTGGTAACACAGGGGGTCCACGCCGCAGCGGTGGTGGCACCACGGGTGGAAACCGCAGTGGCGGCAATCGTGGTGGAAATCGCTAACCCGGCGATCAGCAGACCATTTCCGCAAACAGCCCTGAGCGCAGGAGCCTGCAGGTTAAAATCGGAAGCTTTATTCAATATCTGAATAATCTGAAAAAACCCAGCAAATTAAAAATCCAAAGGAAAACTCATGGCTATCGAACGCACACTCTCCATCATCAAGCCCGACGCAGTCGCAAAAAACGTGGTTGGTCAAATCTATGCACGTTTTGAAGCCGCCGGCCTGAAGGTTGTTGCTGCCAGAATGGCGCATCTGTCGCAAGGTGAGGCAGAGGCTTTCTACGCCGTGCACAAAGAGCGTCCTTTCTTCAAGGATCTGGTTTCGTTCATGATTTCCGGCCCGGTGATGATCCAGGCGCTGGAGGGTGAAGGTGCTGTTCTGAAAAACCGTGACCTGATGGGCGCTACCGACCCGAAGAAAGCTGATGCCGGCACGATTCGCGCTGATTTTGCCGACAGCATCGATGCCAATGCGGTCCATGGCTCTGACGCGGTGGAAACCGCCAAAGAAGAAATCGCCTTCTTCTTTGCAGGCATGAACGTTTACTCACGTTAATCAATGCTCGGTCCCATGCTTTGCTGCCCCCCGTCCGGGTCGCCACTTGCGTGGGACGACTCGAGCTATCGCGCGCCGCGATGACGACCAACCTGCTTGATTACGATCTGCAGGGTTTGACCGCCTATTGCGAGCAGCTCGGGGAAAAGCGTTTCCGCGCTACCCAGCTGTTCCGATGGATTCACCACAAAGGCGCGACCGATTTTGAACAGATGACGGATCTGGCAAGGTCCTTGCGTGAAAAGCTGGTTGGAACATCTCGTGTTCAGGGTCCGAAAGTGGTGTCCCGCCACGATTCAGCAGACGGCACCATCAAATGGTTGTTTGATGTCGGTGCGGGCGACGTGATCGAGACAGTTTTTATTCCCGAGGCCGATCGGGGAACGCTCTGCATTTCATCCCAGGCGGGTTGTGCCATGGGCTGCCGCTTCTGTTCGACCGGGCATCAGGGTTTCAGTCGCAACCTCACGACCGGTGAAATTATTTCCCAGCTCTGGTTTGCCGAGCATTTCCTGCGCCAGCACCTGGGCCGAGAAGAGCGCGTGATTTCCAACGTGGTGATGATGGGCATGGGCGAGCCATTGCAAAACTACTCGCAGTTGCTGCCAGCGTTAAAAGTCATGCTTGACGATCACGGCTACGGCTTGTCACGACGCCGCGTGACTGTCTCCACTTCGGGCGTTGTGCCGATGATCGACCGGCTGGCCCGGGATTGTCCCGTCGCTCTTGCCGTCTCGCTGCACGCGCCGGAAGATGTGCTGCGCGACAACCTGGTGCCGCTGAACAAAAAATACCCTATCGCTGAGTTGCTGCAGGCCTGCACCCGCTACCAGGCAGCCGCGCCACGCGACTTCATCACGTTCGAATACTGCATGCTGGATGGTGTCAACGACCAGCCCGAGCATGCTCGCCAACTGGTGTCTCTCATGCAGGCGCATGCCACACACGGTTTGTCTTGCAAATTCAATCTGATCCCTTTCAATCCGTTTCCCGCTTCGGGTTTGACGCGTTCGGAGATGCCGCAAGTGGTGGCGTTTGCCAAGATCCTGATGGAAGCTGGCATCGTCACTACGGTGCGCAAGACGCGCGGCGATGACATTGATGCAGCGTGTGGGCAACTGGCTGGCGATGTGCAGGACCGCACCGGGGTAGATCGGCGCATGGCGGCGCAACGGCAAGGTATGCTGCGTGGAATCAAGGTAGTTGTCGTTAACCGGAGTGAGGTATGAGGGCTGTTGCCAATGTTTTCTGGATGTCGGTCTGCTGGAGCGCTGTTTTACTGGCGGGCTGTGCTAACTTTCAAGGCATCCCTGGCGCATCTTCTGGCAATCAGAATGAGTTCATTACCGATTCGGATGAGCCCGATCAGCGTCGCCGTGCGCGCCTGCGTGTCGAACTCGCGACAGGTTATTTCGAGCAGGGGCAGACCAAGGTTGCGCTGGATGAAATCAAACAGGCGCTGGTCACCGATCCAAGTTACGTCGAGGCTTATAACCTGCGCGGGCTGGTTTATATGCGGCTCAATGATGTTCCGCTTGCCGAGGACAGTTTCCGCCGTGCGCTGGCGCTGAATGCGCGGGATGCCAATGTGGCGCACAACTACGCCTGGCTACTTTGTCAGCAGGCGCGCTATGGCGAATCATTTCGGCTGTTTGCGCAAGCTATAGCCAATCCAACTTACACCGACAAAGCGAAAACCCTGATGGCCCAGGGGGTCTGCCAAGTCAACGCGGGACTTCCAGCCGAGGCCGAGCAAAGCCTGATGCACTCCTATGAGCTGGATGCCAGCAACCCCGTGACGGGCTATAACCTGGCAAATCTTCTTTATGTCCGCGGTGACTTGACTCGGGCCCAGTTTTATATTCGCCGACTGAATAACAGCGAGCTGGCAAACGCTGAAACCCTTTGGCTTGGTATCCGGACCGAGCGCAAGCTGAAAAATCAGGAAGCTGTCTCGCAGCTTGCGCAACAGCTGAGAAACAGATTTTCCCAGTCTCCTCAGGCTGCCGCCTACGAAAAAGGCTCGTTTAATGAATGAGCAACAGCCGCCATCGTCGGGCTTCAGTCCGGATGCAGGCAGCGCCAGCCACGGTGCCGGAGCTTACGAGCTCACTCCAGGCGCCTTCCTTCGTGAGGCGAGAGAAGCGGCGGGCATGCATCTTGTGACGCTGGCTGCCTCGCTCAAGGTTTCGGTCAAGAAACTGGAAGCTCTTGAGCAGGATCAGTTTGACTTGCTGCCTGATGCCGTGTTTGCGCGAGCTTTGGCATCGAGCGTGTGCCGCATGCTCAAACTCGATCCGGCGCCAGTGCTTGATCGTCTCCCGCCCGTCCACACCGCAAGGTTTGTTTCCCAGGACCGAGGTATCAATGAGCCCTTTCGACCGCGAAATATCGGTCCGGCGCCCTCGGTCTGGTCGCAGGTCTCGCGTCCCGCTGTGCTCGCCGGCCTGGTCTTGCTGTTGGGCGCGCTGGTATTGATTTTTCTGCCTTCAATCAGAAGGGATTCCACGCCTGACAACACTGGGACCGCAGCACCGGCTGTCGGGCCGCAGTCTCTTCAATCCCTGCCTGCCCTGTTGCCCAGGGCAGGCGCTGTACCCGAAGATATTGACATGCCAGCAGCGGGCCCGGGGCCATCCGCCGAGCCTGCAGTCTCCGGCGGTGGCCGAGCTGTGGTTTCCGGAGTCGCCTCGGTGTCGCCACCCCTTGGTGCGGCTCCTTTAAAAACCGCTGCAGCGTTGATTGCCGTGACACCCACCGCAAGTTCGGTCGTGCCTGCCGATCCATCTTCCATTGCGACGTTTCGCGCGACAGGCGAATCATGGATCAAGGTCACCGATGCAAAAGGGCTCGTTGTGCTGAATCGCACAATGGGCGCGGGTGAAGTCGTTGGTGTGTCTGGGGTGCTACCGCTTGCCGCCGTGGTCGGCCGCGCTGACGCAACGCAGGTGCAGGTTCGTGGTCAGGCCTTTGACCTGGGCGCAGTGACAAAGAATAACGTCGCGCGATTCGAGGTGAAATAGTGCAGCCCTCTGCCCCTATTGAGTCAGCTTTTCCGAAAAATCGGCGCTCCATACAGTCTCAGGTCGTATGGGGTTCGCGGGTGGTCACTGTCGGCGGAGCTGCGCCGGTGCGTGTCCAGTCCATGACCAACACCGATACCGTCGACGTTATCGGCACCGCCATTCAGGTCAAGGAACTTGCCGTTGCGGGTTCGGAAATGGTCCGCATCACGGTCAATACGCCGGAAGCCGCCGCTGCCGTTCCGCATGTGCGCGAGCAGCTCGACCGCATGGGTATTGATGTGCCGCTGATTGGCGACTT
Source organism: Polaromonas sp. (assembly GCF_012927415.1). Classification (GTDB taxonomy): domain Bacteria; phylum Pseudomonadota; class Gammaproteobacteria; order Burkholderiales; family Burkholderiaceae_C; genus Polaromonas. The sequence continues at coordinate 11,063 of NZ_JABBPF010000201.1, read as the reverse complement.
TCATTACAACGGCCACCGTTTGTTGACCGATTACCCGGCCTGTGCCGAGGCCTTGTCCAAATACCGGATCAACCCCGGCAATGTCGGCAAGGGCCACAAACGCGATACCCAATTCGGCCAGATGATCGAAGCCGCCATGCGCTGGAACAAGGCCGTGCGCATTGGCGTGAACTGGGGCAGCCTGGACCAGGAGTTGCTCGCCAGCTTGATGGACGAAAACAGTGCGCGCGCTACCCCGTGGGAGGCCAGACAGGTCATGTACGAGGCACTGATTACGTCTGCGATTGAGTCTGCCCGGCGGGCTGAAGAAATGGGCCTGCGCCGCGAACAGATCATCTTGTCCTGCAAGGTCAGCGGTGTACAGGATTTGATTTCCGTGTACCGCGAACTTGCCAGGCGCACCGATCATGCACTTCACCTCGGACTCACCGAGGCAGGCATGGGAACCAAGGGGACCGTGGCGTCGGCAACGGCGCTCTCGATTTTGCTGCAGGAGGGCATTGGCGACACCATTCGGGTCTCCCTGACACCCCAGCCCGGCGAAGCCCGCACCCAGGAAGTCGTGATTGCCTCCGAAATCCTTCAGGCCCTGGGCCTGCGCACTTTTGTGCCCAGCGTGACGGCGTGCCCGGGTTGCGGACGCACGACCAGTACCACCTTCCAGGAACTGGCCAAGCAGATTGACGATTTTCTGCGCGCGCAAATGCCGGTTTGGCGTGAGCAATACCCGGGTGTCGAAGGACTCAGGGTCGCAGTGATGGGCTGCATCGTCAATGGCCCGGGCGAAAGCAAACATGCCGATATCGGCATCAGCCTTCCCGGATCCGGGGAAGCGCCAGCCGCGCCGGTATTTATTGACGGCGAAAAAAGATTGACCCTGCGTGGCGACAACATTGCCCGGGAGTTTCAGGTCATCGTTGAAAACTATATTGAAAAACGCTTCGGCACACACGCCGGCGCCCAAGCCTGAAACCATGCCTGAAAAAATGACTGCTGGCCAGGCGGAAAAACCTGCGTTGGCCAAAACCGGAAAGCTGTCTGCCGTCAAAGGCATGAACGACATCCTGCCGCCCGACTCGGCGCGCTGGGAATGGCTTGAAGACAAGGTGCGCATGTTGATGGCGCGTTACGCTTACCGCAACATCCGCACGCCGATTCTGGAGCATACCCAGCTGTTTGTGCGCGGCATTGGCGAAGTCACCGACATCGTCGAAAAGGAAATGTATTCCTTCGAAGACCGTTCGGACAAGCATGGCGACCACGACTATCTGACCATGCGACCGGAAAACACGGCCAGCGTGGTGCGTGCAGTCACCGAGCACAACTTGCTCTACGAGGGCGGCAAGCGTCTGTATTACATGGGCCCCATGTTCCGCCGTGAACGGCCGCAGCGTGGCCGCTACCGCCAGTTTCATCAAATTGGCGCTGAAGCGCTGGGTTTCGCCGGACCCGAAGTCGACGCCGAATTGATTTTGCTGGCGGCTGCGCTGTGGAAAGAACTCGGCCTGACTGACTGGCGTCTGGAAATCAACAGCTTGGGTCAGCCAGACGAGCGTGCCCGGCACCGCGCACAACTGGTCGCCTATTTCGAGCAGCATGTCGATGAACTGGACGAAGAGGCCGGGAGGCGATTGCACAGTAATCCGCTGCGCATTCTCGACACCAAAAATCCCGCCATGAAGGCTGTGGTCGAAAGCGCCCCGCGGTTGATCGATTTCCTGGGTCCCCAATCGCTGGCGCATTTTGACGGTTTGAAGGCGATTCTCGATGCCAACGGCATTTCCTGGACGCTCAATCACCGGCTGGTGCGCGGACTTGATTACTACAACCTCACGGTGTTCGAGTTTGTGACCGACCGGTTGGGCGCTCAGGGCACTATTTGCGCCGGGGGCCGTTATGACTACCTGATCGAGCAAATGGGCGGCAAACCGGCACCTGCCGTGGGTTGGGCGTTGGGCGTCGAGCGGGTACTGGAACTCATCAGGGAGCAGGGCACGTCCATTCAGCTTCCCGTGCCTGATGCCTATGCCGTGATTCCTGACGCTGCTGCCCTGCCCGCCGTTTTGCAGACGCTTGAAGCCTTGCGTGCAGCAGGCGTGAGCATCCAGATGCATGCAGGAGCCAGTGCGGACGGGCCAGGAAGCATGAAGTCCCAATTCAAGCGGGCCGATGGCAGCGGTGCCCGGTTCGCGCTGATTTTCGGTGCCACCGAACTGGCTGAGGCCAGCGTCGCCGTGAAAGCCTTGCGAGGTGACAAAGGCGATGCCGTGCAGGGACAAACCCTTCGGCCGATGAACGATGTAGCCGCATGGGCCCACACCTTGCGCGCTGAGCCAGCGCTTTGAGCGATTATTCCGGCCCCTACAATCACCCCAATTCAATCCACCCCGTGACGGGGTAGAACCCACAGATATTTATGGCAAAACACCTCGATTTGGAAGAACAGGAACAGCTTGAAGAACTCAAGCACTTCTGGAAGCAGTATGGCAACCTGATCACCTGGGCACTGATTGCCGTTTTAGGTGCATTCGCGGCATGGAACGGTTACCAGTACTGGCAGCGTAGCCAGGCCGCTCAGGCTTCTGTGATGTATGACGAGATTGATCGGGCGGTGCAGGCGGGCGACACTGCAAGGATCGAACGCTCGCTGGCTGACATGAAAGAGCGCTTTGGCGGCACCACTTACGCCCAGCAAGCCGGGCTTCTGGCTGCCAAAGTCTATTACGACAAAGGGAACTTGGAAGCTTCCCGTGCTGCCTTGACCTGGGTTTCCGAAAAATCGTCTGATACCGGTTACCAGGCCATCGCCAAGTTGCGCCTTGCCGGCCTGCTGCTTGAAAAGAAATCTTACGACGAAGCCTTGCAACAGGTTTCAGGGACTTTCCCGAAAGATTTCTCGGCCCTGGCCGCTGATCGGCGCGGCGATATCCTGATGGCCCAGGGGAAGAAAGCTGAAGCCAAAGCAGAATACGAAAAAGCATTTAAAGGGCTTGACGGGCGTGATGAGTACCGTCGTCTGGTCGAAGTCAAGCTCAATGCTTTGGGCGTCGATCCATCGGCAGGGCAAGTCAACCCGGCAATTGCGGCCGTCAATCCTGAGGTGAATAAATGAATAAACAACCTTTCTTGCCGGTGGTCCAGGGTTTACGGTTATCTTCAGCTATTATTTTAATAGCGCTTCTGGGGGGCTGCTTTGGCGGGGTAAAGAAACCCCAACCGGCAGAACTTCAGCCTGTGGTGGCCCTTGTTTCGGCCCGCCAGAGTTGGAGCAGCCGCATTGGCGCTGTCAGTTTTCCGCTTGAGGTCAGCGTCTCGGGCAATCGTGTTGGCGTGGCTGGCGACGATGGTAGCGTAGCGCTACTGGATGCCCAGACTGGTCGTGACATCTGGCGTGTAGCGCTGAATACCCCGATCGCCGCAGGCGTCGGAAGCGACGGAAGAGTGCTGGCCGTGGTGACCAAAGCCAACGAAGTTGTTGCCATGCAAGAGGGCCGTGAGCTTTGGCGCTCCAGGCTGGCGTCACAGGCTTTCACGGCCCCTTTTGTCGGTGGCGGGCGTGTTTTTGTGCTGGCCGCGGACCGCTCGGTCAATGCTTTTGACGGGCAGACGGGGCGCAAACTCTGGACCCAGCAGCGACCCAATGAGCCTTTGGTGCTGCGGCAATCGGGCGTGATACTGGCAGTGGGCGACACGCTGATCGTAGGCCTTGCGGGACGCCTTGCCGGCCTTAATCCTTCCAGCGGCAGTGTCCAGTGGGAAGTGCCGATTGCGTCGCCGCGTGGCATCAATGACGTTGAGCGGCTTGTTGACCTGGTGGGGCGTGTCAGTCGCGCCGGAGACAGCGTGTGCGTTCGGGCTTTTCAGGCCAGCGTAGGCTGTGTCAATGCCGCAAGTGGCGCGTTGCTGTGGACCAAGCCCGCTCATGGCGTGCAAGGTATTCACGGCGACGACCGTCTGTTGTTCGGCGCGGAAGCTGACGGTACGGTGCTTGCCTGGCGGCGCGCCGACGGTGAGCGAGCATGGTCAACGGAGCGTCTTCGCTACCGCGGCCTGACTGCGCCGCTGGTCGCGGGTCGCTCGGTGGCCATTGGCGATTCAGCCGGATTTGTCCATCTCTTGTCGCGCGAGGACGGCTCCCTGCTGAACCGCCTGTCCACTGACGGCTCAGCCATTGCGGCGGCTCCCGCGCTGGCGGGCAACACCCTTGTTGCGGTCACCCATAACGGCGGCGTTTACGGCTTTCAGCCAGAGTAAGCGTTTTGCCAGAAACCTGATTCATGAAACCTGTCATTGCCCTGGTCGGCCGTCCCAATGTGGGCAAGTCGACACTTTTTAACCGGTTGACCAAGACGCGGGACGCGATCGTGGCCGACTTTGCCGGACTGACGCGCGACCGCCATTACGGCAACGGCAAGCTGGGCCCACACGAATACATCGTGATCGACACCGGTGGTTTCGAGCCTGACGCCACGACCGGAATCTACAAGGAAATGGCCAAGCAGACCCGGCAGGCTGTTGCTGAAGCCGACGTCGTGATTTTTGTCGTCGACGCCCGGGCGGGCATCAGTGCCCAGGATCATGACATCGCCAGGTATCTCCGCAAACTTGGCAAGCCAACCGTGCTGACTGCCAACAAGTCCGAGGGCTTGCCTGAAGGCTCGCAGGTTGCCGAATTTTTCGAACTTGGCCTGGGTGAGATGCTGGCGGTTTCGGCATCGCACGGGCAGGGCATGCGCACGCTGGTGGATATGGCGTTGGCACCGCTAAACCTGCCCGATCCTGATGAAGAGGCTGAGCCGCAAGATCCTTCCATCATCAGGCTTGCTGTGGCGGGCCGTCCCAACGTGGGCAAGTCCACGTTGATCAATACCTGGCTGGGCGAGGAACGCCTGGTCGCGTTTGACCTGCCCGGCACAACCCGCGATGCGATTTCAGTACCGTTTGAGCGCGCAGGACAAAAGTTCGAGCTGATCGATACTGCCGGCTTGCGTCGCAAGGGCAAGGTTTTTGAAGCAATCGAGAAGTTTTCGGTCGTCAAGACCCTGCAGGCCATTGAGGGTGCCAATGTTGTTCTGCTGTTGCTGGACGCGACGCAAGGCGTCACTGACCAGGATGCACACATCGCCGGCTACATTCTTGAAAGTGGTCGCGCCGTGGTGCTGGCCATCAACAAGTGGGATGCAGTTGACGCTTATCAGCGCGAACTGCTGCAACGGTCGATTGAAACCCGATTGGGTTTTCTGAAGTTTGCCGCGATACACCATATCTCTGCCATCAAGCGTCAGGGCTTGGCGCCGGTCTGGAAATCCATTGTTCAGGCGCACGCATCGGCCAATCGCAAGATGTCCACGCCGGTACTAACCCGTTTGTTGATGGAAGCCGTGCAATTTCAGCAGCCTCAGCGTTCGGGGATGTTTCGTCCCAAGTTGCGCTATGCCCACCAAGGTGGCATGAATCCGCCCATCATCATCATTCATGGCAACTCACTTGAGCACGTCACGGAGGCTTACAAGCGCTACCTTGAAGGCCGTTTTCGCAAAGAGTTTGATCTGGTCGGCACGCCGATGCGCATTCAGCTGAAAAGCTCGCACAACCCCTTTACGGATAAGGAATCCGCTTAAGACTACAAGTTTGCCAGCGCGGGTGTGGTAACGTTTAGTTCTATTAACTTTTGAACACGGAACATATCGTGAGCAATAATAAAGGTCAGATGTTACAGGACCCTTTTCTCAACACTTTACGTCGCGAGCATGTACCTGTTTCAATTTATCTTGTAAATGGTATCAAATTGCAGGGTCAGATCGAGTCTTTCGATCAATATGTGGTTCTGCTTCGCAATACCGTGACCCAAATGGTTTACAAGCATGCAATTTCGACCATCGTTCCAGGTCGCGCTGTGAGCTTTTCGACCGGCGAGTCCGAAGAAGTTCCAACGAGCTGAGTTCGTACGACATTACGGTGAAAACACAAGCGCTCGCCCTTCTCGTAGGGGTTGACCTGGGGCTTCCCAACTTCGACGCTGATCTTAAAGAACTCGGTTTGCTTGCGCAGACGGCCGGAATGCAGCCGGTAGGGCATGTGACCTGTAAACGGAAGGCGCCTGACGCCGCGTTGTTTATCGGCTCGGGTAAGGCCGACGAAATCAAAATGTTGGCGCTCGAGACGGGTGCGACAGAAATCTTGTTTGACCAGTCACTCAGCCCGGCCCAACAACGCAACCTTGAGCGACATCTGGAAATGCCGGTCAATGACCGGACACTGCTGATTCTCGAGATTTTTGCCCAGCGAGCCCGTAGCCACGAGGGAAAGCTTCAAGTCGAGCTGGCCCGGTTGCAATACGTGTCGACACGTCTGGTGCGACGCTGGTCTCACCTTGAGCGGCAAACCGGTGGTGCTGGTGTGCGTGGTGGTCCTGGCGAAAAGCAGATTGAACTTGACAAACGCATGATTGGCGACGCCATCAAGCGCACCAAGGATCGCCTGGCCAAGGTGAAAAAACAGCGCCAAACGCAGCGAAAGCAGCGGGACCGACAAAACTCCTTCACGATTTCGCTGGTGGGTTACACCAACGCGGGCAAGTCCACGCTCTTTAACGCACTGGTCAAGGCCGATGCCTATGTTGCCGACCAACTTTTTGCCACGCTGGACACCACGACGAGGCAACTCTATCTTGGCGACGCCTCGCGCTCGGTTTCATTGTCGGACACGGTCGGATTCATTCGCGACCTGCCGCATGGTCTGATTGACGCGTTTGCTGCGACGCTTCAGGAAGCGGCCGACGCGGACCTGTTGCTGCATGTCGTCGACGGGTCCAATCCTGACTATCTTGAGCAGATCGAGCAGGTGCAACGTGTGCTCTGCGAAATTGGCGCGGCCGATGTACCGCAGATCCTGGTGTTCAATAAGCTCGACGCTATTGAAAAGACCAGCTTGCCCCTGCATCTGAAAGATGTATTTGAACTGAGAGGTGCCTTTGAAGGTGCTAGCCAAAGCGTTGAGCGGGTTTTTGTGAGCGCCCGGACGGGAGAGGGTTTACCGCTGCTCCGTGAATTGCTCGCCCGGCAGGTGGTCAATGTGCAGGCAGGCGAAATTTCTAGTGCAGTTAACGACCTTGCCTGATTCGGCAATTTCGTTAGGCACAATGTTGGTGTAATAAAAAGTGAGTTTGATCCCATGAATCTGAACCCCGTGCTGCAGACGTTGACGACCTTTCCCGGTTGGCTGAAACAACGCGCCCAAGGCATGCTTAACCTGAACGACCCGCGGTGGGGACGGGACGAAGACAAATCATCCCCTGATGATGCCAGTCCGGAAGCGCCACGAGATGACAAGCCAGCTCCCAGGCCCGCCAATCGACCGCAGGGTCAGGGACCGAATCAGGGCCCTCCGGATCTTGACGAACTCTGGCGTGATTTCAACCGCAAGCTCGGTGGCCTTTTCGGTGGTGCGAAAAATGCTGGAAATCGTGGTGGATTCGGCGGTGGAAACAAGGGTGGCAGCGGTGGCGGATTCCAGCCTGACATGAAAAGCGCGGGCATCGGTGTCGGCCTGATTGCCAGTGTCGCGGTGCTAATCTGGTTGGGCACTGGATTTTTCATCGTGCAAGAGGGTCAGCAAGCCGTCATCACGCAGTTTGGCAAGTACCGGTCGACCGTCGGTGCTGGTTTCAATTGGCGCCTGCCGTATCCCATCCAGCGCCACGAAATCGTGGTTGTGACGCAGATTCGCTCGGTCGACGTGGGGCGTGACACGATCCTCAAGGTCACCGGCCTGCGCGATTCGGCCATGCTCACCGAAGACGAGAACATTGTTGAAATCAAGTTTGCTGTGCAATACCGTTTGAGCGACGCGCGCGCCTACTTGTTCGAGAGCAAGGATCCGGCGGCCGCGGTGGTGCAGGCGGCCGAAACTGCCGTGCGCGAGGTGGTTGGAAAAATGAAGATGGATTTGGCACTGGCCGAAGAGCGCGATCAGATCGGCCCGCGCGTGCGCGCATTGATGCAGACCATCCTGGACCGCTACAAGGTGGGGGTTGAGGTGGTTGGTATAAACCTTCAGCAAAGTGGTGTGCGACCGCCCGAGCAGGTGCAGGCCGCTTTTGACGACGTGCTCAAGGCGGGACAGGAACGCGAACGCGCCAAGAATGAAGCGCAAGCCTACGCCAATGATGTGATTCCGCGTGCCGTGGGTTCCGCCTCGCGGTTGAAGGAAGAGTCGGAAGCCTACAAGGCGCGCATCGTGGCCCAGGCCCAGGGTGATGCGCAGCGCTTCAGCTCGGTGTTGACCGAATACCAGAAGGCACCGCAAGTGACGCGAGACCGCATGTACACAGATGCCATGCAGCAGGTCTACACCAACGTCACCAAGGTGCTGGTGGAGTCGCGCCAGGGCTCCAACCTTCTGTACCTTCCCCTTGACAAGATTATGCAAATGACCGGTGCCGGATCAGGCGTAGCGGACCCCTCGCTTCATTCGGGCACTGGCACTGGCGCAGGCGCGCCCGCAGCGGCGCCGTCCCTGCCAGCCAGCCCACTGCCGCTCGACACCCGCACGCGCGATACGTCCCGCACCCGCGACCGTGAAACCCGCTAAGGAAGAAAAAAGTGAATAGAGTCGGATTGATTGTTTCTTCTTTGCTGGTTGCCCTTGCAATCATCAGTTCCACGCTGTTTGTAGTGGACCAGCGCCAGTTTGGTGTGGTCTATGCATTGGGTCAGATCAAGGATGTGATTACCGAGCCAGGTCTTCATGTCAAACTGCCGCCGCCATTTCAGAACGTGTCTTACCTTGACAAACGCCTGCTTGTGCTCGACAGCGTCGATGCAGAACCGATGCTGACTGCTGAAAAGCAGCGTGTTGTGATTGACTGGTACGTTCGCTGGCGCATCACGCAACCGACAGAATACATTCGCGTCGTCGGGCTGGACGAGAAGGCAGGTGCCAATCAGTTGAACCGCGTGGTACGAAATGCCTTTCAGGAAGAAATCAACAAGCGCACGGTAAAGGATCTTTTGTCAACGAAACGGGAAGCCCTGATGGCCGACGTCAAGCGCGAAGTGCTGCAGGTGGTGCAGGGCGCAAAGCCATGGGGTGTGGATGTGATCGATGTCCGGATCACCCGTGTCGATTATGTGGAAGCCATTACCGACTCGGTGTACAAACGCATGGTCGCCGAGCGCCAGCGTGTGGCCAATGAACTGCGCTCGACCGGTGCTGCGGAGGGTGAAAAAATCCGTGCCGATGCAGATCGCCAGCGCGAGGTGACCGTTGCCAACGCTTACCGCGAAGCGCAAAAGGTGAAAGGTGAGGGCGATGCTGAAGCCGCGCGTACTTTTGCGGAATCCTTTGGCAAGGATCCCCAGTTTGCCCAGTTCTATCGCAGCCTGGATGCCTACAAGGCCAGTTTTAACAGGAAAAGCGACGTCATGGTCGTTGATCCTTCGTCTGATTTCTTCAAGGCCATGCGCGGTTCTGGCAGCAGTGGCGCCGTCGCGCCGGCTAAAAAATAGACTCCCTTGGACGGCAGCAACCTGTGGAAAGCGCTAGCCCTGCTGCTGGTACTTGAAGGGCTGTTGCCGCTCATGTCACCGGCCGGATGGCGCCGCATGTTTGAGCAGATTCTCGGTTTGAGCAATGGACAGATCCGTTTTTTTGGACTTTGCAGCATTGCTGCCGGGGTAATTTCCCTGCTTTTGCTGGCTTGAAATTGCGGCGGCTTTTGTTGCGGGCTGCTGCCTGTATTTCAGGTTGAGCGCTTGTCCTTGCCGCGTTGCGGATTAAAGCGGTTGCAAGCCCGGTAAAATGCTGCTTTTAACAGTCCACGAAAATTACAATGCCCGCCTGGTCGTCATCATGGCAATTGCCCGATCAAATTGCCGATGTCCTGCCCTCCGAGGCGCGTCACATCGAAGAGCTACGCCGTCTGTTTCTGGACACAGCGCGCAGCTATGGTTACGAACTGGTCATGCCGCCCCTGCTGGAGCATCTCGATTCCCTGCTGACCGGAACAGGTGAAGCGCTTGAGTTGCAGACCTTCAAGCTGGTCGATCAGCTGTCGGGCCGTACCCTGGGTTTGCGCGCTGACACCACTCCCCAGGTTGCCCGCATTGACGCACACTTGCTGAACCGACGGGGTGTGGCCCGTCTTTGCTACGGGGGCCGGGTGTTGCATCCCCGCGCCGACCGGCCCCATGCCACCCGCGAGCCCTTGCAGTTTGGCGCAGAAATTTATGGCCATGCCGGGCTGGAAGCGGACCTCGAAGCCCAGCGGCTCGCGCTGCAAGGCCTGAGAACCGCTGGCGTGACCGATCTGGCCGTCGACATGGCAGATGTCCGCATCGTCAATGGCTTGCTGGCTGGCGCGACTTTGGATACCCGGACGCTGACGCGCATTCACGCCGCGCTGTCGGCCAAGGACGCGAGTGAACTGGCCCAGCTCATGGCAGGGCTCAATGGTGACATTTCTTCAGCCGCGCGCGAAGGCCTGAAGGCAATGTTGCAGCTTTATGGCGATGAAAAAGTCCTGAAGGAAGCCGAAAAGGTGCTGCCGCCGTTGCCGGGCGTGATTGGTGCGCTGCAGAATTTGAAATGGCTTGCTTCCCGCGTGGGGGATGTCAAGGTCAGCTTTGACCTGGCTGACCTGCGGGGTTATGCCTACTACAGCGCCACCCGCTTTGCCATATACGGTCAGGGTGCCGAGTTGGCACGAGGCGGCCGCTACGACGAAGTGGGCGCGGTATTTGGCCGAAACCGCCCCGCGGTTGGCTTTAGCCTGGATTTGAAGGAACTCGTCAGCGTTCTGCCACCCCGGCTCCTGAACGCCGCCATTTGCGCGCCTTGGGGGGATGATGCCGGGCTGAACGCCGCCATTGCCCGCCTGCGGGCCGGCGGCGAAACAGTGACCTGCCTCTTGCCAGGCCACGAAAATGAAGTCAATGAATTTGACTGTGACCGCGAACTGGTCATGGCTGACGGCCAATGGGTCGTCCAGCCCCGGAGTCAAGCCGCCTGAAAAACGGCACGAAAAGCCGCGCAGGGTTCAATTCCGACGCGGCTGTATCCTG
>NZ_JABBPF010000156.1 GCF_012927415.1 Polaromonas sp. | reverse complement strand
GGTATAGATTTTTCGAATGACCCACTGCTGGCCGGTCGTATCCATTCCTATGTGGACACGCAGATATCGCGCTTAGGTGGTGCCAATTTTCACGAGATTCCGATCAATTCGCCGATTGCCCAGGTTCATAACAACCAGCGCGACGGCATGCATCGCCAAGCCATTGTGCGCGGTCGGGTGGCCTATGAACCCAATTCTCTTGCCGGAGGTTGTCCCTTCCAGGCCGGTGCGGCGCAAGGTTTTGTGTCGGTCCCCGCGCGACTCCAGGCGCAGGAAGAGCAAGCGAAGGTGCGCGGCAAACCTGAAAAGTTTGCCGATCATTACACCCAGGCCACGTTGTTCTATCAAAGCCAGACACCGGTCGAGCAGGCACACATCGCGGCGGCATTCCGTTTCGAATTGAGCAAGGTCACCGTGCCTGCGATCCGGCAGCGCATGGTAGCGTCGCTGCGCAACGTATCGGAGGGGCTGGCACGAAAAGTGGCCGACGGACTGGGTATTGATTCGATGCCTGCAGCGTTACCGCTTGCGCTGGCCAGGCCCGCCAAACCTGAAGTCACTGTTTCGCCGACGCTGTCCCTGCTGGCAAGGCCGGGAGATGGCTCAATCAAAGGTCGCAAAATCGCACTGTTGATTGCCCCCGGCGTCCGGAGCGATTCCGTTGTGCAGCTGCAGGCTGCGTTGCTGATTGAAGGCGTGGTGCCGCGGCTCGTGGGACCGCGCATCGGCCCAATCACCACGGCTGAAGGCGGTAGTCTGGAGGCAGATGCGTCGCTCGAAAACGAGCCGGGTTTTCTCTTTGATGCGCTGGTTTTGCCCGACGGTGATGCCGGAGTAAAAGCATTGGCAAGCGACGCTCACACGATGGAATTCATCATGGACCAGTACCGTCATTGCAAAACCATTCTTGTGCTGGGTGCGGCCACGGCGCTGCTGGAGAAAGCCGGTTTGTCCGCAACCCTCTCAAACGGCAAGCCTGACGCCGGCTTGATCATTGCCGCTTCCGGCAGCATGGTTGAAGCAGCAAAGGCCTTCATTCGGGGCGTCGCCCACCACCGGCATGTGGAAAGGGAAACCGATCTAACGCGTGTTTGACCGAAGACCCATAAAAAAACGCGGCTCAGGCCGCGTTTTCGGGAACGGTATTAGCGCTTATTCAACCTTGGCTTTCTTGCGGAGCTCTTCCTGGAATGCGGCAAGCTTTTGCTGCTGCATCTGTTGGGCGATCTGGGGCTTGACTTCGTCGAAAGAGGGCAGTTGCGCGGCGCGGATATCGTCAACGCGTATGACGTGGTAGCCGAATTGCGACTTAACCGGCGTTTCGGTGGTCTGGCCTTTACTCAGCTTGAGCAGGGCTTCCGTGAACTCAGGCACGTAGCTCGAAGGATTGGCCCAATCAAGATCGCCGCCCTTCGCGCCTGACCCAGGGTCCTTGGACTGTTTTTTTGCAATATCTTCAAACTTGCCCCCTTTTTTCAGGCTGGCAATGATCGCGGTGGCATCGGCTTCCTTTTCCACCAGAATGTGGCGGGCCTTATATTCCTTGCCGCCGTTGGCCTTGGCAAACTTGTCGTATTCGGCTTTCAGTTCGGTATCGGATACCGGGTTTTTCTTTTGGTAGTCAGCGAACAGTTCACGGATCAAGAGAGTCTGCCGGGCGAGTTCCATCTGCGCCTTGAAGTCGTCGCTTGCAGACAAGCCCTGTTTCTCGGCCTCCTGCATGAACACTTCGCGTGCAATGACTTCTTCACGCATCTGGCCTTCCATTTCTGGCGTGACTGGCCGGCCCGATTTGGCGACTTGCTGGGCCAACGCGTCAAGACGGGTCTTGGGAACCGCTTTTCCGTTGACGATGGCCAGGTTCTGGGCTAACACGCCTTGAGCACTCAAGGCCAGCAGGCCGGCAACTGCTGTGGCGAGTAAAAATTGTTTCTTCATGATTGAGTTGTAATCCTTTGAGGGTGTTGGTCTTGCTGTTCAGTTGCGAATAAATTTTTGCGGAAAACAACAGGGGTTCAGGGTGAGTCAAGAATCTCTATGGCCAGAGCGTGAAGGCCCTGATCTATGAAATTTTGCATTGCATCATACACAAGCCTGTGACAGGCCAGGCGAGTCTTGCCGGCAAAATACGGACTGGCAATGCGCACGCGAAAGTGCGAGCCAAAGCCTTGGTCATTGGCGCCGGCATGACCCGCATGGTCTGAGCTTTCGTCGAGAACCTCCAGCCGTGTGGGTTTAAGCCGCGCTTGCAGTTGCTGCTCAATCTCGGTTGCACGTACAGGAATGGGCCGGTTGAGGGACTGATTTGTGCTCATGGCGTGGCGTCCGGCTTGATGTGTTTGTTGAGAAATATCGCTTGCGCAAGCACAAACACCAGCATCAGACCCAGGCCGCCGAAGAGTTTGAAGTTGACCCAGGTGCTGGTCGGGAAGTTGAATGCTACCCACAGGTTGAGAAAACCCATCAGGGTAAAAAATGCCACCCAGCTGAAATTTACGATACGCCAGACGGAATCCGGCAATGCCATTTGTGCGCCCATCAAGGATTTGATGCCGTTTTTCCTGAACACCAGCTGACCTACCAACAAGGAGCCGCCCATCACCCAATAGAGCACCGTCGGTTTCCATTTGATGAAGCTTTCGCTGTGAAAATAAATCGTGGCACTGCCGAGTACCGTGACCAGCGCCAGACTGACCCACAGCATGGTGTCGACTTTTCGGCCGCGGGCCTTGATCCAGAGGATCTGTGCCAGTGTGGCCACAATGACGACTACCGTTGCCAGCAAGACAGGCGCTTCCGCAGGTCCGACCACGCCGCCGGAGACCATGAAGCCCAGCCAGTCGGTCGCGATGCTGGCGGCCCAGTCCTTGTGGCCTTCAGCGTACTTGAACATGCCGAAAAAAAGCATGATCGGCAGGAAATCGAACAAAATTTTCATGACTTGATTATGGAGGAGTGGTTTTCAATCAAAAAATGGGGCCCGACGTGGTCGGGAGACTGCGGCACAGGAAGCGAAAAGTGAGGGACCGCAGAACTGACCGCAGGCGGCACCATGCCAGCCAGCGCCGCCGAACCGGCTTTGCCAGGCCGAAAACGCCACGGCCTCCGGGGGGCCGCGCAGTACGCGAAGCGACAAGCGTGGGGGCAATCTCACGTCGACTTGAAATCCAGCGAAGCGGAGTTCATGCAGTAGCGCAAGCCTGTAGGCGTAGGTCCGTCGGGAAACACATGCCCCAGATGCGCGCCACAATTTGCGCAAACGGTTTCGGTGCGGGCCATGCCCAGCGATCGATCCACATGCTCTTCAATGGCGCCTTCCCTTACTTCCTCGGAAAAGCTCGGCCAGCCGCAACCGGCATCGAATTTGGCGGAAGAATCAAAAAGCTCGGCGTCGCAGCACATGCAGCGGTAGGTGCCTTTGGCCCGGTTGCCGTCGTACTTGCCGGTAAACGGGCGTTCGGTGGCAGCATGGCGGGTGACCTCGAAGGCAAGCGGTTCCGCACCTTTTTCAGCAAGGCTTTCCATTCGGCATCGGTTTTCTGGATTTTGGCGCTCATAATTTTCAAGTCCTGGTGTTTTGAAGGAAGAGTGTTACGAACTGCAACTAATCTCAATTGAAGCCGCCCATGCTGGTGGAAACGCGGCAAAGCTGTCATGACCTGGATGCTCTTCAAATGGAGATTGCAATAGTTGCAGCAAAGTATCGACCTTCGAGAAGTCTTTTAGTTTCGCCGCCCGAATGGACTCTTCACCCAGATGGTTGCGAAACACGAACCTGGGGTTATTTTTAAGCATCAAATTGGCCTGTAGTCCAATATCCACGGTCGCAATGCGCTCTGAATACTGTAGCGCCCAAGCGTTGAAGGATTCGCCATCAAAAAACAGCTCTCGTACCGCTTCATGGCCGCTTTGGGCGGTGAAGCTGCAAAGGCGACGCCAGAAAATTGTGTAGTCCACTTTGTTGCTGGCCAGTAGCCGGAAGGTGTTGTCAATCAGCTCCTGGTCTTCGGGCTGTTCATCGGGCAGGCCTAGCTTGGAACCCATCCGGGCATGGAGCGCTTTGGGAAACACCGTTTTGTAGGATTCCAGCGCTGCCAGCGCCTGGTCCTGTTCTTCGATCAGTGGCAGCAAAGCCTGGCCGATGCAAAACTGGTTCCAGTTGGCCATGTTGGGCTGCTTGTTGTAGGCATAGCGGCCCTGATGGTCTGAATGATTGCAAATGTGGCCGGGGTCGAACGCATCGAGAAACTGGAAAGGACCGTAATCGATGGTCAGGCCCAAAATACTCATGTTGTCGGTGTTCATCACGCCATGGCAAAAACCGACAGCCTGCCAAGCTGCCACCATGCGCGCCGTGCGCTCGCTCACCGCTTCAAGCAGCGCCGCATAAGGCTGGCGGGCGTCACGGCAGGCGGGGTAAAAGCGGTCGATCACATAGTCGGCCAAAGCCTTTAGCTGGACGTGTTGATTCGAGTAACTGAAGTGCTCAAAGTGGCCGAATCGGATAAAGCTGGGTGCGGTTCGGGTCACGACGGCGGCCGTTTCTATTTCTTCGCGCCGCACCGGGGCATCCGAGCCCGTCACGCAAAGCGCGCGCGTCGTCGGAATACCCAGTCCATGCATGGCTTCAGAACACAAAAATTCACGGATCGAGCTGCGCAACACCGCGCGGCCATCACCCATGCGGGAGTAAGGCGTGCTGCCCGAGCCCTTGAGCTGGATCTCTTGCGGGCCAAGAGGGGTTTCAATCTCGCCCAGCAGCAGCGCGCGGCCGTCTCCCAATTGTCCCGCCCAAACCCCGAACTGGTGGCCGCTGTACACGCTGGCCAGCGGTTTCGAGCCCGGAAGCAGCTGGTTACCGCTGAGTGCCGCCAAAGCCTCGGCGGATTCAAGCCAGTGCTCTTGCAGACCAAGTTCGCGCGCCAAGGCGCGGTTGCGTCCCACCCAGTAAGGAGAAGCAAGAGGTCTGGCTTCAAGTTCTGTGTAGAAATCCGGACCCAGACGGGTAAAGCCGTTAGTCCATTTCAAGGAATGCCCGGCAGGGATCGGGCTGGCTGGCGCGTTGTCGAGTGCTGGGATCATGAACGGATTGTGCTGGAGGCCTGCCAGCCCTGCGCGCCAGGGGTTAACTGCTGCTGCGAAACAGCCGCGGTGTCGCCAATGTGGCGCAAATACGGTTTTCCCCGGGGGTGGCAGGGATGGGCGCGCGGTAACATTCACCCGGAAGACAGCGGATTTCAAAGCACGCCCATAAAGGCAGAAAAGGAAACAGGCCATGTTAGGTTTGATGCAAAGCCAGCCACTGATGATCTCGTCATTGATCGAATTCGCCGCGCGCCACCATGGCGATGCGGAAATTGTCTCGCGTCGCGTGGAGGGGGATATCCATCGCTACACGTACAAGGATGCTGCCCAACGCTCGCGTCAGGTTGCCAATGCACTGGATGCGCTGAAGCTGAATTTCAGTGACCGTGTCGCCACGCTGGCGTGGAACGGTTACAGGCACCTGGAGCTGTATTACGGCGTCAGCGGCTCAGGCCGCGTGCTGCACACCATCAACCCGCGCCTGCATCCCGACCAGATCGCGTGGATTGCCAACCACGCAGAAGATCAGGTTCTCTGTTTCGATTTGAGTTTTCTGCCCCTGATACAGGCCGTGCATGGCAAATGCACCACGATCAAGCATTACATCGCGCTGTGTGATGCCGACAAGCTTCCGGCAGATTCAGGTATTCCAAATCTATTGAGTTATGAAAGCTGGATCGGCGCGCAATCGGATGACTACGATTGGCCCGAATTCGATGAAAACACCGCTTCCAGCATGTGTTACACCAGTGGCACTACGGGTCACCCCAAAGCAGCGCTGTACAGCCACCGCTCCAGCACGCTGCACGCTTATGCAGCAGCCTTGCCCGACGTGATGGGCATGTCGGCGCGCGATGCCATTTTGCCAGTCGTACCCATGTTTCACGTCAACGCCTGGGGCATTCCTTACTCGGCGGCGCTTACCGGAGCCAAACTGGTGTTTCCTGGCCCCGCGCTGGATGGCAAGTCGGTCTATGAGTTGATCGAGGCGGAAAAGGTCACTTACGCTGCCGGAGTTCCCACTGTCTGGCAGATGTTGCTGACGCACATGAAACCCGGGGGCTTGCGGTTTTCCACTCTTCGCCGCACGGTGATCGGCGGCTCGGCATGCCCGCCGGCCATGATCAAGGCTTTTAATGACGACTACGGTGTGGAAGTGCTGCACGCCTGGGGCATGACCGAAATGAGCCCGCTGGGCACACTCTGCACCTTGAAAAACAAGCATGACAGCTTGTCTTCCGACGAGAAAATGACTATTCGCCTCAAGCAGGGGCGTGCGATTTACGGCGTAGACATGAAAATTGTCGATGGTGCTGGCGAGGAGTTGTCCTGGGATGGGAAGACGTATGGCGACCTGCTAGTGAAGGGTCCCTGGGTAATCCGCGAATACTATAAAGGCGAGGGCGGCGACCCGCTGGTGGACGGCTGGTTTCCTACCGGTGACGTGGCCACAATCGATGCAGATGGTTATATGCAGATCACCGACCGTAGCAAGGATGTCATCAAATCCGGCGGCGAATGGATCAGCTCGATTGACATCGAAAACATCGCGGTGGCGCATCCTGCGGTCGCCATGGCAGCCTGCATTGGCGTGGCGCACCCCAAGTGGGATGAGCGGCCCATCATTGCCGTGGTTAAAAAGCCGGGCATGGAGGTCACGCGTGAGGAACTCCTCCAGTTTTACGAGGGCAAGACAGCCAAATGGCAAATTCCTGATGACGTGGTGTTTGTCGACACCATTCCACTCGGAGCGACCGGGAAAATGTTGAAGACCAAACTTCGGGAACAGTTAAAAAATTACAAATTGCCAGTCTGATCGATATGCCGAGTCGCCCATGCGATAGCAGCGCGGGGCTCCTAGGGACAATCCCTGAGCGCCGCAACGCACAAAACCCGTACGCTCACTACGATGTTGAAACAAAGGAAACAAGCGATGAAATTTGCTCTTAAATCCGTAGCGGTATGCGTAATTCTGGCGGGCGCTTCGGTCGCTTTCGCTCAAAAGGGAGAAACCGTAAAAATCGCGATGATTGAAGGCCTCTCGGGACCTTTCGGCAATGTGGGCCAGAACCAGCTGAAGAACTGGCAATTCGTCATTGACCGCCTCAATGGCGCCAAGAATGTGGCGGGCGTCAAATTCGAGATTGTGCCGATAGACAGCAAAAGCTCGCCCCAGGAGGCACTCAACGGGCTCAAGTCTGCCATTGACCAGGGTATTCATTACGTTGTCCAGGGCAATGGTTCTGCCGTCGCTTTGGCGCTGGCAGATGCAATCGCCAAAAACAACGAACGCAATCCCGGCAAGGAAGTGATTTTTCTCAATTACGCAGCAGTAGATCCCGCGCTGACCAACGAAAAATGCTCCTTTGCCCACTTCAGGTTGGATGCCGACACTTCGATGAAGATGGAGGCCCTCACATCTTTCATGAAGGATCAGCCCTAGGTCAAGAAGGTTTATCTGCTCAACCAGAATTACTCGCATGGTCAGCAGGTTGCCAAGTATTTCAAGGAGGGCCTGACTCGCCACCGTCCTGATGCGCAGATCGTGGGTGAAGACCTGCATCCTTTCGGCCAGGTCAAAGACTTTGCACCCTATGTGGCCAAGATCAAGGCAAGCGGCGCAGACACGCTGGTCACCGGCAACTGGGGTCAGGATATGACCTTGCTGATCAAGGCCATTACCGAAGCCGGCCTGAAGATCCCGATTTATGCCTACTACGCAGGCGTTTCCGGAACGCCGACCGCACTGGCGGCTGCGGGCGATATCGAGGTTTACCAGATTGCTTACAACCACTCCAACTACCCTGGCGAAATAGGTGCCATGGCTACGGAATTCAAAAAGAAATATAACGACGACTTTTACACATTCTCGATCTATAACGGCGTGGTGCTGTTGGCCGAGGCCATCAAGAAGGCCAAGTCAAGTGATCCCATCAAGGTGGCGTCCGCCATGGAGGGCCTGTCATTCAAGGGGTTCAATGGCGAATCGCAGATGCGCAAATCAGACCATCAGATGCAGCAGGGCCTGTACATCTCCAAATGGCAAAAGGTCGATGCGAAAAACACTTACAGCGTCGAGAACACCGGCTACACCTTCGCGCCGGTGAAATACGTTGATGCCTATGTGGCCAGCACGCCGACCAGTTGCCAGATGAAACGCCCCTGACCTTAGCCGGCTTTGACGCGACGCCGGGGTGGCAGCAGCCTCACCCGGCGTTTTTATTGGCGAAAAGACAAATCTTTGCCAATATCCCTTTCCAACGCCGCTGATGTAACGGGTACCGCATGGAGTTTTTTACCATTTCGCTTTTGAACGGGCTCAGCTATGGCCTGTTGCTGTTCATGCTGAGTTCAGGGTTGACGTTGATTTTCAGCATGATGGGAGTGCTCAATTTCGCGCATGCCTCCTTCTACATGCTCGGTGCCTATTTTGCGTATGCTGTCACCAGTCTGGTGGGGTTCTGGCCTGCACTGATCGTTGCTCCTTTGCTGGTTGGTTTGATAGGCGCAGCGTTTGAAAGATTCTGCCTGCGCCGGGTTCACAAGTTTGGCCACGTGCCCGAGTTGCTGGTAACTTTTGGCCTCAGCTACATTCTGGTGGAACTGGTGCAACTGGTCTGGGGCCGCATTGCAGTGGATTACCGGATTCCGGAAGCCTTGAAAGGCCCCTTGTTTACCTTGTACGGTACGCAGTTTCCGATGTACAGAGGCTTCATGATGGTTGTGGCGCTGTTCATGTTGGTGGCTGTCTGGTTATTGCTCAAGCGCACCCGCATCGGGCTGGTGATTCAGGCGGCTTTGACCCACCCCGAGGCGGCGGAGGCCTTGGGCCACAACGTGCCGCGCGTGTTCATGCTCGTGTTTGGTGGAGGTGCTGCTTTGGCAGGTCTGGCAGGTGTCATCGGGGGCAATGCCTTTGTGACCGAACCGGGCATGGCGGCGGCCGTGGGCTCCGTCATTTTTGTGGTCGTGGTGGTGGGAGGCATGGGGTCTCTGGCCGGGGCTTTTCTCGCCTCCGTCCTCATCGGCGTCATCCAGACGTTTGCCGTGGCGGTCGACAGCTCACTGATGAGTGCGGTGAGTGTGCTGGGTGTCACGGTCACACCAGAGACCTTCGGTTACGCGCTGCTCAAGCTCAAGGTCAGCCAGATTGCGCCTATCCTTCCGTATCTGTTTTTGGTGTTGATGCTCATTTTCCGGCCCAAGGGTCTTTTGGGCACCAGGGAAGGCTAGTCATGGCACAAAACTACTACCAATTCAAATCCCAGAACAGGGGACGCTTCGTGGTCTGGAGCCTTTTTGCAGTCCTTTTGTTAGTTGTCCCTCTGGTGTTTACCAGCAGCCTGAGCCATACCATCCTGTCGCAGATGGGTATCGCCATCATTGTTTGCCTCAGCTACAACATGCTGCTGGGACAGGGCGGCATGTTAAGTTTTGGGCATGCGGTTTACTCAGGAATGGGCGCCTTTATCGCCATTCATGTGCTGAACCTCGTCAGCCAGGGCCGGTTGCCATTGCCGGTTAGTCTGATCCCGCTGGCAGGCGGGATGGCGGGCTTGGGGGTTGCGCTATTGCTGGGCTGGGTTACCACCAAAAAATCAGCCACCACGTTTGCCATGATTACGCTGGGCGTTGGTGAACTGGTCTGGGCCATGTCCCTGATGTTTCCTGATTTTTTTGGCGGGGAGGGTGGTGTATCCGGTAATCGGGTCACCGGCCCCAAGCCTTTGGGAATCACGTTTGGCCCACAAATACAGTTGTACTACCTGATTGCGATATACACCTTCATCAGCACCGCCCTGATGTTTGCCTTTACCCGCACGCCCCTGGGCCGCATGTTGAACGCCGTACGTGACAACCCTGAACGGGTTGAGTTTGTCGGCTATGACACGCAAAAAGTACGCTTCCTCTCCTTCGTGATAGCCGCTTTTTTTGCCGGTATCTCGGGCGGTCTGGCCGCGTTGAATTTTGAGATTGTGACCTCTGAAGTAGTTAGCGGATATCGTTCGGGGGCTTATCTTCTCTTTACCTTTCTGGGCGGGGCCACCTTTTTCTTTGGCCCCATCATTGGTGCGGTGCTGATGGTGCTGGCATTTGTGTTGCTCAGTGAGTTCACCAAGGCCTGGCTGCTTTACCTCGGGCTGGTTTTTCTCTTCATGGTCATGTTCGCACCGGGCGGCTTTGCCAGCCTGATCATGATCAACGTCCGTGTGGCTTCATACGGGAAGCTCAAACCCCTGTGGCTCAATTATCTGGCGCTGCTTGTCACTGCCGTCATCGCCTTTGTGGGCGCCGCTGCCATGATAGAAATGCTCTACCATCTGCAGCTTGATGCGGCCTTGGGGTCGCAGCTTCATTTCATGGGCGTCCGGCTCAATGCCGCTGGCGCTGGAAGTTGGGGTGCAGCTGCTTCTGTGATGCTGGTGGGTCTTGGTTTTTTTGAACTGGCGCGTCGACGTTTTACCGGTAAGTGGGGCGATATCCAGGAGTCAATAGAAAAAGAAATCAAGCGGCGGGAGGCCCTGTGAGCGCTTTAGAACACTATGCACTTGAACTCAAAGACCTTCGTAAAAGCTTTGGAAAAACTGAGATTATTCGTGGCATCAACCTGGCCGTAAAACCGGGTGAGCGCGTCGCCATAATCGGGCCCAACGGGGCGGGAAAGTCGACACTGTTCAATCTGATCAGCGGGCGCTTCGAACCCAGCAGTGGCGAGGTGTTACTCAGTGGCCTGCGGATCAACGGCAAAAAACCGTTCGAAATCAACCGGCTCGGCCTGTCGCGCAGTTTCCAGATCACCAATATATTTCCCAAGCTCAGCGTCTTTGAAAACCTGCGCTGCGGTGTGCTTTGGAGTCTGGGCTACAAATACACCTTCCTGAAATTCCTGGCCAATCTTCACGACGCCAACGCGCGTGCGGACGAGTTGATGACAATGATCAAGCTCGACAGAAAACGGGATGTGCTGGCCATCAATCTTACTTACGCCGAACAGCGTGCGCTGGAAATCGGCATCACCATCGCGGGGGGTGCCGGCGTGATTTTGCTTGACGAGCCGACGGCGGGCATGAGCCGCTCCGAAACCAGCCGGTTTATCAGCCTGATTAAGGAAGTCACGGTGGGCAAGACGCTGCTGACAGTTGAGCATGACATGGGTGTTGTGTTTGGCCTGGCCGACAAGATTGCCGTCGTGGTCTATGGGGAAGTTATCGCCTATGACGTACCCGAAGCGGTGCGCGCCGACCCGCGTGTCCAAGAGGCTTATCTGGGTTCATCAGTGGCTGACGCGCAAGGGCAGGGTCATTGACATGCAAGACGACACCAAAAGTGGGCCAGCGGCAACTTTCATGCTGAAACTTACCGATTTGCATGCTTTCTACGGCAAGAGCCATGTGCTGCATGGGGTCTCCTTCGACGTGAGGGCGGGCGAAATTGTGGCCTTGCTGGGACGCAATGGTTCGGGCCGTTCGACCACTGCAAAGGCCATCATGGGGCTGGTCGATTGCCAGGGCTCCATCTGCTGGAAAAATTTAGAAATCGGCGGAAAGAAGGCTTACCAGATTGCCCATCTCGGCTTGGGTTATGTTCCTGAAAACCGCGACATTTTCCCCAAACTTACTGTGCATCAGAACCTGCTGCTTGGCCAGAAGGGTTCGGGTAAGGGGTCGCGCTGGTCATTCGACGACATGTACACCCTGTTCCCCCGGCTGCGCGAGCGCCAGCACACCGAAGCGGGGGTACTTTCGGGCGGTGAACAGCAGATGCTTACGCTTTGCCGCACCCTGATGGGCGACCCAGACCTTATCATCATTGACGAGCCAACCGAGGGACTGGCGCCCAAAATCGTGGAGCTGGTCGGCCAATACCTGCAAACCCTCAAGGCCAGGGGCATCTCGGTGCTGCTAATTGAGCAGAAGCTGACGATTGCGATGGCAATCTCAGACCGGGTGTTGGTGATGGGCCATGGCAGCATCGTTTTTGATGGAACTCCCGACAGCCTGCGGGCTGATGCGTACATTCGGAAAGAGTGGCTGGAAGTGTGAGCCACTCACCTGCCTTGTCACTGTTGAGACAAACGCGGGAAAAATTAGGGTAAACCCGGACCGAGGAGGACTTGTGCCGTCCTAAACCCTCCCTACAATAAGAAAAGAACGGTCGTACTATTTTTTGGCATTTGCCAGGCAGCTGGCCCGGGGCTGATTGCCATCGGGATATTCACCAATGAAATTTCAATCAAGGAAAGACACACCTCAATGACAACCCTCTACGAAGTTCACGGCTCGGTGGCGCTGATCACCCTGAATAATCCGCCTGTCAACGGCCTCGGTCACGCCACACGTTTGAGCATGACCGAAAACCTGCAAAAAGCCAATGATGACGATGCCATCAAGTCCATTGTCATCACCGGTGCCGGCAAAGCTTTTTCGGGCGGTGCCGATATCAAGGAGTTTGGTTCGCCCAAGGCGATGCAGGAGCCTAACCTGCACAGCGTTATCCAGATGATCGAAAACTCTTCCAAACCAGTGGTCGCTGCAATTCATTCGGTCTGCATGGGCGGCGGACTGGAGTTGGCGCTGGGTTGCCACTACCGCATCGCCGCACCGGGCTGCAGCGTGGCCCTGCCGGAGGTCAAGCTTGGCTTGTTGCCAGGCGCGGGCGGCACACAGCGCCTGCCGCGCGCGCTTGGCGTGGAGCCTGCGCTGAACATGATCGTCAGCGGCGAGCCTGTCAAAAGTGAGTTGCTGGCGCAAATTCCCGGACAGAAACTGTTCGACAAAATGGCCTCTTCGGCAGAGTCGCTGCCCGACGAGGCTTTTGCCTTTGCACAATCGATTGCCGACATCCGCCCGCTTCCGCTGGTGCGCAACCTGCCGTGCAAGCACCGCAACGGTGACGCATACTTCCAGTTTGCGCGCAACATGGTCAAGGGCATGTCGAAGAATTTTCCCGCGCCGCTCAAATGCGTGGACGCTGTCGAAGCCGCAACCAAGCAAAAGTTTGCCGATGGCCTGCTGTTCGAGCGTGAACTCTTCATCAACCTGATGTGGACACCGGAAAGTCGTGCACTGCGCCACATCTTCATCGCCGAACGCGCCGCCTCCAAAATACCGGATGTGCCGCAAGACATGCCACAGCGCGACATCAAATCCATTGCCGTGATTGGCGCCGGCACCATGGGTGGCGGCATCGCGATGAACTTTCTGAACGCGGGCATTCCCGTCAAAATGCTTGAAATGAAGCAGGAAGCTCTGGACCGCGGTATTGCCACGATTCGCAAAAATTACGAATCGCAGGTTAAAAAAGGCAAGCTCAAGCAGGATAAATACGAGCAGCGCATGGGCCTGCTCAGCACTACGCTGAGCTACGACGACCTTAAAGACTCCGATATGGTGATCGAAGCCGTGTTCGAAGAAATGGGCGTCAAGGAAAAAGTATTCACCGAACTTGACCGGGTCATGAAACCCAGCGCGATCCTGGCGTCCAATACCTCGACACTGGATCTGAACCAGATTGCCTCCTTTACCAAGCGTCCCGAAGACGTGGTGGGCCTGCATTTCTTCAGCCCGGCCAACATCATGAAGCTGCTTGAAGTGGTGCGCGGCGAAAAAACCGCCAAAGACGTCATGGCCACGGTCATGGCAGTCGCGAAAAAAATCCGAAAGACGGCGGTGGTCTCTGGCGTGTGCGACGGCTTTATTGGCAACCGCATGATTGAGCAATACGGCCGACAGGGCGGCTTCCTGCTGGACGAGGGTTGCACACCCGCCCAAGTTGACAAAGCAATCGAGAAATTCGGTTTTGCCATGGGACCGTTCCGCATGGGTGACCTCGCCGGCAACGACATCGGTTGGGCCATTCGCAAGCGCCGCTATCAGGAAAAACCAGGCATGAAGTACAGCAAGACTGCCGACCTGCTGTGTGAAAAAGGCCGCTTCGGCCAAAAAACCGGCGCCGGCTGGTATGACTACGTGGCCGGCAAGCGTGACGCAATTCCCAATCACGAAGTTGTTGCGATGATCGAAGAGCATCGCAAGTCACTGGGCATCAGCCCACGCAAGATTTCGGACGAAGAAATAGTCCAGCGCCTGGTGTATTCACTCGTCAACGAAGCAGCGCATATCCTGGAAGAAGGCATTGCGACCAAGGCCAGCGACATCGACATGGTTTATCTCATGGGCTACGGTTTCCCGATTTACCGTGGTGGTCCCATGCTGTACGCCGACCAGGTGGGCCTCTTCAACGTGGTGCAGGCTATGAACCGCTTTGCAAAAAATCCGCTTGACGACGCCAGCTTCTGGAAGCCTGCGCCGCTGCTGGCCAGGCTGGTTGCCGAAGGCAAGACCTTCAACTGATCAGTGCAAGCGAAAACCAAGCCCCCCTAATTCCGGAGATTTTCATGAGCTCAGCAGTAATCGTTTCCACCGCCCGCACCCCTTTGGCCAAGAGCTGGACGGGGTCCTTCAACATGACGCACGGTGCCACCCTGGGTGGCCATGCGGTTCAAAATGCGATAGCCCGCGCTGGCATTGAAGCCGGCGAAGTCGATGATGTCATCATGGGTTGCGCCACGCCTGAAGGCGCGACTGGTGCCAATATTGCACGTCAGATCGCCCTGCGCGCCGGTTGCCCGGTCACCGTCTCGGGCATGACCGTCAACCGCTTTTGCTCCTCCGGGCTGCAGGCGATTGCACTGGCGTCGCAGCGCGTAATCGCCGGCGAAGCTGACATTTTCGTGGCTGGTGGTGTGGAAAGCATTTCCTGCGTCCAGCAGGAGATGAACACCCACATGCTGCGCGAAGACTGGCTCGTAAAAAACAAGCCTGAAATTTACTGGAACATGCTGCAAACCGCCGAGCAGGTTGCCAAGCGCTATGGCATCAGCCGCGAACGCATGGACGAATACGGTGCCGCCAGCCAGCAAAAGGCAACGGCTGCGCTGGCTGCGGGGCTGTTTGATGCTGAAATTGCACCCATCACCGTGACGGCCGGTGTTGCCGACCCGGTGATGGGTTTGATGACAAAACAGGTCACTGTGACGAATGACGAAGGCATACGAGCGGGAACGACCAAGGAAGGCATCAGCGGTTTGCGCTCCGCCATTCCGGGCGGCCTGATTTCAGCCGGCAATGCCAGCCAGTTCTCCGATGGCGGTGGTGCGGTTGTGGTGATGGACGAAACCGTCGCCGAGCGAAAAGGTTTGACGCCGCTGGGCCGCTTCCTCGGCTTTGCGGTAGCCGGCTGCGAGCCCGATGAAATGGGCATCGGCCCGGTGTTTGCCATTCCCAAGGTGCTTGCCAGGCTGGGTTTGAGCGTCAGCGACATCGACCTGTGGGAACTGAACGAAGCCTTTGCCGTGCAGGTGCTGTATTGCGCCGACAAGTTGGGTATTCCGATGGACAGGCTCAACGTCAATGGCGGCGCAATTGCAGTCGGCCATCCCTACGGCGTCACCGGCCAGCGCCTGACAGGCCATGCGCTCATTGAAGGTAAACGGCGCGGCGCCAAGCGCGTTTGCGTCACCATGTGCATTGGCGGCGGCATGGGCGCTGCCGGCATTTTTGAAGTGCTGTAAAAGGGTTGTATCCATCATGAACGCCACCCTGTTCCTGCAAAAAGGGCAGGGGCTTCTTGCCCGGCAACCTCGCAACGTGCTGATTGACGCTCAGTTGCACTTTCCGGTGACCGAAAAAGTTCTTCGGCCAGATAGCTTTGTGCACGGCGGGGTGGTCAGTGATGCGGTCGATAACGCGCTGGCCGATGCCAGCGGCTCGGCATGTGGCATGCCAGTGATCACTTTCGCATTCAAGATCAACTACGACCAGCCAGTCATTGGAGAGTGGCTGATTGCGCGCCCAGGCGATGGATTCTAAAAGTTCGCAAACATTCTGCTGCGGTGACGTTTTTGCGGTGGTGAATGGCGAGGAAAAACTCTGCGCTGTGGCCCAAGGCACGACTGCCCGTTTGTCCGGCGAGAAAACGCCTCAATAAATCCCTCGGGAGATTGAACAAAACCATGAACCTCCGGCCCACCCTTGATTTCTTGCTTTATCAGTGGCTTGACGCCGAGTCACTGAACCAGCGCGAACGCTTCGCCGACCACAGCCGCGAAACCTTTGATGCCGTGTTTGACGCCTGCGAGCGGATTGCGCGGGAGAAATACGCGCCGTTCAACCGCACTGTCGATACGCAGGAGCCGCAATTTGACGGTGAAAAAGTCATTTTGCCGCAGGCGACATACGACGCGCAAAAGGCCTATGCGGCTTCGGGAATGCTCAGCGCCGCACAAGACTACGAAATTGGCGGGATGCAGCTGCCCTACACGGTAGAAGCCGCCGCCAACGCGTTTTTTGCCATGGCTTCGGTCAGCATCGGGTCCGGCATGCTGACCACCGGCAATGCCAATTTGTTGATGGTGCATGGCACGCCAATGCAGAAGGACGTGTTTGCCAAGAACGAGTTTTCAGGCCGCTTTTC
This sequence comes from Polaromonas sp., assembly GCF_012927415.1. Classification (GTDB taxonomy): domain Bacteria; phylum Pseudomonadota; class Gammaproteobacteria; order Burkholderiales; family Burkholderiaceae_C; genus Polaromonas. Next base: position 15,076 of record NZ_JABBPF010000156.1, on the reverse strand, counting down.
CGGCACCATGTGCCTGTCGGAGCCTCAGGCGGGCTCCTCGCTAAGCGATGTGATGACGCGCGCCGTACCCGACGGCGTTGACTTCGAAACCGACCCGTTGGGCTCTCGCTTTCGCCTCAAGGGCAACAAGATGTGGATTTCAGCCGGCGAGCATGAGCTGACGGACAACATCATTCACCTGGTGCTGGCCAAGATTCCCGGCCCTGATGGCAAGCTGATTCCAGGAACGAAAGGCATTTCGCTGTTCATCGTTCCCAAAAAAATGGTGGACATCGCTGGCGAACTTACCGGCGTTCGCAACGACGTGGCGCTGGCCGGGCTGAACCACAAGCTGGGCTGGCGCGGCACGACCAACACGCTGCTCAACTTTGGCGAAGGCAAGTACCCGGTGAATGGCCAGGCCGGGGCCGTTGGGTACCTCGTGGGCAAGCCGCACCAGGGTCTTCGCTGCATGTTTCACATGATGAACGAAGCCCGCATCGCCATCGGCATGGCGGCTGGCATGCTGGGTATGGCCGGCTATTACGCCTCGCTCGACTATGCTAAAAACCGGCCGCAGGGCAGGCCCGTCACTGGCGCAGGCAAGGACGCCTCTGCCCCGCAAAGCCGCATCATTGAACACCCCGATGTCAAGCGCATGCTGCTGGCGCAAAAGGCGTATTGCGAAGGCGCGCTGGCGCTGGAGCTGTATTGCGCCCGGCTGGTCGATGAGCAGCACACTGCGGCGCCAGAGGCTGCCGACGACGCCCGGCTGCTGCTCGAAGTGCTGACGCCGATTGCCAAAAGCTGGCCCAGCGAATGGTGCCTGGAGGCCAATTCGCTGGCGATCCAGGTGCTTGGCGGCTATGGCTACACGCGTGATTTCCCAGTCGAGCAATACTGGCGCGACAACCGCCTGAACATGATCCACGAAGGCACGCATGGCATTCAGGCCCTTGATTTGCTGGGGCGCAAAGTGTTGATGGAAGGGGGCAGGGGGTTTGAGCTGCTGGCCGCGCGTGTCAACCTCACCATCCAGCGCGCTACGCCAGAGTCCGAACTGGCCGAGCACGCGCTGGCGCTTGAAACGGCCTTCAAACAGCTCCGCACGGCCACCCAGGCCGCATGGTCCACGGGGAAGCCGGGCGAGGCGCTGGCCAACGCCGTGCCTTACATGCAGGCTTTCGGACATACCGTACTGGCGTGGATATGGCTGGACGTGGCGCGTGCCGCATTGGCGGTCGACACCACAAAATCCATGGCCTGCACCGTAGGAAGACTGGGCGCTACCCGCTATTTTTACAACTATGAATTGCCGAAGATCGGAGCCTGGTTGGGGGTGGTTCAAACGCGCGACCTGACCTGCGCTGGCATGCCCGAAGAAGCTTTTTGATGGGATTTTTCAAGCCCTCTTCAGATCCGGTTTCAACCAAGGTGGTGGCGTGGCTGCAGTCCTTGATCTGGGTGCTGATTTATGGCGGCTTGCTGACGCTGATCCTTGGCCTGTTTGTGGAGCGCGTGGATGATGACATGGGATGGACGATGGTGGCTGGCGGCTGGATCGTTGCCTCGCTCGGGGGTCTGCTTATTTACGTGCGCTCCAGAATCGGGGTGGAGTCATGATCAAGCACATTGTGATGTGGCGACTCAAAGACACTACGGATGCTGGACACTTCAAGGCCGAGCTGGATAGCTGCCGCGAGCTGGTGCCGGGCATGCTCGCGTTTGAAGTCGCCATCAGGACAGCCGGACTGGAAGCCAACTGCGATGTTGTGCTTTACTCGGTATTTCAAGACAGCGCAGCACTGGCTGCCTACCAGAATCATCCTCATCACCAGTACGTCAGTAGCGGTCTGGGCGCCTTGCGCGAAAGCCGTAGCGTGCTGGATTATGAAATTCAAAGCGACTAAAAAGGAGATCTTTCCGTGACCCGTACCATTCAGCAATTGTTCGACCTTAAAGGTAAAACCGCACTCGTGACCGGCGGTTCGCGCGGCCTGGGGCTGCAACTGGCGCAGGCGCTGGGCGAGGCGGGCGCCAAAGTCATGCTCAGCTCGCGCAAAGCCGAAGACCTAACCGAATCTGCCGCCATATTAAAAGCCGCCGGCATTGATGTGGACTGGATTGCCGCAGACTGCGCAAAGGAAGCCGACATTCGCGCGCTGGCCGACGAAACCATCAAGCGTTTCGGCCATGTGGATATTCTGGTCAACAACGCTGGCGCTGCATGGGGTGCACCGGCCGAAGACCATCCGGTCGATGCCTGGGACAAGGTGATGAACCTCAACATCCGGGGCTACTTCATCCTGTCACAGCAGATTGCCAAACACAGCATGATTCCGCGCAAGACTGGCCGCATCATCAACGTCGCATCGATTGCCGGGCTGGGCGGCAATCCGCGCGGCATGAACACGCTGGCTTACAACACTTCAAAAGGCGCGGTGATCAACTTCACGCGCGCACTGGCCTGCGAATGGGGCGCCAGCAACATTACCGTCAACGCAATCTGCCCGGGCTTTTTCCCGAGCCGGATGACGCAGGGTACGCTGAAGGCCATGGGGGAAGAAAAGCTCGCTGCCCACGCGCCACTGGGCCGACTTGGCGATGATGAGGATCTCAAGGGCCTCTGTGTGCTGTACGCGTCTGACGCCGGCAAGCACATCACCGGACAATGGCTGGCAGTGGATGGCGGCGTGTCGGTAATAACTGGGGGCTAGTCAGTCATGGATTTCGGCGCAGAAATTCCCTTCGTTGCCCTTCTCGGCTTTACGCTGGAACTGTTTGAAGGAGGTGAGTCGGCCATTGGCTACACGCCCCTGCCCGAACATCTCAATTCTTTTGCCGTCACTCACGGCGGTGCCTGCATGACGCTGCTGGACGTGACGATGGCGGTGGCAGCGCGCAGTGTTCAAAAAGACATGGGTGTGGTCACCATTGAGATGAAAACCAGCTTCATGCGGCCCGCGCCGGGCGACGGCAGCCAGCTTATGGCCAAGGGCCGGCTGATGCACCGCAGTGCAACGCTGGCATTTACTGAAGCCACGATTTACGATGCCAAAGGTCAGGCGTGCACCCACTCGACCGGAACCTTCAAATACGTCAAGCGGCTCGTGACCGGCGCCAAAAGCGCAAATGCGCTAAATCCGCCGCCCAGCGTCATTGCTACCGACTGAACTTGAATTTTTTGATCAAATCATGGACAGGTCCAGCTAGTATCGGCACCGCTAGCTATTAAATTAGTAGCGTTGTTACGGCGGCATCAACACAGCCAGCCGCGTATTCAACGCTTTTTCAACCTCACCCTTGGAGATTTTTATGACTGCCAATCAACAGGTTTTGCTCGACAACCGGCCTACCGGCGAAGCAGTCGCCGGCAACTTCAAGCTGGTGAACAGTGAAACCCCCGTCTTGCAGAACGGCCAGGTGCTGGTCCGCCACCACTTTTTGAGCCTTGACCCCTATATGCGAGGCCGCATGAACGACTCCAAAAGCTATACCGCGCCACAGTCGCTGGGCGAGGTGATGGGCGGGGGCACGGCTGGCGAAGTGGTGGAAAGCCGCTCGCCGAAGTATCAACCCGGAGACAAAGTGGTCGGCATGGGCGGCTGGCAGCAATACAGTGTCGTCAGTGCGGATGCGCCCGGCGCGCTGCGCAAGGTAGACACCACACACGTGCCGCTGTCGCACTATCTGGGCGCGGTCGGCATGCCCGGCGTCACCGCCTGGTATGGCCTGCTCAAAATCATCGAACCCAAAGCCGGCGAGACCGTGGTGGTCAGCGCCGCCACCGGTGCCGTAGGAAGCGCTTTTGGCGCCTTGGCCAAAGCGCGCGGCTGCCGGACTGTCGGTATCGCCGGAGGTCCTGACAAATGCCGTTATGCCGTTGATGAACTTGGATTTGACGCCTGTATCGACTACAAGCTGTACAAAGACGCGGCGGCGCTTTCGAAGGCGCTCCAGCAAGCCTGTCCTGACGGCATTGACGGCTACTTCGAAAATGTTGGTGGCATGGTGCTCGACGCCGTATTGTTGCGCATGAACGCCTTCGGCCGCGTCGCACTGTGCGGCATGATTGCCGGCTACGACGGACAACCGCTGCCCCTGAACCACCCGGGGCTTATTCTGACCAACCGGCTCAAGCTGCAGGGTTTCATCGTCAGCGAGCACATGAGCATCTGGCCCGAAGCGCTGACGGAGTTGGGCACGCTGGTGGGCAGCGGCAAGCTGCGCCCCCGCGAATCCGTAGCGCAGGGCCTGCAAGCCGCGCCTGAAGCATTTTTAGGCTTGCTCAAGGGTAAGAATTTTGGCAAACAGCTGGTCAAGCTGATCTAGTTTCTAAACCCCGGGAGCCATCCGTGGACACTACCCATGAAGTCTTCAACCAGCCCGAGCCGCTGGTCAATTACAACCTGTTTGAGTCCAACCGGCCGTTACGTGATGCGCTGGCTTTCAACGCCCCGGCGCTGGAAACGGCTGGACTCACGCAATTGGGAGGCAGACTGGGCACGGCTGACATGCAGACCCATGCACGGCTGGCCAATGTGCATGCGCCCGAGCTGCACACGCACGACCGCTTCGGACGGCGCATCGACCAGGTCGAGTTCCACCCAAGCTACCACGCATTGATGACGACGGCCATCGAGGCCGGTTTGCACGGCACTCCCTGGAAGGAACCGGCCGCCACGCTTGTCGCTTCGCATTCAGCGCCGACCCTTGAGGAGGCCGTTTCGGCTTGGGGCGGCCTGGCGCCGAAAGGTCCCGGCCCGTCGCCGCATGTGCTTAGAGCCGCGGGTTTCATGCTGTTCACTGAGCTGGAGCCGTCCAGCCTGTGCCCGATTTCCATGACCTACGCTGTCACGCCAGCGCTGCGCGGCAACCCGGCGATTTACGCTGATTGGTCACCCAAACTCACCGGCCGGCAGTACGACCCGTCGCTCAAGCCGTGGCGTGACAAGCCCGGAGTGACCATGGGCATGGGCATGACCGAAAAGCAGGGTGGCTCAGACGTGCGCGCCAACACGACGCGGGCCGTGCCAGAGGGCCTGGATGGCTGGGGGCAGCGCTTCGCCGTCACGGGGCACAAATGGTTTTTCTCGGCCCCCATGTGCGATGCCTTTCTCATCCTGGCACAGACGCCCGCAGGTTTGTCGTGCCTGTTTTTGCCGCGTGTGCTGCCCGACGGCACGCTCAACCAGATTCACATCCAGCGATTGAAGGACAAGCTGGGCAACAAGGCCAATGCCAGTTCCGAGGTTGAATTTATCGGAGCCGTGGCCTGGCTGGTGGGCGATGAAGGTCGTGGCGTGCCACAAATTCTTGCCATGGGCACCATGACCCGGCTTGACTGCGCGTTGGGCACAAGTGGCTTGATGCGCCAGTCACTCAGCATCGCACTGAATCACACAGCCCAGCGGAACGCATTTGGCAAACCACTGATCGCGCAGCCGCTCATGCGTAATGTGCTGGCTGACCTTGCTCTTGAGAGTGAAGCGTCTTGCGCGCTTTCCATCCGGCTGGCACGGTCTTTTGATCATTCGGACGACGCGCACGAGCAGGCTTTGTCGCGCCTGCTGACGCCGGTGGCCAAGTTCTGGATTTGCAAGCGGGGCAGCCAGTTTGCCCAGGAAGCGATGGAATGCCTGGGCGGCAACGGCTACGTGGAGGAGGGCGGCGAAGGCATCATGGCGCGCATTTACCGCGAAATGCCGGTCAATTCAATCTGGGAAGGCGCTGGCAACATCATGGCGCTAGACCTGCTGCGCGCCTTGCGCAAGCCCGATGCGGTGGCCGCGCTGACGAAGGAGCTTGGCGCTGCAAGGGGAGCGCACCCAGCGCTCGACCGGCTTGCCGCCGCTTTGCCGATCCAGCTTGAAGAGATGAGTTCGGAACTGCAGGCGCGCCGTCTCGCGCAGGACGTGGCGCTGGCGCTGCAAGCCGCGCTGCTTTGCCAGACTGCCCCAAGCGCCGTGGCTGACGCTTTTTGCGATTCACGCATGGCCGGCCACTGGGGCCAAACTTTTGGCACACTGGGATCAGGCACCGACTTCGACAGCATCATCGACCGTGCGATGCCGCGTTAACCCTCGACCTTTCACGATCTCAACTCCGTCTTGGAGACTCTCATGACCACTCCGCCAACACTGATTCTTCACCACTACCCCACTTCGCCCTTCGCGGAAAAAATCCGGCTGATGCTGGGCTACAAAAATCTTTCATGGAAGTCGGTGGTCATTCCGATGACAAGTCCCAAGCCCGACGTGATGGCGCTGACCGGCGGCTACCGCAAGACGCCGGTGCTGCAGATTGGTGCCGACATTTATTGCGATACGGCGCTGATCGCCGACGTGCTGGAGCATATCGAGCATCTGCCCACGCTGTACCCTGAACCGAGCAAGGGCATGGCGCGCACCCTTGCGCAATGGGCTGATTCCACGCTGTTCTGGACCTCCATGGCCTACAACATGCAACCCAGAGGTCTGGCCCAGCTATTTGACAATGCGCCGGCCGAGGCGGCCAAGGCGTTTGCGGAAGATCGCAAGGCCATGAGCACGGGCATGCAGCGGCATCGCCCGCAAGACGCCGCTGCCGCTTATAAATCCTATTTGCGTCGCCTGTCCGACATGCTCGATGACCTGCCGTTTGTGCTGGGCGATAAGCCATGTATCACCGACTTTGCGATGTACCACCCGCTGTGGTTCACACGCGTTAGGACCTCTGTGCTGGCTGACGTCCTCAATGCCACGCCTGCCGTTCTCGACTGGATGGACCGCATGGCGGCCATCGGTCACGGCAGCATGGAGAAATTCAGCGCTGCCGAGGCCATTGCCGTCGCTGCGGCGTCAACACCCGCAGTCCTGCATGACGACGTTTTTCAGGATGAGCATGGCATTGCGTTGGGAAGTCAGGTCGTGGTCAGCGCCGAGAGTTTTGGTCTGGAGCCGAGCGAAGGCGAACTGGTCGCCGCCACGCGCCTGCACTACACACTGCGCCGCACCGACGAACGTGCCGGTACGGTACATGTGCATTTTCCGCGAATCGGCTATTCACTCAGGTCATCTACGCCAGCATGAGTGGTATTGCCTGGCGCTGTGTGGCCTTTGATGAATTGACTGTCTCGGAGCTTTACGCGCTGCTGCAGCTTCGCAGCGAGGTTTTTGTGGTCGAGCAAGCCTGCGTTTTCCAGGATATTGATGGTGCCGATGGAAAAGCCATGCATTTGCTGGGCACGCTGGACGGCCAATTGGTGGCGTATGCGCGCTGCCTTGCCGCCGGGCTCAAATTCACCGAAGCCAGCATAGGCCGCGTCGTCACGCGTGATTCAATTCGGGGCAGTGGCGCGGGCCATGAACTGATCGAAAGAGCCATCGCGTGCCTGGCGCGGCAATCGGGCGCTCAAGCCATCCGGATTGGCGCACAGGCGCGACTCGAGGCGTTTTACCAGCGGCATGGTTTCGAAAAAGCCGGGCCACCCTACATTGAAGACGCAATTTCCCATATTGAGATGTTACGTCGCGTTTAATTTTCAAGGAGTTGACAGATGATCACGAATTTCAAAGGCAAAACCGCCGTTTTGACCGGCACAGGCTCGGGCTTTGGCCTGGAGTGCGCGCGGATCGGTGCAAAACTGGGGATGAAACTGGTGCTGATCGACGTGCAGGCGGATGCACTCGACAAGGCCAGCGCCGAGATGAAGGCTGCGGGCGCCGAGGTGCTGTCCTTCCAGCTAGATGTGTCCGATGCCGATCAGATGCAGGTCATGAGCCAGGCGGTGTTCGAGCGTTTTGGCGCGCCGCACTTTGTCTTCAACAACGCTGGCGTTGGCTCCGGCGGCCTGGTCTGGGAAAACACCGTGAAGGACTGGGAATGGGTGTTGGGGGTTAATCTCTGGGGTGTTATTCATGGCGTGCGCCTGTTCACGCCCATGATGCTGGCCGCCGCAGCGAAAGACCCGGCCTGGCAGGGCCACATCGTCAACACCGCCAGCATGGCCGGGCTGCTCAATCCCCCCAATATGGGCGTTTACAACGTCAGCAAACATGCGGTGGTTTCCTTGAGCGAAACGCTTTACCAGGATTTGCGCCTCGTCAGTGACCAGGTTGGCGCCAGTGTGTTGTGCCCGTATTTCGTGCCGACCGGCATCAGCCAGAGCCACCGTAACCGGCCCGCTGAACTGTCGACTGAGAAGCCGACCCGCAGCCAGCTGATTGGCCAGGCCATGACCGACAAGGCCGTTGGGTCGGGTAAAGTGACTGCAGCAGAAGTGGCGCAGAAGGTTTTTGATGCCATGGCGGCTGACCAGTTTTACATCTACAGCCATCCCAAGGCGCTTGGCAATGTGCAGGCCCGCATGGAAGCGATCGTGCAGCAGAAAAACCCCATCGACCCCTTCGCCGAGCGGCCGGAAATCGGCCTGGAACTGCAGGCCGCATTACGGTCTCACTAAGCGCGAACTGGATGTCAAAGATGGATTTTTCTTGAGCATGTCATCGCCGGGCTTGGCTTGCTGGTAGCCGGTCGCAATTGCTGAATTGGCAGGTCTTGCATGAAAACGGGGCCTGGAAGCGTCCTGATTAAGGGATATTGTGCTAACGTCTGCTGATCGAAAGCCTGCTGGCCGTGAGCCGGATTCATAACCCGAACGTTCAGGGTGTGATTCCGAATCATGACCGGCCGTGCTTTCAAGCTGATCTCCGCCATTGACTTGTTGTGCTTGTGGCATGTCGCAGGAAATCCCATGAAGACCAGATTAGACGTTTTTCGCTTCTCGTTAGTCGTTGCTGTTTTTGCGGCGATTGCTGCCTGCGGGGGGGGAGGGGATGCAGCTTTGCCTTCGTCAACGTCACCAGCGCCTTCAGCAGGACCTGCAAAGGTGGCGACGCTTCCAGCCGGTACATCTCCCAGTGTGACGACGGCAAACTGTCCGCTCCTCGTTGCAACCACAACCACAGCCCCGACCCTATCCGGGGCGGACATGCTTTTCGTGAACGACCTACTCTTAGCCGTCGATCCCGCGCATGGCTACGCGGAGTTTGCAAGGCTGCCTGGCACATTTATGTGGTGGTTGCGGTCGGGTAGTACCTCTGTTGACATGCTGTCGCTGGGTGCGGCGGTGCACGAGACCAATCACAAGATCGACTCTGCTCTGCGCAATCTGTGCACCGCAGACGGTCTTGCGCGCTTCTTTGCGGAGGGTCAGGTGTATGTCACTGACATAAGCAGAAACGACAAGCTGGCCAATTATTCCATCGCGGGTGAGACCTATCCGACGTCCTTGAAGTCAAGCCGCGGGTTTCGCTATGACCTGTACGTTACTGCCGCAGCATCATCGAACGGCAACGACCTTTCCATACTGCTGGACGAACTGAATGCCTACACGGGCGGCGCCAATCTGGAAGTCAAGCTATTTTCGAATCCGACCTACTCAACCCTCACCACGAGAGCTGACGCGGATGCTGGTGGCATGGTGGACTTCATGCTTTTCCTGCAGGCCTATCTGCAGGCGGCGCGCCTGAACCACCCGGCGACCTACACAACTCTTCAGGCACAGGTTCGGACAAAAGCCTTCATCCAGTTCGCGTGGACTCGCGCCGAAAGAGTTCTTGCTGCGGCGTACCCGTACTCAACAGCCGCATCGCCCAGCAATGCTGCCCGCATTCCGGTAGACGTGTTAAGGGCTGTGTACTCGGGCGAATTCCTTCGGGAACTGGACTTGCTCGGTATCGTCCACAAAGCTCCCGCGGACTGGGCCTTGACCTACTTGCAGTAAGCCAAGCCTCGCAAGCTGCGCCGGCTTTTGAGAGCAAAATAGCTGCCCCGCTTCGGCTAAAGCGTTTGGGCGGTTGTTCACACCGTTGAAACACAACTAATGCTTGTTTAAGGCAAGTAAGTGGATGACTTCCGAGTAAAACAAGCTTAAATTACTATAAATATATAGTTGCTTGCTAACGCATATTTGCGGCGTTTGAATTTATCCGGAAACAATCATTAACTGATTATTGCAACACTCGACCAGCTTCTCGTAAACGTCCGGCATCACATTGATACAACCCAACGTAGTCGAAATCCGTGCGGAAACGTCGCCAGATGTAAGTCGTTGAAGTCGATTTTGATTCGGATTTAGCAACCAGACCCGATGAATTGCAAATACCGAATTTTGGGTTTCCTTGAAAAGGATCACATCACCGCCGTAACCGGCTTCTTGGGTACGCACCTGCTCGAGCCTGAATTGGCCGGTTGGAGTATCAACGCCCGCCAACACAGGATAGCACTGGTTGAGAAAGCAAATTGTTGCAGTTGCTAAATCAACTAAAATCATGTTTACCTTATGGAAGTGAAAAAATCCCAATTAAATGAGATTTTTAAGATGGTTAAAAATCATTGTTTGATCTTTTTACGAATTTCCCGTTGTGGCATCACTGAAAGTTCTGCAATTGGCGCGACCATCGGTACTGACACCGCTGCTGCCATATTGACCGGCTTGAAGAAGAGATATTCTCCACGACCGATTGCCGGTGTATTTTCATAACCCTCGCAAAGATCGTTTTGACATTTCACCTCGACAACTCTTGGCCAAATTGTTGCAGCGGTTGGAAATCCTGGCATATATTGAGGTACATGGTAAACCCCATAATCACCGACAGGGATTGCAACGTCAGCCGTCATCGAAGCATTTTGTATTCCACTGCCCAGAATATTACGCTGAATTTTTATTTCGGCAATAGCGGTTCCTGTGCCAAAGATCGCAAGAACGACAAGATATTTCAGCATTTTTATCTCCCTGGATTTTCACCACTAAAGGGGCTTAGATTGGCAGCAAAAATTGTTGGAGGTATCGGACCGGCTGCAACTGGCAGTCCTTTGGAAGGAACAGCCCCTTCTGCTGACGCCATGGCGCCGAAAGCCGCTTGCCGTTCTTCGACAGTCATGGACTGCGGACATTTGGTTCCTGTCATTTCAAGGGCCAGTTTTGCGCGGGGGTTCATGCAATCAATCGCAAGTGAAGCTGCTTTCATGCCTTTATTCCACAGCTCACGACTGGTCTTCAAATCCTTGCAGTGCTCGTCTGTCCAGGTCGTACCAAATCCGATGCCAAAACCGGGGCCATTGGCAGATCCGCTACTTGATCCCATGCATGTATCATTGCTGGTTGTCAAAGGCGGGCCATTGACTGAGGGAACATTTTTAATGGTGTAGTCACCACTGTATTCAACCCGGCTGACACTTTCCCCACTTTGAACTATGCGCTGCGTACTGTCGGTGCCGCCACTAAGATTGGTCGTCATGGTTCCGGTTTGATTCGAGTTTACCGTGCTGACAGATTTTTCTGGCGAGGTCATGATCACATAATTCTGTAGCCCTGACACCGTCGACGACCCACCGCTGCCGCCGCTGCCTCCAGAGCCGCCACCACCGCCATAAGCGGCCGAACTAGCCCCCGCGTTCGAGCTTTGCGTCTGGTTTGAACTACCGCCGGATCCGCCGCCAAAGGATGTTGACGAAGAAGCGGTTTGCGAATTCTGGTTTGAGTTTGCTGTTTGTGCCTGTGCTTGAAAAGCAATAACAGCAGTGCAAACGATTAAAAGCTTGTTCATTTTGTTTTCCTCTTGATGCCCGGAGAGATCACTCTCTCCGGGAGGATGCAAATTCAATCAAAAAGCACACTTCGCTCTGAATTAAGGACGCGTAATTGTGCCGCTAAAGCCGCCGTTCTGGAACGCGCCAACATTGGTAACAGTGCCCACAGCCAGCGTGCCGCCAGCTGAAGCTGAGGCAGAATTACCCAAGAACGGCACCACCGGGAAATGGGAACTGGCCGCGGTAGCCGCCGCTACGCCAGCCGACGAACCCACCGCAGTGCTCGATCCTGCAACGGGGGCTGCAACATTTGCCGAAGTCGTGTTGTGCGCAGCTGCAGTAGTTCCGCTTGATGCCAGGCCAGTGTTAACCACACCAGCTGCGGATTGAGTGCCTACCTGAGAAAGGCTACTGATGGCAACATTGCCGACTGTGCCGCCATTACCAAAGGGAATGCCAAAGAACGAGCCTAAAGGCTTGATTGCATTTGCCGATTGAATAGACGATGCGGTACCTGCCTCCGAGGCACCTGCACTCGACATACCTGCACCGATACCTGAGGCGTTGGTTGTGGTGCTGCCGCTTGTGGACGTGGCTCCGGTAGCAGATGCCTGATAGTAGGGGCCAAGGGTTAAGCCGAAGATCACAGTGGGACTTGAGTGAGTCCCGGTAGCGGTAGAGGTATTATTTGCCGCTGCCGATGCTGAATGAGTACTGAACGAATTGCCGCTGGCAGCCGAGTAGCTCACTGCCCCGCCAGATACTTGAGAATTCACAGTATTCTGGGCAAATACAGAACCACCGGCCAGCGCAGTAATTGCTATCGCAATCAAATTTTTACTGATAGTCATACAATATTCCTTCAATGAACACCCCAGAAACTGCTGGGTCACAGATCGTTCTTACTCGAACAATTCAAAAATGTGATCACCGTTCTTCTCGGCATGTGTTCAGTTTCGGTATTGCACTCGCTATTGCCAATCGCCCCAATGCGTTACCGTCTTTGGGCTACCTTCTGCGGTTGAAACCGCTCTTTCTGTGCGGAGTTTGAGCCGTCTGCATTGTTTTTTTCGCTATCTTTTTTGAGCAAAATCACCATATTGCCCAAGGTAGATGCAAGTTGAAATTAATGTTACTAAATGTTTTTTGGTCGTTTTAACGCAAAATCTACGGTGGCATTTCGTATCAATTTGCCTTACTGTGTAAACGCGGGACAAAAAAAATGATATTTACCGGGTTTTAAGGTAAAAAGCTGTAATTAAATTGCCGCGACAGCCTGCAAAAATCAAGTAGCAACGTTTATCACAGAACATTGAGGGGACTTTATGCAAAACCACGAAATGCACGTCGAAATCACGGCGGATTCTGCAGCGGGGATTGGCTCCCTGAATAGCGACAGCCGCTTCATCACGCGCGGCGGCGTGCCGTCGATGTGGCCTGATTTTCTGACCGGCCAACCGGGTCAACCGGTTCGGGTGGTGCTGATTGATGACGACGCGCACATGCGACGTGTGATCTCTCAAGAACTGCTTGGAGACCTGCGCACCAATCTTCTGGGTCAAGCCAGTAACATGAAGGACGGGCGGCGATTGATCAGCCAGCATGAGTTTGACGTGATGCTGGTGGATTTGAATCTGGGTGACGGCACCGGTTTTGACCTGATTGAATACATGAAAGCCGTGCATCCCATGGCGGAAGCGGTGGTGATCTCGGCGATGGAAGACGAGCAGCATGCCTTGCGTGCTTTTGAACTCGGCGCCACGGGTTACCTGGTCAAGAACTCATGGTTTGGAAATTTTTCACAAGCGGTTTTACAGGTGGTCAATGGTGGCGCGTCGATCACGCCAAACCTGGCCCGTCGGCTGTTGAGCAAGTTTGAGCACGTTCAGCGTGGTGACCAGATTCCTCACAAGGGGCGCGACAAGGACCGTTTATCCGAGCGTGAGAAAGAGGTTCTGAGGCTGGTGGCATCGGGTTATACCAGCGCTGAAATCGGCTCCCGGTTGACCATCAGCGCACAGACAGTCAACGCGCACATCAAGAACATCTACAGCAAGCTTCAGGTGCACACTCGCGCGCAAGCGGTCAGCTTTGCGGCCCTTCGGGGACTCTTTTAGAGCCCGAGATCGTGTTGCCCCTTTCTTTCAGCACGGCCACCTTGGTAGGAGCCGTGCTGAGCAGTTACGCGATGCTGATTGGGTTGACGCTTTCGGCAAGATCCTGGAAAGCACGGCGCAACCCGATGTACCTGGCGTATGTGGTTGCTACCGCAGGCTGGCTGATTTACCTGATGGGCAGCAGCGCAGGCGCCATGCTGCAGAACCAGCCACTGGTATTTTTTCTCAGCCATGCGGCTTGCCAGATTGCCATTGTCGGGGTGTCCTTCTTTTTCCTGATCAGCGCCTCGGTCATCCGTTTTGAAATTCATTCGGTGTGGATGGCGCAATTCGGTGTCGGGCTGCTGTTGCTGCTTTGGAATGGTTGGGGGCCCTGGCTGCAGGACTTGGCTTATACGCTGTGGGTGGTGCTTAACTTGCTTTGCATCAGCGTGCTGTGCCTGTTTGGTGCCCGCGAGGTCGAAAGATCGGACAAACAACACCGCCGCTGGATGGCACTCGGTGGCAGTCTGCTGGGTCTGGGCATCTGCATTGCAGACGTGCTCACCGTTGACAAACCGGCCCCGGGTAACACGCCGGTGCATTATTTGTATGCTGCTGTTTTGCTGGCGTTGTGGCCAATCATTTCCGCGCAGGCCCCACAGGTGTCTGCCAGCCTGGAGGGAACGGGTGATCCGCATACTACGGCCTGGGGCGCTGTCACGGGCTTTGGCCCGCCAACCGACAACATTGCATTGGCCGTGGCTAACGAGCGGCGCCGGATCGCGCGCGATTTGCATGATGGCGTGTGCTCCCAGCTGGTCAATATCCTGGCCACGCTCGACACCCATGCCCCGCAACAGCAGATTGTCGCGTTGAGCCTGGAACAGTGCCTCATGGACATGAAAATCATGGTGGACGTCATCGACGGCGCGGATGAAAGCCTCATTGATGTACTGGGACGGTTGCGCTACCGCGTGCAGCGCGCCCTGGACACGCTGGGTATCGGGATGCACTGGGTGGTGGACGTGGACGGGCCGCTGCAGAATCTTCACGGAGAAACCGCCCGTCAGGTTTTGCGCATTACCCAGGAATGTCTGTCGAATGTCATGCGGCACTCGCACGCCAGCATGGTTGAAGTCATTTGTTCTTACTTGCCAGCCAGCAATTTCATGCTGCTGGAGGTCCGCGATGACGGCGACGGAATCCCGCGCCGCGAGGCCGGACGGCCTGGAGGGAAGGGTCTGGAAAACATGCAACAACGCGCTACAAGTCTCGGCGGTCACTTGCAGATTTTCACCAAGCCCGGAGCCGGCACCCGGGTGCGCTTGCTGGTGCCGTTACCAGCGCTCAAAGGGCCGTTGCTGACTGCAGCCAGCGGCAAGAAGATGGGGGCTGATGGTTGATGGTTGATGGTTGATGGTTGA
>NZ_JABBPF010000062.1 GCF_012927415.1 Polaromonas sp. | reverse complement strand
GGTGATGGCCGCCTGGCGCTGCCTGACGAAGCCCAGCAGGCCCAGCGCAACGCTGCTGGCGGCGGCGAGCAGCGCCGGGGCCGGGAAAAGGCGCGACAGTTGAGGCCAGGGCGTCTCAATCGGCTCGCCAAATTTTTCCACCAGGCGCTGTGCCAGCGTGCGCGCCGCCGCCACCGTGACCTGCTGGCCCAGCACGGCGCGCACGGCCAGCTCATAGCCGTCCAGCGCACCCGGCACGCGCTGGCCGCCGGTGTTCGGAAAACTGGCCTGTAGAACACTGTTGATGGCTGCCGGGTCGGCGTCCAAATCAAACATTGCGCGCACCCGCCGGATCACCAGCGGCAAGACTTCACACAGCGAGTCGCTGACCCGCAGCACCAGCTGGCAGCGCGTCTCGTCAAAACCGGCGAGCAACCAGCCAGCGTGCTCCCGGCCGCCAGATTCCACTCGGAATGTGCTGCCTGTGCACGGCTGACGGGCATCGATAGCGACAAATTCAATGCCATTTATGGCGTGCGTGGCAAAAAATCCGAGCATGGCCGCCACGTCGTAAGGCGGGCGGTAGCCCAGCCGCACGGTGATGCCGCCGCCGGCTGGCCTGGGCCCATGGCGGCGCTGTTGCGTCGGGTTCAACTTTTAATGCGCCACGAAGGCGGCATTGAAACGCCGCACGCTGGCAAAGCCGCTGATCAGCGCCACTTGCGTGATGGGCAAGTCCGTGTCGGCCAGCAACTGCTTGGCCGTGAGCAGCCGCCGTGTCTGCAAATATTGCAGCGGCGACACGCCGAACTGTGCTTCGAAAATCCGCCGCACATGGCGGTCGCTCACGCCCAGCCGCGCAGCCAGTTTGGCAATGGCGGGATCCTGCCGTGCCGGAGCAGACCCAGACGGCCGCAGCGCTGGGCCACCCCAGGCGAGGCCAGCTTTCCCAAGCGACGGCGCTATGCGCGAAGCGACACGCGCGGGCGCCTGATCCTCTGGCTCGTCGAGCAGCCGCGCGGCCTGGTGCGCCAGAATGAAGGACGCGTCCTGCACCGACCAGGCCACCGAATGCGGTGCCAGCTCGGGCCGGCAACGCAGGCAGGGCCGAAAGCCGGCATGTTCGGCTTGCGCTGCATGGCGAAAAAAGCGGCAGTTTTCGCGCTTGGGGGTCTTGACACTGCAAACCGGCCGGCAGTAAATGCCGGTAGAACTGACGCCAGTAAAAAAGCGGCCGTCGAAGCGGGCATCCCGCGCCTTCAGGGCGAGGTAGCAGTCGTCGTCGGCAAGGAGGGAATTAGCGCGTGTCATGCAGAAATGATACGCCCGGCAGTGCAATGCACTAGCCACATTCGGACATGTCCAGGCTCGCCTGTCGGAGGATTTCGGGCAGAAGGCCACGCCTACAATCATTTCAGTTCAACTTACACGAAGTTCCTCCCATGCAAGTCAATCCGTCCATTTTCAAGGCCTACGACATCCGCGGCGTCGTGCCTTCCACCATCAACGAGGTGCTGGCCGAGGCGCTGGGAAAAGCCTTTGGCAGCGTGGCGCTCAAGGACGGCGAAAAGGCCGTCGCCGTCGGTCGTGATGGCCGGCTCAGCGGCCCGTCGCTCAGCGCCGCGCTGATTCGCGGCTTGATCGCTTCGGGCATTGACGTGGTCGACGTGGGCATGGTCACGACGCCCATGCTGTACTTTGCCGCCAACACGCTCGCCTCGTCCGGCATCCAGGTCACCGGCAGCCACAACCCCAAGGACTACAACGGCTTCAAGATGGTGCTGGCAGGGCGCGCCATTTACGGCGAGGAGATCCAGGCGCTGGGCCGCTCAATTCAGGCTGAAAGCTGGGTCACGCCAGCAGCGGCCGGCAAGCTCAGCCAGGTCGACGTAGCATCCGCCTACCGCGAGCGCATCGTTTCGGGTGTCAAGCTGTCGCGGCCCATGAAAATCGTCATTGACTCGGGAAACGGCATTGCGGGTGCCTCGGCGCCGGCGATTTTCCGGGCGCTGGGCTGCGAAGTCACCGAGTTGTTCAGTGACGTTGACGGCAACTTCCCCAATCACCATCCCGATCCGAGTAAACCGGAGAATCTGCGGGACCTGATCCGCGCGCTGCAAAGCGGTGACGCCGAGCTGGGCCTGGCTTTTGACGGCGATGGCGACCGGCTTGGCATTGTGACTAAAGACGGCCAGAACATTTACCCCGACCGGCAGATGATGCTGTTTGCGCGCGATGTGCTGAGCCGCGTGCCCGGCGGAACGATCGTCTACGACGTGAAATGCTCGCAGCGCCTGGCGCCCGAGATCGAAGCGGCTGGTGGCGTGCCCCTGATGTACAAAACCGGCCACTCGCTGATCAAGGCAAAGATGAAAGAGGTCAACTCGCCGCTCGGCGGCGAAATGAGCGGCCACATCTTCTTCAAGGAGCGCTGGTACGGTTTTGACGACGGCACCTACGCCGGCGCCCGCCTGCTGGAAATCGTCAGCCGATCGCCGGATGCGGGCGAGGTGCTTAACCGCCTGCCCACCAGCTTTAGCACGCCGGAAATCAACGTGCTTTGCGCCGAGGGTGAACAGCACACGGTGGTGACAAAACTGATTCAGATCGCTGAGGAGGCCGTGCGCAGCGCCGGGCCGCCCCAACCAAGCACAGCCCCCTCGGGGGGCCGAGAGCTACACGCAGTGAGCGACCGTGGGGGTAATGAACTCGGCGCCGGGCAGCCCCAAGCAGGCACAGCTCCCTCGGGGGGCAGCGTCATCAGCCAAGCGATAAGCATGGGGGCCAAACTTTCTACGATTGACGGCGTGCGGGTCGACTGGCCGGACGGTTTTGGATTGATTCGCGCCTCCAACACCACGCCGGTGCTGGTGCTGCGCTTTGAAGGGCAGACGCCCGAGGCACTCACGCGCATCCAGGCCGACATGCTGGTCCTGCTGCGCGGTGTTAAGCCGGACGCAGTTTTTGCGGCACCAGCGCATTGATCCGTTTTCCCGTCATTCCTGCGAAGGCCGGGAATTTATCACCCCCAGCGCTGGATCCTTGTCTTCGCGGGAATGACGGATTGCGTGGTGTGATGCCCCAATGAAGCATCGATTGTGAAAATCCTCCTGGTCAAGCTGTCGTCGCTGGGCGACGTGGTGCATACCCTACCGGTCGTGCGGGACATCCACGCCGCCTTTCCCGGTGCGCAGATCGACTGGGTGGTTGAGAAATCGTTTGCGCCGCTGCTGGCACGCTGCCCGGGACTGCACCGCATCATTACCTGCGAAATCCGGCGCTGGCGCAAGTCGTTCTGGACGGCGGCGACGCGCAGCGAATGGCGCGCTTTCAAGGCGCAATTGCAGCGGGATGCCTACGACGCCGTCATCGACCTGCAGGGTTTGAGCAAGTCGGCACTGGTGGCGCGGCTGGCGCGGTTAGAGAAAAGAGGTGAAGGCGGAAAGCGCTTCGCCCTGGCCAACCAGACCGAAGGCTCGGCTTACGAAGCGCCGACGCGCTGGTTGGCTTTTGTTGCCATTCACATCGCACCCCACACCCCTGCCGTGCGGCGCTCGCGCGAGCTGGCGGCCACGGCACTCGGCTACGCGCTGCGTTCCAATCCTGATTTTGGCTTAAAACCGCTCCATGTCCAGCAATTACCGTCATACTCAGCTATCGAAACAGTAGCAGGACAGATTGCCTTTGTGCATGGCACTTCGCGTGCCGACAAGGAGTGGCCGCTTGGGCACTGGACAGAACTGGGCCGACGGTTCCTTGCAGCAGGCTACCAGATCGTGTTGCCGCATGGCAGCGCAGCAGAACTGGTGACCAGCCGGAGCATCGCCGATGCGCTCAATGTTGACCGGGCCGACGGCCAGCCAGCGCCTGCTGTCGTCTGGCCCCCACTGGCACTCGATGCGCTGACAGACCAGCTCGCGAGCTGCTCCGGTGTGATCGGCGTGGACAGCGGCGTCAGTCACATCGCCGTGGCGCTCGATTTGCCACATGTGCAGATCTACAACTTCGACACCGCCTGGCGCACCGGGCCGCCACCGGCAGGGCGGCAGCTCAGCGTGTTTGCGCGGCCCGCGCCTGATGTCGACGCTGTCTGGCAGGCCTGGCTGGCCTGCAGCGCCACGGCCGTCGCGCCATGAGCTTCATGAACACTCTGGCGCGCCAGCTTTATTCGCTGTTCATGATGCTGGGCCAGCCGTTGCTGCGCCGCAAGCTGGCGCGCCGTGGTCTGCACGAGCCGGGTTATCTGGAAGCGGTTGAAGAACGCTTCGGCCATTACATCCAGCCGGGGGAGACGGCTTCGGAACTGGTCTGGCTGCATGCCGTCTCGCTGGGGGAAACGCGCACGGCGGCCATGCTGCTCAAAGCCCTGCGCGCGCAGCACCCCGGCCTGCGAATTTTGCTTACGCACGGCACGGCGACTGGCCGCGCCGAGGGCAGGACGCTGCTGCAGCACGGCGACGTGCAGGTCTGGCAACCGTGGGACAGCCCGGCCGTCGTGGCCAGGTTTTTCGCTCACTTCAAGCCGCGTCTGGGGCTGCTGATGGAAACCGAAATCTGGCCGAATCTGGTGGTCCAGGCCCAGGCGCGCGCCATGCCGCTGCTGCTGGTCAACGGGCGCCTGTCTGAAAAATCCCTGAAAAACGCGCTGCGCCTTGCGCTGCTGTCGCGGCCGGCCTATGGCGCGCTGACGGCGGTTTTCGCGCAGACTGCAGCCGACGCGGCGCGCTTCAGCCAGCTCGGCGCGACAGTTTCCGGTGTCTTTGGCAACCTCAAGTTTGACGCCAGGCCCAGCGTCAGCCAGCAGGCGCAGGGCAAGGCCTGGCGGCGGGCGGTTGCGCAGCCGGTGCTGATGTTCGCCAGCTCGCGGGATGGTGAAGAAGAGCTTTTTCTCAAACAAATAAGTGTCGTGGTCCAGCAAGAACGCGTACATGCAGCTATCGATTCTGTAGCATATGCAGGCTCCAAAAATGTCCGCTTCCTGATTGTGCCGCGCCACCCGCAGCGTTTTGACGAAGCCGAGGCGCTGATCAAGCAGCACGGTTTGAGCGTGTCGCGCCGCTCAGGCTGGGACGGCAGCCCGGCCGACAACGACGAGGCCATGCAGGCCGATGTCTGGCTCGGCGATACGCTGGGCGAGATGGCGCGGTATTTCGGCCTGAGCGACGTGGCCCTGCTGGGCGGAAGTTTTGCGCCGCTGGGCGGGCAAAACCTGATAGAAGCGGCGGCCTGCGGCTGCCCCGTTGTGATGGGGCCGCACACCTTCAATTTTACCGAGGCGGCAGAGATGGCCCAGGCCGAGGGCGCGGCGCTGCGTTCAGCGGACATGGCGGAAGCCGTGCACGCCGGGCTGGAGCTGATCAGTAATCCGCCCACGCTGGCCGCAGCAGTGGCTGCAGGGCTGGCGTTTTCCGCGCGGAATCAGGGGGCGACGGCGAGGACCGTGGGGGCGTTGCGGGGGTGTTTGTAATGCGGCGGAAGCGGGCGCGGGCGACCCCCGTAAGGAAGAAACACGTCGTCGCGGCGTCATGATTTGCATGACCTTGCTGTCGACGTATTTCTGCTAGCGAAATTGTAGGTTACGGCGTTCAGAACGTTGCAATTTGCAACACCTCGTGTCTTTAACAGCCTCAGTCCGTCCTGCTGCCGCGCTATGGAGGGAAGCCGGCAAAGCGGGTCAGGTTGACCATTCGGGCGGGAGTCTTGATTCATGCTTTTCGGCGTCCCGTGTTGATGCTTCCGCTCCCCGAGTCCTTTGGAAGCTCTTACGGACACCTGCGCGAAGTACAGAGCCCAAGATCGATTTCTCTGGGCAACCACTGCATCAACCGTTCGTCATAAACGGTGAAGCCGAGTTGAGCGAAAGAATCGTGCCAGGATTGGGTGGGCGCAGAACGTTAATCATCGATTGCAAATGCCTGTAAATAGTCTTCTCCGAACGGTCGACGCTGTTTGACTGACTGTCCTCATCGCAGCGAACCAACCATTCATTGACTCTCCTGATTGGCGCATCCCGGCCAAGCGCAGGCCTCCCTACAAACTCGAATGCAGGTAATTGACCATCGAGATGAAATCAAATACCGGCAGGCCCGAGTGGCGGCGGATCGCTGCCGCGTAAGGGGGCAAGTCCGTGCACTCCAGAACGAAGGCGCGAATGCCCGGGTGCTGATCAAGCGCCCGCAGTGCAGTGCCCAAAACTTCCTGCTCGATCGCTGCCAGATCGATTTCGGCATCGGGTTCGGCAAACATGCGCATCCATTCTTCGCATTGTTCGAGACCCAGGATGCAAAGCCCCTCGGTGCGCTCGATACCGACCGATGACAGGTGTTCGGGCCGTAGCGCACCCGCGTTGGCCGTAAGTATGCAGATTTCGCTTTTCGGGCCGTGAATCCGCTGGACCAAGGGCACCTGCAACAGGCTGGAGGTAAAAACCGGCACGCTGACGGCCTCGGCGAGTTGCTGCTGGAAGATTGCGTTGAACCCGCAGCTCGTCGTGATGGCCCTGATACCCTGTGCGGCCATGGCCTTCGCGTCGGTGATCATGGTTTGAAGAACGCCCGGGTCAGGGTTCTCGAGAATCGTGTGAACATTCGCGCCACGCACCGGATTGAACCGCACCGGGTAGTCATACGACGCAGGGTTGGTGCTGTTGCCGACCAGGGTTTCAAGCTGCTGCAAGCCTTTTGGCACCTGCCCGGTTTCCCAGCACAGGATGCCGATTTTTGCCGCGCTGGTTTCGCTTGTCATGAGGTTCCTCAAATTATTTTCGGTGGGGTTTGGGCAGACCGATTGTGCGATGCACGCTGAACCTGCTTTCCTTCAGAACCTGTTGATCCGGTAGGGCGTCAGGTCGAATGGTTCGGCACGGCCGCCCACCATGCCGGCAATCAGCTGGGCGGTGATGGCAGACAAGGTCAGTCCCAAATGGCCGTGCCCGAAGGCATAAAAAACATTCTTGCAGCGTGCAGACCGCCCGATCACGGGCAATGAGTCGGGTGTTGAGGGGCGATGGCCCATCCATTCGCGCTGAACAGTCTGCAAGCGCGTGCCGGGCAGCACGCTGTTGACAAAGGGCATCAGCGCGCGGATGCGCCGGAAGTCGGGCGCGGCCGTCAGGCCGGCCAGTTCGTCGCCGCTGACCACGGTGATCCCATCATGCATGGGCGACAAAACACAGTCCTTTTCCGGAAAGCCGACCGGGCGGGTCAGCAGCGGCCCATCCGTCAGGGCCAATGAAATATGGTAGCCACGCTCGGTGTCGAGACTGACCTGATCCCCCAACTGGGTTGCGAACTGTTTTGACCACGCGCCGGTGGCGATGACCACCGAGTCAAAGCGGTGCGTGGCCTGTTCTGTTCGCACGGATATGCCGCCATCATTCAATGGCTTTATTTCCTGCACGTTTTGCTGAATGTAGCGCGCGCCGCGCAGCAACGCCCCATTAAAGTAGGCTTGCGCCAGTCTCATGGGGTAGTTGACGAAGCCGCTGTCGGGCTGAAACAGGCCGCAGTGATAGGCGTCCTTGTTGAGCTTGGGTTCAAGATCAGCGATCTCACCGGCGTCGAGAATCGAGAAGTTGATTCCGTGACGCGTCATCAATTCACGCTCGAGTGCGGTTTTTGAAAATGCGGCTTCCGAGCCGTAGACCTTCAGCCAGCCTACCAGCTTGATGAAACCAAGGGCGTCACTCAAGCCGGCCAGCGCCTGGTGCGCGTGCATGGCGCTGGATACCAGCGGGTGGAGTGCCGCTGCGATAGCCGCAACGCGTGCAGGCCGGCCCGCCGCGATAAAACGGGCAAGCCAGGGCAGCGCCTGGAAAACATAGGCGGGCCGCAGCACCGCGGCACCGTTGCGATCAAAGAGATACGACGGAATCGAGCGGATGACACCGGGTGTGGCAGTGGGCGTGACCGCACCGCCCACAATGCCGCCGGCATTGCCGAAGCTGGTTGCCGCACCCACCTCGCCACGGTCAATGACCGTGACCGCGTGGCCCTCGGCAGCGAGCGCCAATGCCGTCGCTGCGCCGACAATACCGGCACCCACCACGGCAATGGAGCGTTGGCGTTTCGTTTCAGCTGTGTTCATGTGATTCGTCAGGTATTTTTCGAAAGTTCATGCCAATGTGCGGAAATGTCCGCTGTGCCTGGTTCTAGTGGTGAAGAATCTTCCCGAGAAATTCGCGTGTCCGCTCGTTGCTGGGGGTCTTGAAGAAGGCCTCTGGTTCGGCAACCTCAACAATGGCGCCCTTGTCCATGAACACCACGCGGTCGGCAACCTTGCGCGCAAAGCCCATTTCATGCGTGACAACAATCATGGTCATGCCGTCTTTGGCCAGCGCAACCATGACGTCGAGGACTTCGTTGATCATTTCCGGGTCCAGCGCTGAGGTTGGCTCGTCAAACAGCATGATCTTCGGTTGCATGCAAAGGCTGCGCGCAATGGCAACGCGCTGCTGCTGTCCGCCCGACAACTGATGCGGATAGGAATCGAACTTGTCGCCCAGACCGACTTTTTCAAGCAGCTGCCGGCCACGGCTGACGGCCTCTTTCCTGGCCAGCTTGCGCACATGAATCGGCGCCAGCGTGACGTTTTCAAGAGCCGTCATGTGCGGGTAGAGATTAAATTGCTGAAAGACAAAGCCAAGCTCCATCCGCAACTGGCGCAGTCCTGCCGTCCGGGTGACGGAAGCGCCGTCGACCACCAATTCACCACTTTGAAATTTCTCAAGGCCGTTGACACAGCGGATGAGGGTGCTTTTCCCGGAGCCGCTGGGCCCGCACACCACCACCACCTCGCCCTTGGCGACATTGAGGTTGATGTTTTGCAGAACGTGGTTGGTTCCAAACCATTTGTTCAGTTCGCTGAATTTGATCATGGGCAATGCGGGGTTCGATGTATTGGACGCTGAGGGTGAGGTGTCAGCGCTTTTCCAGCCGGCGAGATAAATGGATGAGCGGGTAGCAGATCAGGAAATAGCCAATCCCCACCAGTGCAAAAACAAGCAGGCCGTTCGGAATGTTTTGTACGATCACCCAGCCCGAGCGGGTGAGGTCGAAAAGGCCGATTGCGGACACAACCGACGAATCCTTGACCAGTAGAACGAACTGACCCACCAGGGAGGGAACGATCATTCTGGTGGCTTGCGGCAGCACAACCAGCCGCATTTGCTGAAAGCGGGTGAGGCCGGCAGAGGCCGCTGCCTCAAGCTGTCCCCGGGGCACTGCCCGGATGCCGGACGCCACAATTTCCGAAATGAAACAGGCGGTGATATTGGTCAGCGCCAGGGCACCTGCGGTGAAGGAGCCAAGTTCGATACCCGCCTCGGGAAGGATGAAAAAAACCACGAACACCTGGACCAGTACCGGCGTGCCGCGAAAGATGTCGGTATAGGCGCCAATGACGAACCGAAGCGGTTTGTTGGCACTGGCGCGACCGATGCCCAGCAGGAATCCTGCCATGCTTCCCGCGACAATGCCGATGGCCGACAAGGCCAGCGTGATGCCGATACCCTTCAACAGGACCGGGTAGTACTGGGCGATGCCAACAAGTTGCTCCAGGAAAAGGTTCATGGTGATGGTGCTCAGTGGCTGGCCAACGGGTGGTAGATGCGGTTCCAGGCTGCTGCCATCAGCTTCAGGCCGAAATAGATGATCAGGTAGCACGCTGCCGTGGTGACCAGTCCTTCGACTGGCATGAACCTGTCATTGGCCAGTTTCTGGCCGGCGCGCGTCAGTTCAAGCACTGAAATCAGCGACAGCAACGACGAGTCCTTGACCAGCACGATGGCCTGACCGATGAGCGGCGACACCATGGGGCGCAAGGCCTGGGGAAGAATGACGAGGCGCATTTGCTGCCAATAGCTCATGCCCGAGCTGGTACTGGCTTCGGTTTGTCCGGCCGGAATCGACATGATTCCAGAGCGGATGATCTCACTGACGTAGGCGCCGCTGTTGAGGGACAGCGCAATGATGCCAACCACCACTTCGGGCATCAGCACACCCAGGCTGGGCAGTCCAAAATAGAGGAAATAAAGCTGGGCCAGCAAAGGCGTTGCCCGGACCACGTCGATATACGCGACGGCGGGCGCCCGAAGAAAACGCGAGTGCTGCAGGCTCATCGCACAGGCCAACATGCCTAGCACCAGGGCGCCGGCAAAGGACGTCAGGGAAATTGACAGCGTCGCTACGAAACCCGTCCAGAAGTCTGGAAGGGTTTCGACGATCACGCGGAAATTCAGGTTCGATAACAAGGGTCAGGCTTCTTTTGAAAGAGGTCAGGCCCGGGAACCGGCATGGTGACAAGCACGACGCCGATCCCGCCGGCGCATCAGTTGCTCAATGCTCGTCTTTCCATTTTGTGGAGTTGACCCAGTAGTCCAGGTTCTTCTGCAGGCGACCGTCCAGGGTGGTCTGGTCGATGAACAAATTGACCCAAGTCAAAAGGTCCATGGAGTCGTATCGCGTTGCGTAAGCCAGAGATTCCTTGGCCAGCAGTTCCGGCATGACCTTGAACGTTCCCTTGGGGTATCCGGCCGCCTGGCCTATCACTGCGGTATTGTCATTGAGCAAACAGTCTGCCTGCCCGTTCTTCACAGCGTCCAGCAGCAGGGTTCCTCCACCTTTGTAGCTCTTGATCTCGCCATTGGGAAACAAGGTCTTGGCGAGCTTTTCGCCGGTACTGCCAAATAGTACGGCGATCTTGGCACCCGGCGCCTTGCACGCGGCGGCCGAGACAAATTTGCTGCCTTCCTTGGTCGCAACCACCGGGCCGATGAAGATCCACGGCTTCGTGAAAGCCACCTTGGTCGCCCTTGCCAGGGTGGGCGTCATGTCGGCTGCCAGCAGGTCGGCCTTGCCGGAAATAAGGGCAGGCAAGAGCCCGTCCCAGTCCAGGTCAAGAAAAACGATCTTCACGCCCATTTCCTGGGCCATCAACTTGGCAAGCTCCACGGAGCTGCCAGTACGTTCCCCCTTTTTGTCCATCATGGAAAACGGAGGGCCTTGCGTCTGGACAGCCACTCTCAGCTCGCCACGTTTGAGAATGTCATCAAGGGTGCCTGCATGGGCGGTGGCAGCCGCGCCCAGGAAACCCGCGCAGGACAGCAATATCGCGGGCAAGAACTTTGACAGTTTCATTAACTTTCTCCTCTGATAATCTCCGTGAAGGACCATCCTCCACGAAAGAACTTTCGGGTCAGCTGTTCCTCGATCCATGAGGCTCGGCTCGGTCGTCAGCAGCGTCTGCGACGTTTTTCTCCCAGCAACCACGGGACAGGCTGACCCATTTGTTATGCGACTTCATCACCACGAATGTTTCGCTGCGGCTGATCACTCCCGGGGCCGCAACCCGGGGCAGCAGCTCACTGGTAAAGCGGTAAAGATCCTGCACATCTCCGCTTACCAGCACCTCGACGATCAGGTCGAACCGGCCGGTGACGGTGCTCACGGAAGAGACAAATGGCAGGTCGCCGATCTTCTTCATGAGCTCGTCAAGGTTGCCCTGCGCATTGGCGTTGATGCCCACAACGGCACCAATCAGCTCGGGTCGTTCGGACAGATTGAGCAAACCGACAACCTTCAGCACGTTCCTGTCAATCATGGAACGCCGGCGGGCCGGTACCGTGGGCGCACTCAACAGCATTTTGTTGGCCAGCTGGTTTACGCTGTCCTGCGCATTGGCCGACAGCAGCTTGCTTAGACGGCGGTCAGTGGAATCGAAGAATTCACGCATGAATTAAAAAATTGACGAGTGAAAGTTTCTAAAAAGAAAAAACTATATAAATAATATTCTAAATAGAAAATTATGTGAAAAGGTGGGCGTTTATACCTATGTAATGCACTCATGCTGAAACGGCGTGTTCCGGTCAGCATTTGGCAGGAATGTTTGACAGACTTACGCAGGCACAACAACGGGTAAAAAAAGCGACGACGGTGGAGGCTCATGGTGTTGGCCAGCCCACGGGTCTTTGCGCAGCTCGGAAAATTTTCGAAGAATGTCTCGCTACCTCAGGGGCGTGCAGTCCTGGTTCTCGCAAATGTCGGCAAGGTGGTCAAACGACCATTTTTTGAAAGCAGCTCACTCCACAATGTCGTCCGTGAAAAAGGCCACAGACGACCGGACCGTTTCAGTGCCTCCGGTGCTGGTTTCTTCAATCAAGGCCGCGTGCGTCCGGCGCGTTCGTCGCCGACCGGGCAAATGGGTCGGCCTCAATAACCAGGGGCTGGACTATCTGGCCAGCAAGTCGTTGATCTGCTGTAAATCTTCGGGCGTCAGCGTGCCGTTGGCCTGGCGCAGACGCAGGCCGCCGAGCAACACGTTGTAGCGCGCTTGCGCCAGATCACGCTTGGTTTGAAACAGCTGGCTTTGCGAGTTCAGTACGTCGATATTGATGCGCACGCCGACCTGGTAGCCCAGTTTGTTGGCGTCCAGCGCGCTCTGGCTCGATAACTCGGCTGCTTCCAGTGCCTTGACCTGGCCCTGGCCCGATTCCACGCCATAGAAAGCGCTGCGCGTACCCTGAGCCACGGCGCGGCGCGTGCCTTCAAGGTCGGTCTGCGCCTTGTCCCTCAGGGAGAGGGTTTCGCGGATGCGGTTTTGCGTCGAGAAGCCGGCAAACAGCGGCACATTGAGCAGCAAGCCGACGCTGGTCACGTTGGCGCGCGAAGAAAGGCCGTTTTGTGCCGTGTTTGAGGGGTTTTTGGTGACGTTGTAACTGGCGGTGGCGTCCAGCGTCGGTTTATGGCCGGCTTCCGCTTTGGTTACTTCCAGTTCGGCGATATCCAGGTTGCTGCGCGCCTGCCGAATGGCCGGATGCAGAACTTCAGATTGCTGTACCCAGGTGTTGACATCGGCCGGCAGCACCGGCGGCAAGTTCACTGGGGCCAGCAGGGGCTTGGGTAGCGAATTATCCTGGCCAACCAGCGTGTCCAGCAAGAGTTTTTTGACACGCAGGTCGTTGTCGGCGGCGATTTCCTGGGCAATCACCAGGTCATAGCGAGCCTGCGCTTCGCGCGTGTCGGTGATGGTCGAGGTGCCGACTTCAAAATTGCGCTTGGCAGATGCAAGCTGCTCGGCCACGGCTTCTTTTTGCGCGCGCACAAAGGTCAGCGTGTCCTGTGCGGCCAGCACGTCAAAGTAGGCCTGGCTGGTGCGCACGATCAGGTCCTGCTGCGCCGCCTCCAGCTGGGCGCGCGCCAGGTCTGCCTGCTTGAAGCCCTGCTCATAGCTGGCCCAGTTAGCGGGCCGGTAAAGCGGCTGTGTGGCGCTGAGCGTGGCGTTTTGCGTTGTGAAGCTGCTGTCGATTGACGGAACGGTGTTTTCCACCCGGTTGCGCGAAACACCTGCGGCAAGGCCTGCCGTCGGCAGGATGCCGGCCTTGGCCTGGTCGGCCCGGGCAAGGCTGGCTTCGTATTGCAGTTTTGCCGACTGGTAGCTGGCATCGAAAGCACGGGCTGATTCATACAGGGTCACCAGATTTTGCGCCTGCGCCGGGGGGGCCAATGCCAGCAGGACCGAAGCGATGGCCAGCGAAAGGGGCCATGGTGACAGGCTCTGCGCCGACAGTTTCAGGGGCTTGGTCATAGGGGTCCTGCGAAAGTTGGGTGAATCACAAAAAACCGGAAATCAGCTGGTGTGCTGCATGCGGACAAGGCGAGCGCTCAGTTCGGGGCGGCTGGCACCGGCAGACAAAATCAATATCGCGCCACCGACGGGTCGACCTGCTCTGACCAGGCGTCGATGCCGCCCTGCAGGTTGATCACTTCGCCGAAGCCGCTTTGCGCCAGGTAGTTGGCCGCCTGCATGCTGCGCATGCCGTGGTGGCAGATGCAGGCGATGGGTTGGTCAGCGCCGTGCGCCTGCCGCAAGCTTTCCAGGCGCGCCGGGATCTCGCGTACGGGAATGTGGACCAGCGTGAATCCATCAGGCGTGACCGAGGCCGTCTGCACTTCCCAGGGCTCGCGCACGTCAAGCACCACCGGCAGGGCGGCAGGCCCCCCGCTCGCGCGGGCGCTGTCACGCCAGGCCGCAAAATCACGGGGATTGAGTTGGGGAATCATCGCGCCGCCTTTGCCGTATCTTCGGGATGGGTTAAAAGGAAAATTTTGATGGCTCGGGGAAATTGAGCAGGCGCGGCACCACGGTGTCCCAGGCCTCGGTGGTGCGCCAGGCGTCTTTGCCCACACGCGTGATCAGATTGGCACGCATCATCGGCTCATAGCCAACGATGGCGCTCAGGCGCCCGCCAATCTTGAGCTGTGACAGCAGGGCTGCAGGCACCACGGCGACCGATCCGCTAAGCACAATCACGTCGAACGGGCCGCGCAGCGCGCCGTTGTCAGAAACCGCTTCGGCCAGATTTGCCGCGCCATCGGCAATACGCACTTCGGCGTTGTAGATGCCGGCCTTCTGCAGGTTTTTGCGGGCGGTTTCAGCCAGCGAAGGCTCAATTTCAAGGCTGATAACCTGCTGCGCGCGGTGCGCCAGCAACGCGGCCATGTAGCCGGAACCGGTTCCGATCTCCAGCACCTTCTCGTGTTTTTGCACCGCCAGATCCTGCAGGATGCGGGCCTCAACCTTGGGTGCCAGCATGCATTGGCCTGGATTGTGCTGCGGCGGCAGGGGGATTTCCATGTCGACGAAAGCCAGCGCCTTGCAGGCCAGCGGCACAAAATCCTCGCGCCTGACCACCGCGAGCAGGGCAAGGACCTGGTTGTCCAGCACTTCCCAGGGGCGGATTTGCTGCTCAATCATGTTGAATCGGGCTTGTTCGTAATTCATGGCGGGCGTGTATGGTGGCAAGGTAAAAGAGGAGATGGACGACATCGGAGCTAAGCACTGATTTTAGACGGAGCGTGTGGCCGCCTCTTGACGCAGGTCATCGCCTAACGCGACCGGCGCTCCGTGCTTTTTGGTGCTGAACCTGCGCTTGAACCATTGGGCAAGATCGTCCATGTAGCAGTAGGTGACCGGCACCACCACCAGGGTCAGCAGCGAAGACGTGATAACACCGCCAATCACGGCCTGGCCCATGGGGGCGCGCTGCTCCGCGCCTTCGCTCAGCGCGAAAGCCAGCGGCACCATGCCAAAAATCATCGCCAGCGTGGTCATCAGGATGGGCCGCAGCCTGACTTTGGCCGCCAGCAGCAGGGCCTCGGCGCGGTCCATGCCCGCAATGCGATTGCCATCCACGTCGAGCCGGTCCTCGCGCATCCTGATGGCAAAATCAACCAGCAAGATGGCGTTTTTCGTCACTAGGCCCATCAGCATGACGATGCCGATGATGGAGAACATCGACAGCGTCGAGCCAAACAGCAACAGCGCCAGCACCACGCCAATCAGTGTCAGCGGAAGCGACGTCATCAGCGCCATCGGCTGCAGGAAGCTCTTGAACTGGCTGGCCAGAATCATGTAGATGAACAATATCGCCATGATCAGGGCGGAAACCGCGTAGCCAAAGGATTCGGCCATGTTTTTGGTAGAGCCGCTGAACTGGTAGCGGTAGCCCGGCGGGAAGTTCACCTTTTCCAGCGCGGCCTTGATGTCGTTGGAGACTTCACCGGCCGACCGGTTATAGACATTGGCATTGATGGTGACTTCGCGGCTCAGGTTGCGCCGGTTGATCTGGTTGGGTCCGGTCGATTCCTTCATGCTGGCGACCTGGCTCAGCCGCACGATTCGCGCCGAACCGTCAGCATTGTTGCCGACGGCACTGCTCATGAAAGGCAGTCGCTCCAGGTCCTGCGGCGCATTGCGGGATTCAGGTGAAAGGCGAACGTTCACGTCGTAAGTCTGGTCGTCGGGCGCGCGCCAGTTGCCCACGGTTTGCCCTGCCACCAGGGTGCGCAGCGAGGTCGCAATCTGGGCGGCCGACAGCCCGAGGTCAGAGGCGGCCTCGCGCCGGACTTCGATCTGGATCACCGGCTTGTCAGCCTTGACACTGGAGTCCAGATCGACCAGGCCGGGGATGCCGCGAATTTTGTCAGTGACGACGCGGCTCAGGCGATCAAGCTCTTTCAGGTCGGTCCCCTGTAATGAGAATTCGACCTGCTTGTTGCCGCCCACCGGGTCCAGCAGGCCGGCGTGCGTCACGGTGATGCCGGCGACCTGTCTGAGTCGCACGCGCAGCACGGCAGACATGTCGTCGGCGCTTCGCGTGCGCGCCTTGCGGTCGACCAGTCGCACATAGACGCTGGCGTACATTTTTCCCTGCGCGCTGCCCGTGTTGATGGTCGCGACGGTGTAACGCACTTCGGGAAACTCGCGCAGGATGGCATCGACCTGGCGCACCTTGGCTTCGGTGACCTCAAGTGACGAGCCGACCGGCGTGTAGAAGGTGAGCGAAGTTTCAGAATAGTCAGCCTTGGGCACAAATTCCGTCCCCAGTAGCGGCACCATCACCAGGCTGATGGCAAAAATGACCACGGCAAGCGCCAGTGTCGCGAGCTTGTGTATGAGCGCCCAGCGCAGGATGCCCTGGTAAGTGTGGCTCAGGGATTCGGTGGCGTGGTCAAACCAGCCGGTGACGCGGCCAATGGTCCTGTCGTAGAGGGTGACCGGCGCGCGGTGTTTGCCTTGCGCCTCAATGGACGGGTCATGCCAGATGCTGGAGAGCATCGGATCCAGGGTGAAGCTGACAAACATCGAGATCAGTACGGCCGCCACGATGGTGATGCCGAACTCGTGGAAGAACTTGCCGATGATGCCGCCCATGAAGCCAATTGGTAAAAACACGGCCACGATGGAAAAGCTGGTGGCCAGCACGGCCATGCCAATCTCCTGGGTGCCGTCCATCGATGCCTGAAAGGGCGCCTTGCCCATCTTGACATGGCGAACAATGTTCTCGCGCACCACGATGGCATCGTCAATCAGCAGACCGACGCACAATGACAGCGCCATCAGCGTGATCATGTTGATGGTGAAACCAAACAGGTTCATGAACAAAAAGGTGCCGATGATGGAGATTGGCAGCGTCAGCCCGGTGATCACCGTGGAGCGCCAGGAATTGAGGAACAAAAAGACGATCAGCACCGTCAGCAGCGCGCCTTCAATCAGCGTCTGGCGCACGTTTTGCACCGCTACGCGAATCGGTCGCGAGCCGTCCGAAATCAGCTCCAGCCGCACACCGGGCGGCAACTGCGGTTTCAGCTCGGCAACCGCCTGGTTGAGCCCGTCGACCACGGCAATGGTGTTTTCGTCCTGCGCCTTTTGCACCGTCAGCAGCAGGGTGCGCTGGCCGTTGTAAACGGCCAGGCTGTCGAGTTCCTGGGCACCGTCGGCAATGCGGGCGACCTGGCTCACGGTGATCGGCACGCTGCCTTTTCGTGCCACGATGATGTTGCCGAAGTCTTCTGGCCGTTTCACGCGCGCATCGATCTTGACGACACGCTCCTGCGCCAGCGAGCGGATCGCGCCCACCGGCAGATCCTGGTTTTCGTTGCGCACCGCACTGACGACCTGGTCAGCCGTGACGCCAAGCGACTCCATGGCCTGCGGATTGAGATAGAGGTTGATTTCGCGCTTGGTGCCGCCCACCAGCGTGACCGAGCCCGCGCCGCGCACATTTTCAAGCCGCTTTTTCAGCACCTGGTCGGCCCAGTTGGTCAGCTCGATCGCCGACATGCCAGCGCCCGGGTTTCGTTCGCTTCCTGCCTTGACTGCTGTGTCTGAATGGGTCAAGGCGGGCAGGACTGCTATGGACCAGATGGCCCGGCTGGACGGGTCAAAACGCAGGACGCGGGGTTCCTTCACCTCGTCGCGCAGGGTGGGGCGGATCGTCGCGATTTTTTCGCGCACGTCTTCGGCAGCCTTGCGGCCGTCAATGTAGAGCTGGAACTCTATGATGACGATGGCCTGCCCTTCAAGGCTGCGCGAACTCAGGGTATTCACGCCGGAAACCGAATTGACGCCTTCCTCAATTTTCTTGGTGACTTCGCTCTCGACGATTTCGGGGGAGGCGCCCGGATATTCCGCGGTGATGACAACCACCGGAAAGTCGATGTTGGGAAACTGGTCCACCTGCATGCGCTGGTAGGAAAACAGCCCGAGCACCACGATGGCCAGCATGACCATGGTGGCGAACACCGGATTTTTCAGACTGACCTGGGTGAACCACATGGTTGGCAGGCCTCAAGGCGCCGGTCGGGTGACGGCTGGGTCGCTGGCGGGCGCCATCTGTGTCATCGCGGTAAAGCTGACCCGCGTGCCTTCGCGTAAGGCGCCGACATCGCCACGGATCACCAGCGCGCCCTCTTTCAGCCCCTTGACGGCGACCACTGGCTCGCTGCCTGCCATGCCGCGCAGGCCCAACTCAAGCGGTTTGTGCACGACCACGCCGCTTTCAATGACCTGGGCGTAGGCCTGGGGCTTGTCGGTGCGCACGGCGCTGACCGGCACCGCCAGCTGCGGCGTGTGCGCCGTGCCCAGTGTTCCCTGCGCAAACAGGCCCTGGCGCAGGGGTAGGGCATCGCCACCCGCGTTGTCAATGCTCAGGTAAACCAGCACGCTGCGGCTGCCGGCCTGCGCGCTGGGGTTGATGCGTACGACCTTGGCCATGATGGCGCGTCGGCTGCCTTCAATCTGCAGCTCGGCACTCTGGCCGACGCGAACGTCCATGGAATCCTGCGCGCTCAGGCTGGCTTCGAGCTCAAGCCGGCTCAAATCGACCACTTCGACAATTTTGGTATCGATGCCCACGCGCTCGCCCGGCTGCGCCAGACGCTGCGACACCTGGCCGGCAATGGGCGATTTGAGCACGGTGTCTTCCACCGATTTGGCCGCGACTTCGGTGCCAGCCAGCGCCGCCCGGTAAGTGGCCTTGACCGCATCGAGGTTGGCCAGCGAGGTGTCGAGCGCGGTTTTTGAAATAAACCCCTGATCCACCAGCGCCTTGTTGTTGTCGTACTGGCGTTGTGCCACGTTGACCTGCGCCCGGGCCGATTCGGCCTGCTCGCTGGCTTGCCGCACGCGCAAGGAGTATTCGCTGGATTCAATCCGGGCCATCACCTGGCCGGCCTTGACAAAATCACCCTCACGCACTGTCAGGCCCTGAAGTTCACCAGCCACGCGCGCCTTGACGAACGCGGAATTGGCCGCTTTGAGCGAGCCGGAGATGGCCAGCCCCTGCGCCACGTCACGCACCCGTGGCGCGGGCGGAATTTTCGGTCAGCACCGCCTGTTGCTGGGCCTTGCGTGTTGCCAGTGTGCGCAGCACGCCGGCGGCAAGCAAGGCGAGAACGAGGAAGGCAAGCGCCCACTTGACCCAGCGCTTCATGAGGAAGATTTTTTCTGGCGCTGGCCTGCAGCATCCGTCGGCAGGCACAAGCCATGCAGCAGCGTGCTCAACTGTGATGCGATGTATTTTTTGGGGTCGAGCTCGACATGGTCCGGAATGCAGACGTCCATGGAATGTTTTGACAGCACCAGAAAAATCATTGGCGCCACCACGCCGTAAACCGCGTAGTCCAGGTCCATGGCGCGAAATTCGCCGCGATCAATGCCGCGTTGAAAAATACGGCGGATGAGTGCATGCCCGGGACCGATGACTTCGTGCTGGTAGAACGCTGCAATGTCCGGAAAATTTTTTGCCTCGCTCATCATCAGCTTGTTGATACCTGAAGCCTTGGTTGCGCCCACGCGATCCCACCAGCTGTTCATGCAATAGGCGAGCATGTCGCTGGTATTTCCCTGGAAGGCTTCAAATTCGATCGCCCATTCCGAAAAGCGGCCCGACAGATTCTCGCGCACCACCGCCTTGAACAGCTCGTCCTTGCTGGCGAAATAAAGGAAAAGCGTGCCTTTGGAAACTCCGGCGCGTGCCGCGACTTCTTCCACGCGGGTTGCGGCGAAGCCTTTTTCAACAAACAGTTCGAGCGCTGCGTCCAGCAACTCGCCGGGACGTGCTTCCTTGCGACGCTCGCGTTTAACGGCGCCCGCAGGGGTCTTGTTGCAAAAGATTCTTGAAAGTGACATGACTACTGACTGGCTGGTTAGTAATATAGCCAATTGCCATGAGGGCGTCAACCGGGGGGTGAAAAGACAGTTGCGGCCCCTGCTCCCGCTACCAGCCCGTTTT
Organism: Polaromonas sp.; assembly: GCF_012927415.1. Taxonomy (GTDB): domain Bacteria; phylum Pseudomonadota; class Gammaproteobacteria; order Burkholderiales; family Burkholderiaceae_C; genus Polaromonas. The sequence goes on along the minus strand of NZ_JABBPF010000062.1, from coordinate 11,616 downwards.
TACAGCGGCGAAAAGCGGCCGACCGCCAGCGCCAGGCATTCACGCAGCACCTTCTGGGAAGCCTGCAGGCCATGAGCCGAAGGCAGCCATTCCAGCGCATTGTGGGTCTCTGGAAGTACGTAAGCCATGGGGGCCGGGGTCACCGTGAGGCCGGTCCGCTCAAAAAGGGTGACCGCGCGCGGCAGGTGCCAGGCATCGGTCACCAGCGCAATGCGCTGCACGCCATCCTGCTTGAGCAGTGGCGCCAGCAGGCGGGCATTGCCCGATGTGTCGCGCGACTGGGCTTCGCTCCAGCGCAGTTTGAAACCATAGTCCTGCAAGGCGACGCGTGCGGCGACGTCGGCCTCGCCGGCGGCCTGCATGCCGTCCGCCGCCCAGCCCGTTCCGCCGCTGAAGGCGACCGGCAAGCCCGACTTTCGCGCCAGCCAGATGCCGTAGCGCAGGCGCGCCGCCACCGAGAACGACAATGGCCTGCACCTTGCCAATCCTGAGTTGAGCGGCGGAAACCGGTGCAAATTGCGGCAGGGCCGTACGCGCCAGCCACACCGCAACGCCGTCGCAGCTGAGCAGCCAGAGCAGCAGCAGAGAAAAGCCTGTCAGCGCCAAACCACCGCGTTTTTTCCGCCAGGCCAGCAGCACTCCGAGCAGCCCCAGCAGTAGCAATGCCAGCGGCGGCATCAACAGGCCGGTCAGAAGTGGCTTAAGGATTCCCCAGTCCATCAATTGCTATTAAAATAATAGCTAACAATGACCAATTTCATTGGACCTGACGCCGGTATGATCAATAAAATGCCTGCAGACCGGTCTGTGCGCGGCCCAGGATCAGCGCATGCACATCATGCGTTCCTTCGTAGGTATTGACCGTTTCCAGGTTGATCATGTGTCGTATGACGTGGTATTCATCGTGAATGCCGTTGCCGCCGTGCATGTCGCGCGCCATGCGGGCAATGTCGAGTGACTTACCGCAGGAATTGCGCTTGATCAGCGAAATCATTTCCGGCACCGCCCGGTCTTCGTCCATCAGCCGGCCGACGCGCAGGCAGGCTTGCAGGCCCAGCGCGATTTCGGTCTGCATGTCGGCCAGTTTCTTTTGAATCAGCTGGGTTTGCGCCAGCGGGCGGCCAAACTGGATCCGGTCCAGCGTGTACTGGCGGGCGCGGAACCAGCAGTCTTCGGCCGCGCCCAGCGCTCCCCAGGCAATGCCGTACCGCGCCTTGTTCAGGCAGCCGAACGGGCCTTTCAGACCGCTCACGTTGGGCAGCAGGTTGGCTTCGGGCACAAACACACCGTCCATCACGATCTCACCCGTGATCGACGCGCGCAAACTCATCTTTCCTTCGATCTTGGGTGCAGTCAGGCCCTTCATGCCTTTTTCCAGGATAAAGCCGCGAATTGCTTCCTGGCCGCCGACCTTGCCGTCTTCGTCTTCGAGCTTGGCCCAGACCACGAACACGTCGGCAATCGGGCTGTTGGTGATCCACATCTTGGCGCCGTTCATGATGAAGCCGCCATCGACCGGCTTGGCCCGCGACAGCATGCTGGCCGGGTCGGAGCCGTGGTTGGGTTCGGTCAGGCCGAAGCAGCCGACCCATTCGCCGGTGGCCAGCTTGGGCAGGTATTTTTCGCGCTGCGTTTCATTGCCGTAGGCGTTGATCGGGTGCATGACGAGCGAGCTTTGCACGCTGATGGCGCTGCGGTAGCCGCTGTCGACGCGCTCAACTTCACGCGCTACCAGTCCGTAGCTGACGTAGTTCAGGCCAGCGCAGCCGTAGCCTTCGATGGTCGAGCCGAGAAAGCCCATTGCGCCTGCTTCGTTCATGATCTCGCGGTCGAACTTTTCATGCCGTGCCGCCATCAGCACACGCGGCTGCAGTTTTTCCTGGCAAAAGGAGTTTGCCGCCTCCTGCACCGCACGCTCGTCGTCGGTGAGCTGCTCGGACAGAAAAAACGGGTCTTCCCAGTTGAATTTGGTTTTCATGGTGCTTGTCCTAGAAGTGGTGGCAAAGTGTAGTACGGGGCGCACGGCGCCTGTCTCTCGACTGCATTGTTAGGCCGGCATAAATACTTGTCCAATATCAATTAATGATTCAACGATATATTATTTGTATTCATGGAATTCCGTCACCTGCGCTATTTTCTGGTCCTGGCTGAAGAACTGCACTTCGGCAAGGCGGCGCGGCGCCTGTCGATATCCCAGCCACCGTTGTCGCTCAATATTCAGCAACTGGAGACGTCGATTGGCGCCCGGCTGTTCACGCGCAACAGCAAGCAGGTAGCACTGACCGCCGCCGGCCTGGCGTTTGTGCCGGCCGCGCGGGCGCTGATCGATCAGGCCGAGCAGGCCGCCCGCCATGCCCGGGACGTGGGCCAGGGCATGGCGGGCAGCCTGACGATCGGTTTTGCCGGCACCATGCTGTACAGCGGGTTGCCCAAGATACTGGAGCGCTTCCAAATGCGGCATCCCTTGCTGCGGCTGATGCTGAAAGAACTCAGCTCCAGCGAACAACTGATTGAACTGGCGCATGACCGGCTGGACATCGGCTTTGTCCACACCACGCGGGTGCCGGCCGAACTGTCGCAGATTCTGGTCTCCAGCCAGGCTTTCGTGGTTTGCCTGCCCGCCGGCCATGCGCTGGCGCAACAGAAATCGCTGTCGCTTCAGGCCTTGCAGGGCGAGCCTTTTGCCGTGGTGTCGCGCACGGTGTCACCCGACTACCACGAGCGCATTCTGGTCATTTGCACCGAAGCCGGGTTTTATCCCGAAATCCGCTACGAGCTGCGGCACTGGCTGAGCGTGGTGTCGCTGGTGTCGCAAGGCATGGGGGTGGCCCTGGTGCCAGCGGCGCTGAGCCAGTCGGCGATGGCGGGAACGGCTTTTGTGCCGCTGGACATGGTCACAACGCCGTACGACACCCATTGTTTGTGGAAAACCTCACGCGACAATCCGGCCCTTGCGGCTTTTGTGGATGCGGTGCGCGCAGCCCATGGGCCGCGAACGGGCAATGAAGCGCCGGCACCGGGCAAATCGCCTAATCCGGCTAAAGTGTCCGAAGCGACCGCAATTGCCACCGGAACCGGCACAGCTCCAGCGAGTCCATCTCTCCCATCAGCAAAGGAATTCATCTTATGAGCGAATCACAAACCATCACTTTGGGCGGCGGCTGCTTCTGGTGCACAGAGGCGGTTTACGTCAAGGTGCGCGGCGTTACCGACGTTGAATCGGGCTACAGCAATGGCCAGGCGGCCCGACCCAGCTACGAGGAAGTGTGCACCGGCCGCACCGGTTGCAACGAGGTCGTGAAGCTGACCTACGACCCGACAGAAATCACGCTGCATGAAATTCTAGAAATCTTTTTCGTGATTCATGATCCGACCAGCCTCAACCGCCAGGGCAACGACGCCGGCACGCAGTACCGCAGCGGCATCTATTACGAAACGCCGGAGCAAAAGCAGGTCGCTGACGATTTCATCCGCGAAGCCAGCCAGGACAAGACTTTTGGCAAGTCCATCGTGACCGAGGTGCTGCCGCTTGCCAATTACTGGCCCGCAGAAAGCTACCACCAGGACTATTTCCAGAACAACCCGAATCAGGGTTATTGCGCCTTTGTGGTCGGCCCCAAGGTCGAAAAATTCCGCAAGACCTTTGCGGCGCGGGTGAAGGGTTGAGACTTGAAGCGCATGGTTGCCTGTTGGTATTTGCGCTGCGAAGCCTGAGTAAACCCTCGCCAATAGACTGCAAAAAGCCCAAGCCGAAGCTCACCAGATAGGATAGACAGCGCTCAAAATACTGGTGAAGTCGGGCTTTAACGTCGAAGGCAAGCAGCCGCGCAGTGGTCCGCCTTGGCCGACCAGTTAGAGCGGGCCGTTCCGTAACGAAATGTCTTGCAACGGTGCATTCACGGTTGCCTTCCCCGAGCCTCGCCTTGTCGTGGCTCACGGTGGAGCGCCATTTGGCGGCGGCGTGTCAGGCACAAGCCGCACGTTTATCGGGCGCCCAACCTTCAGTACATCCAAGAGCAAGCCTCTGATGTTTTGCCACTGCATTTCTTGGAATACATGCGCGTCTGGTCGGTATGAATCTTGAAGAATCTCGGAGCGTTGAAATGGAACGCCAAGTGAACCCGCCATGCGCTCAAGCAAATCTGCAAACCGCTCATTCGCAGTTAAATACCATGCGTTGCGAACAGCTTGATCTTGAGAAGATGGGCCGAGACTTCGCAAATGCGCGCGGTATATCTTTCGAGCGTCTTCAATCTGAGCGTGCTTGGTATGAGGAAATGCAAACTCTATGTTATTTATTGCTTCCACATGATCCAGCCGAAGCTTGTCGCCTCTGGTTGCTACTAGAGTCCGGTAGACCCACTCTTGCCGCCCCCGCTGCGCCTTGCGGTCAGCCCGGATGTCTGCCGCCCACACAGCCAGGATTGGCCCTGCGATGGTTGCAAAAACTACTGCCCAGTCGATGGTCATCGCGCGCTCCTTCTGTCGGTGAACTGAAAAGCTCCAACGTGATGTAGACCGATGGATATCCTGGCCCCCCAGACACTCCGCGGAATAAACTAGAACCTAAGTCGAGTGTTCCCCCGAGAGCGCCACCTACCCCGAATGACAGCTTGTTTGTTGGCGACGGTGCAGTGTCTTTGTACATTGGGATCATTCTACAAATCCCTCACCTACCGCCGCCGATTCGAGCCAGTGACCGGTTTGGAGCCGTTTGGCGAATGTCGACTGTGGCCGATTGCCAACCTCCAGCAACCCGGCACAGCGTTCGGTCTGCTTCGAATTTTATTGCCCGTGAATCCCGTTCGCCAGAATCACGGGAGGGCCCGGCGTTTCGCTTGACATGGTTTTAGCTCGAGTTTCCGTTTATTTGAATCAAATGCGGCGCTAGTCCATGCCGCACGGTCGCAAGCAGCTATCAAATCAATAGTTCTGCCGACGCCCGACCTCAGGCCCGGCGCTGGGCGAAATAAAACCACTCCTGGCCAGTTTGTGCGCCGGGATTGGGAAACACCACAAAGCCTTCGGCAGTAGCCTTGATCTCTTCGCCGCTGAAGCGCATGCCAATCACTTCGCCTGCCTTGACGGCGTCAAAACTGCGCCATTCGCGGCTGAACGTGTCGCCCGCATGCTCGCGGTCCGTCACATCGACCAGGCGCAGGATTTCGCGTCCGACGTGCACCGGCAGCAAGGGCACGGATGCAATGCCCAGCAGTGCCAGCGTCTGCAAAATCGCATGGCGGGCCACCTGCACCGCCAGCGGGTCGTCATGCTGGCCGCACTCCAGCGTGACCGCATAGCCACCGCGCGAACGCATGTATTCGGTCGTGCCCACGCCATAGTTGGGGTCGGTCACCAGGCTTTGCGCGCGGCTGCTGGCTGGTGCGGCCGGTGCCGCAGCGCGGCGCTGCACGCCGCGCGCGTATGTATCCAGCCAGCCTTCGACGATCCGGTGCGGCCCGGTGTGCAGGGCCAGCTGCATTTCTTCGTCAGCCCGGGCAAAAGGCTCCAGCTCGCCACGATTGTTTTGCGGGCCGATCATCACAAAAGGCGCGCCGCCGGTGTGAAAGGAATGCAGGTCGAGCAGCGCATCATGCGCGTCGAGCAGCGGGCACAGCAGGTTGGCGATGCGGTCTTCGAAATCCTGCGGAATCGCGCTGGGCGCCATGTTGCGGTTCAGGTTGCGATCGCCGGTGCGCTGCCCCTTCTGGTAGGCCAGCGGATTGGTCACGGGCACAAAAGTCAAGCCGCCGCGTTCGACGGTCAGTGCGCCGCTGTCGAGCTCGGCTATGAGCTGCGTGATCGCCTGGGTGCCGCAAGTCTCGTTGCCGTGCACGGCCCCGAGAACCAGCAGGCGCGGGCCCGGTGCAAGGCCGTGGTAACTCAGAGCGCGCAGATGGATGGGGTGTCGATCGCGGGCAGCAGGCGTAAAGCCGGTATTTTGATTCATGGTGGTCCGGTTTATACAGCGCTGGCGCCCTGTGTCAGGCATGTTTGCCGAACAGTACGAGCGCGCCCAGCAACAGTGCGATAGCGGCGACCCATGAGCCCAGGATGCGCCTTGCCACGGGAAGTATGGCCTGCAGGCGACCGCTGGTGTTCAGGTTGTCTGCCATGGCCAGCAGCCAGAAAACGGCGACCATCACTGTAACGGCCATGCCGGTCAGGTCTTGCCAGCGCGCTTGCTCGAGGTCGGCGGCAGAGCCGGCTGCCAGCCCGGCCAGCACCGCCAGTACTAATGAAAACATCGCGGCGGGCTTCCAGCCGGCGACTCCGCACAGGCCAATGATGACCACGGCGGCCGGTGCCATCACCGGTGGAATATTCGGTGAAAAAAACGTGGCGACCGCCGCTGCCGCTGCCGCCAGTGCCGAAGCAATCACCGACAAAGGCTCACGAATGCCGAAAAGCACCAGCGCCAGCCCAATCAGGGCGGCCAGAGAAAGCGGTGACGTGAGCAGATGAGCGCTTGCCGTCCAGATCGAGCTGTCGGCACCTAAAGTCCCGTGTGCCCAGGCGCTGCCCCAACTTGAAAACGCCGCCCCGGCCAGGGCGCTGGCAAAGGCGGGTTTACGCGACACCCGGCATGCCCAGCAGAATCCACACGCCGGTGGCAGCGATAAGGCCGCCACTGGCTCGCAAAGCCTGCGCGCCATGCGGCAAGGTTTTCAACAAGCCGATCGCGATGCCCGCCAGGTGCAACAGGCCGGTAGAAATGACAAAACCGGCGGCGTAGGCGGCAGGCGCGGCCGTTTCCGGCAATTCCGTACCGTGCGCGTAACCGTGAAACACGCCAAAGACGGCCACTATCCCCACTGCCAGGGCCACAGGGGCACGCCAGGCCGCTGCAATCGACACGCCCAGAACCACGACCGAAACCGCGATGCCGATTTCAACGTAGGGCAGCGGCACTTTGGCAATTCCCAGCACGCCGCCCACCACCATCAGCATGGGAAAGGCAACCGGCAGCGCCCAGACCAGCGGTCGGCCGAGTGTCGCTCCCCAGATGCCGACGGCCACCATGGCCAGCAAATGGTCAATGCCTGAGAGTGGATGCATAAAGCCCGAGAGAAACCCGCCCGCGACGCCTTCGCCCGAATGCGCATTCGCCGCCGCGGCAAAGCACAGCAGCAAAAAGCCGGCAGCATGCTGCTTGCGCAGCCATTGGCGGGGGGATGCGAAAAACTTTTGCAGCTTTTGAATCATTGCGATCTTTCCCGAGTGACGTGCGTGTCTGTAATAGTGCTGGCGGGTGGAGTGAAAAAGGCTGCCGCAATCCGCTCCCCGGCCCGGCGCAGGCGTACCTGTCCCTGGCAACTGTACGTAAGCGCCCGCCTGCCGGATTCAGCGAAGGAGCCGGGACGGCCTCTGAGGCGCGGTGGTTCGACCGCTGTCAGTTCAGCTTCATTCCGGCCACCAGCTGAGCCACATTGTGGCGCATCATTTCCAGATAGGTTGCGCCCGGCTGGCCGGCACTCGAGAGCGCGTCGGAATACAGGGCGGCACCCACTTGTACACCGGCATCCCGGCTGAGCTGGGCCAGCAGTTTGGGGTTGCTCATGTTTTCGACAAACACGGCCTTGATTTTTTCGCGCTGGATTTGTTTAATGAGCTGCGCCACTTCTTTGGCGCTGGGTTCGGCGTCGGTCGACACGCCCTGGGGTGCCAGGAATTTGATCTGGTAGTGCGCTGCAAGATAGCCGAACGCGTCATGCGAGGTGATCACTTTGCGCCTGGACAGGGGGATTGCGGCGAATTGCTCTCTGGCCCAAGCGTCCAGGGTTTGCAACTCTTTGACGTAGGCTTCGGTGTTGGCCCGGTAAACATCGCCCCCTGCGGGGTCCGCTTTGCTCAGGGCTGCGAAGATATTACGCACGTACAGCACGACGTTGTTGGGGTCTTGCCAGGCGTGAGGATCGGTCTCCGCAGAGCCTTTCCCCACGGTCATGGCGAGCGCCTTGACGCCTTTGGAGACCACCACCAGCTCTCCCTTGTAGCCGGCGGATTGAGCCAGCTTTTGCGCCCAGGGCTCAAAGCCCAGGCCGTTGGTGACCAGCAGCCGGCTTTGCACAATCGCTCTGGCGTCCGCTGGTTTGGGCTCGAACACATGGGCATCCTCGTCGGGCCCCACCAGGATGATGACATGGACACGGCCTGCGCCGACCACGCGCACCAGGTCGCCCAGGATGCTGAAGCTGGCCACTACCGGTACCGGCGGGAGCTTGTCGGCGGCCTGGGCAGCGCCAGACAACAGCAACGCGCCGGCAAAACCCGCCACCAGAAGTTTGCGAAATACAGGTTTCATGGGTCGACTCTTGGATGGAAATATGGAAATAAAAGCCGGTCCGGTGGCGTCAGGCGACGCGGTGAGCGCTGGCCCACACGCGGGGCAGCCAGCCGCCCGGTGCGAACAGCAAGGAGGCGAAGTAGAGCGCGCCAGCGCAGCCAATGATGGTGGGGCCCGACGGCGTGTCCAGGTGGTAAGACAGCAGCAAGCCCGCGGCGCTCGCCAGCATGGCCTGCACGCTGGCGTTGACCAGTTGCGCCGCCAGCGTGTCGTGCCACAGCCGGCTCGACACGGCGGGCAGCATCATCAGCCCGACCGCCATCAAGGTGCCCAGAGTCTGAAAGCCCGCGACCAGATTGATGACGACCAGCATCAAGAAGCCCTGCTGCCACACCCAGCCGCGCCGTCCGGCAGCGCCCAGGAACACCGGGTCAAAGCTTTCCAGCACCAGTCCCCGGTACATCGCGGCCAGCAGCAGCACGCTGATGCTGGACACGCCGGCGACCATCAGCAAGCCTTGCCTGTCCACGCCCAGCGCGCTGCCAAACAGGATGTGCAGCAGGTCCAGCTGGGTGCCGTGGCCGGAGATCAGTGTCACGCCTAGCGCCAGCGCCACCAGGTAAATGGCGGCCAGACTGGCGTCTTCCTTCAGCAGCGTGAAGCGGGTGACCAGCCCGGCCACCGCCGCCACCAGCATGCCCGCCACCACGCCGCCCAGAGCCATCGCGGTAAGTGAAAGGCCGCTCAGCATGAAACCGATCGCCACGCCTGGCAGCACCGCATGACTGAGCGCATCGCCGAGCAGGCTCATGCGGCGCAGCGTCAAAAATACGCCGAGCGGCGCGGCACTGAGCGACAGCGCCAGCGTGGCGACGAGCGCCCGGCGCATGAAGGCGAATTCGGCGAAAGGCGCAAATGCCGTGTCCCAAAGCCAGGTTGAGAGCGCCATCACGCCGCCACTTTTTGCGTGGCCGGCGCGCCGATGCCGCACAGTTCGGAGTCTTCATCCCAGGCCTCGGCCATGGCGCGGGCGCGCTGCAGGTTGGCCTCGGTCAGTACCGCGGTGGTAGCGCCCCAGCCCACCAGCTCGCGGGCCAGCAGCAAGGTGGCGGGAAAGTACTGGCGCACCAGTGCATCGTCGTGCAGCACGGCAATCACCGTGCGTTGCTGCCTGTGCCACAGCTGTACCAGCGCCAGAAGTGTGGCGGTGGTCTTGGCATCGACGGCGTTGAAAGGCTCGTCCAGCAAAATCAGCTCGGCGTCCTGTACCAGCATGCGGGCAAACATGACGCGCTGCAGCTGTCCGCTGGACAGGCTGCCGACGCTGCGCCGCTCAAAGCCTTCCAGGTCCACCGTGTGCAGTGCCGCATCCACGCTGGCGAGCATGGCGCGGCTGACGGCGCCCCAGGCCCCGGCCGCACCCCAACAGCCGAGCAGCACGCAGTCGCGCACATCAATCGGAAAGCTGCGGTCGATGTCGGTCACTTGCGGCAGGTAGGCGATGCGTTCGCGCCTTGGCACCACCTTCAGCGCGCCACCCGATCGGCCGCCTTCGATCGGCAGCAGGCCGACGATGCTTTTAAGCAGCGTACTTTTGCCAGAGCCATTGGGCCCCGCCACGGCGGTGAGCGAGCCGGGCGCGAAGTTCCCGCTGATGTGGTGCAGGGCCGGGTGCCGGCGGTAGCTCACCGTCAGGTCGCGCAGCGTCACCACCGGACCGGCCGCTACCCGGGGGCGACCTCCAGCCGGGCCCAGACCACCGCCAGCCAGAGCAGCGCCACGGCGGGCAACACCGCCAGCACCCTGAGCCAGGCGGGCCAGGCCAGAACGCTGGTGGCGCCAGGACTGGCGGGGCGGGGTGATGGGACGATGTCTGGAGTCATGTTTTTTCCAAAATGAAGGCTGGGGAGCCGCATGTTGCGGTAATAATGCAACCTGATTGCGGTATAGTGTAATGCAACTGAATTGCATTATTGAAGGTCAAGCCATGGCATCATTTCCCGCTCCTGAATCCGCCGCCATTGATCCCATCGATGCGCTGCTTTCGGCCCATGGACTGAGGCGCACGGTGGCAGCGCGCCTGGTTTTGGGGTGGTTGCTGGCCCATCCTGATACCAGCTACACCCATTCCCAGTTGCAGGCAGCGCTCAGCGGCGAGGGGCCGTCGGCGCTGGACCGGGTGACGCTCTACCGCCTGATTGACCGCCTGACGCAAGTCGGCCTGCTGCTGTGCCGGGTGGATGTCAAGCGGGTGCGCCGCTACCAGGCCATGCCCGCCAGCGTGCATGCCATGCCGCACTTTGAATGCCAGAGCTGCCACCGCGACAGTCCCCTGACTGGCGCGTTTTCCGGCGCGCTGCAGGTCAATGGACACGATCTGGAGCGCGCCGCCCAGTCGGCGCTGGAAGCGCTCAAGGCGCTGGGTTACCAGGGCCTGAGCATGGAATTTGCGGTGCGCGGCGTCTGCGCGGACTGCGCCACCACTTCAGCCGAAACAGGGCCGTGATTCTCACCCGGCAGCTCTCTTACAGCTACCCCAAGGGGCCGACGCTGGCATTCCCCGATGTCGATGTGCTGCAAGGCGGTGTACTGCTGCTGGGCGGCCCTTCGGGCGCAGGAAAGTCGACCTGGCTGGCGCTCGCGGCCGGACTGGTGGCGCCGACGACCGGCCAGCTTGACGTGGCCGGGCAGTCCCTGGGGGCGGGCCGCACGAGCCTGAAAAAGCTCGCGCTGGATGCATGGCGCGCCAGAACCGTGGGTTTTTTGCCGCAGAAGTTGCATCTGAGCGCGGCGATGAGCGTGCATGACAACCTGGCGATGGCGCAGTGGGCTGCGGGGCAGGCGCAGGACCGGCAGCGCATCATGGCCGCGTTGTCGGCGCTCGGCGTGCAGGAGCTGGCGCCGCGCAAGCCGGCGCAACTGTCGGGCGGGCAAGCGCTGCGCGTGGCGCTGGCGCGGGCCGTGCTGCTGCAGCCCAGGGTAATTCTGGCGGACGAACCGACAGCCAGTCTGGATGACGCCGCTGCGACGGCGTCGCTGGCGTTGCTTGAAACGGCATCGCAGCGCGATGGCGCCACCCTGGTCATTGCGACGCACGACAGGCGCGTGGCCGGGCATTTTTACCAAAAAAATGGCAAAAACAGCTTCACGTCCATGGAATTCGGTCATAAGCAGCTATGAAAATAATAGCAATTTCCTGGCGCTACCTGTGGTCCAGGCCGCTCGCCGCAGCGCTCAATTTGCTGCTGCTCAGTCTGGGCCTGGCATCCATCACTTTTTTTGTGGTGGTGAGCCACCAGATCAACACCGCGGTTGACCGCGATGTGGCC
>NZ_JABBPF010000010.1 GCF_012927415.1 Polaromonas sp. | reverse complement strand
AACATTCCAGCAGCGCGGCGTGGACGTCAGTCGCCCAGACCCGCGCGCCTTCTGCCGCGAGCGCCAGGGCGCTGGCGCGCCCTATGCCCTGACCGGCCGCTGTGACCAGCGCAGTTTTTCCTTCAAGTCTCATGAATGCTCCTACAGGGTTTTGCCCGATGTTGCCGAACGCCTTTCATGGGATTATCAATTGGTCTTACCACTTGTCCAATTCTGGCTAACCCTTAAGCCGCCCCGCGTATTCCCTTATCGCCCTCATGCCCCTGCAAACCGTCGAACCACAACGCCTCTACCGCCAGATTGCCAGCCAGCTGCGCGCGCTGATCACGGCCGGCGAGTTCGTGGCGGGTTCCCGCTTGCCCGCGGAGCGGGACCTCGCGCGTCAGCTCGGCGTGAGCCGGCCCTCGGTGCGTGAAGCACTGATCGCCATGGAAGTGGAGGGCTGGGTCGAGGTCCGCACCGGCTCGGGCGTCTATGTGCTGGACCGCACGGCGGGCGCTGGCCAGGGCGGCTCAACCCGTCGACCACAGATTCCAGCCGATGAATGGGGGCCGCTGGAGCTGATCCGGGCGCGCCGGCTCGTGGAAGGCGAAATCGCTGCCATGGCCGCAACCCAGGCCGGGCGCAAACATATTGCCGCCATGAGCAAAGCCCAGGCTTCGATGAAAAGCGACGCCGACCGCAGTGTGCTGCCGCTTGAAGGCGACCGCGCATTTCATACCGCTCTGGCCGACTCCTGCGCCAACGTCGTTCTTCTTGAAACCGTGCAGCGTTTCTGGGACTCTCGGCGCGGTCCAATTTTCGTGCGGCTGGGCGGTTATTTCGAAACGGTGGAGTCATGGCGCGCCGCCATCGTCGAGCACGAAGCCATTCTGGAAGCCGTGCGCAGCCACGACGCCAGCTCCGCCCGCCTGGCCATGCATCAGCACATGGACAACTCGCACACGCGCTTCAGCGTGAGCTGGCGCAAGGCCAAAAAGCAACCGGAATTCAATCGATGACGCCCTCCATGACGCCCTTTATCCGCCTTCATCCCGCCGACGATGTCCTGATCGCACGCGCCCAGCTGGTGGGCGGCACTCTCGTCGAAAACATCACCGTCAGGGGCCTTATCCCGCCGGGACACAAGGTGGCGACGCACGCACTGGCGGCCGGCGAGCCGGTTCGCCGCTACAACCAGATCATCGGTTTTGCCAGCCAGGCGATTGCGCCGGGCGAGCATGTGCACACCCACAACCTGAACATGGGCCCCGACAAGGGCGACTTTGCGCGTGACTATGCTTTTGGCGCTGACCTGAAGCCGGCGTCAATACGGCGAGAAGCAACCTTCATGGGTATCAAACGGGCCGATGGCCGGGTGGCCACGCGCAACTACATCGGCATTTTGTCCAGCGTCAACTGCTCAGCCACTGCAGCACGCGCCATTGCGGATCATTTTTCGAGGCAGAACAATCCTTCTGCGCTGCAGCACTTTCCCAACATCGACGGCGTCGTGGCGCTGACACACGGCACGGGTTGCGGCATGGACAGCGAGGGCCTGGGCCTGCAAATCCTGCAGCGCACGCTCGCGGGCTACGCCACCCACGCCAATTTCGCCGGCGTGCTGGTTGTCGGGCTGGGCTGCGAGGCCAACCAGATCAACGCCTGGCTGGCGCACAGCGCCTTGCGCGAAGGCGAGAATTTTCGCGTCTTCAATATCCAGGACATCGGCGGCACGCGCCGGACGGTAGACAAGGGTATTGCACTGCTCCGGGAGATGCTGCCGCGCGCCAATGCCGTCAGGCGCGAGCCCTGCAGTGCTTCGCACATCACCATCGGCCTGCAATGCGGCGGCTCGGACGGCTACTCGGGCATCAGCGCCAACCCGGCGCTGGGCGCCGCCGTTGATCTGCTGGTGGCGCACGGCGGCACCGCCATTTTGAGCGAAACCCCCGAGATCTATGGCGCCGAGCATTTGCTGACGCGCCGCGCCGTGCGGCCGGCGGTGGCGGAAAAACTGCTTGCCCGCATCAGGTGGTGGGAGCATTACACCGAGGTCAACAACGGCGAAATGAACAACAACCCATCGCCCGGCAACAAGGCCGGCGGTCTCACCACCATTCTTGAAAAATCGCTGGGCGCGGTCGCCAAGGGCGGAACGACGAATCTGCAGGCGGTCTATGAGTATGCCGAACCGGTCAGCGAACACGGCTTTGTCTTCATGGACACTCCCGGCTACGACCCGGTGAGCGCCACCGGCCAGGTGGCGGGCAGCGCCAACCTGATCTGCTTTACCACCGGCCGCGGTTCTGCCTACGGCTGCGCGCCCTCGCCTTCACTGAAACTTGCCACCAACTCTGCACTGTGGCAGCGCCAGGAAGAGGACATGGACATCAACTGCGGCGAAATCATCGACGGTACGGTCTCCATCCAGCAGATGGGGCAGCGAATTTTCGACATGGTGCTGGCTACCGCTTCCGGCGCGCAGAGCAAGAGCGAACGACACGGTTACGGGCAAAACGAGTTTGTGCCCTGGCAAGTCGGCGCCGTCATGTAAAAACCTGATATTTTATGCAAAAAACCATTCACGTCCAGGAACTACGGTCTCAATGCGCTACTGTTTTAATAGCATGCGGCAGCACCGGGGAAGAAGCCGGGAAAGTCGCCGCCAACCTGGTCATGGCCAACCTGAGCGGCCATGACTCACACGGTGTCGGCATGCTGCCGCGCTATGTCGACGCTGTTCTTGAAGGCGGCCTCAAGCCCAACGCGAACGTGCGGATCGTGCTCGATACCGGCTCTTTGCTCACCCTGAACGGCCAGCGCGGTTATGGCCAGATCGTCGGCGAGCAGGCCATGGACCTTGCCATCGCCCGCGCCAAAACCCATGGCAGCTGCATCATGTCGCTGGCCGACTCGCACCACCTGGGCCGCATCGGCCACTTTGCCGAGATGGCGGTGGCGCAGGGGCTGGTGTCGCTGCATTTTGTCAATGTTCTGTCGCGCCCGGTGGTGGCGCCTTTTGGCGGCGCCGACGGGCGTTACGGCACAAACCCCTGCTGCATCGGCGTGCCGCTGAAAGGCCGCGAACCTTTCGTGCTGGACTTCGCCACCAGCCGCGTCGCACAAGGCAAGATGCGGGTCGCGCACAACGAAGGGCGGCGCGTGGCGCCCGGCACACTGATTGACGAAGACGGTCTGCCAACCACCGACCCCGGCGTGGTCGTGGTGCCGCAAAGCAAGGGACTGTTTGGCGCCCTGCTGGCCTTTGGCGAACACAAGGGATACGGCCTGGCCGTGGCTTGCGAACTGCTGGGCGGCGCCCTGACCGGCAGCGGCACCTGGCACCAGCCGACCGACCCGGCCGTGCGCGCCATCGTCAACGGCATGCTGAGCATCGTGATCGACCCAGCCAGGATCGGCTCGCAAACCGCCTTCGAACAGGAAGCGCTGGCCTTCGTCGACTGGCTCAAGGCCGGTCCGGTCGCCCCGGGCTTTGACGCGGTGCAGATTGCCGGCGAGCCGGAGCGCGCCTGCCGCCTGCAGCGCCAGAGCGAGGGCATCACGGTCGACGCCCTGACCTGGCAGGAGATTGTTGCTGCGGGCAAGAAAGTCGGCGTCTCTTTGCCGGAGTGACGGCAGCAGCCAGCGCCCGCTGCGGACTCTCCCTCAGGCCAGAATGATGGCCAGGCTGGCTTCAAGATGCTCGGACGGCAGGCGCCTGAAACCGGACCGGGCAAAACGCTGCAAGCGGCCGACCATGAAGGCCACGATCACTGAAGCCCGGACCTGCGCATCGACCATCGGCGTGGCCTGGCCGGCAGCCGCCGCGGCATCGCGCAGGTTCTGCTTGAAGCTCGATTCAAGCTTGTCGAAAAACTGGTTCATGCGCTCTTGCAGCCGGTCATTTTCAAACACCAGCGCATCACCGACCATCACGCGCGCCATACCGGGGTTTCTTTCACCGAATTGCAGCATCATGACGACCAGCTTGCGGCTGCGCGCTGCCGGATCGGACTCACGCTCGGCGAGCTGGTTGACCAGCATGAAAACGCTTTGCTCGATGAACTCGATCAGACCTTCAAACATCTGCGCCTTGCTGGCGAAATGCCGATACAGCGCCGCCTCGCTCACGCCGAGCCGCGCAGCCAGCGCCGAGGTCGTGATGCGTTCGGCACCCGGCTGCTCCAGCATGGCGGCCAGGGCCTGCAGGATCTGGATCCGGCGTTCGCCCGGCTTGGGACGCTTGCGCGCCGCAGGCTCCTCGGCGACTGACGGGAACGGCAGGCTCAGTTCGGGTTCGGACACCAGGTCAGACATAGGTTGCAGCCCTCAAAGATGAAAAATGTTTCAAAAAAACGAGGAATGTTGCAAATGATTCTCTCACAGCAAGATGGCAGCGCTGGCTAGCGGCACATGGGGTTTTCATCCATGACAAAAGGCAAAACACCGGCCCGCCCGCACTCGAACCCGCCGCAGCGGCGATCGGGGCCCGGCCCGGCTGCGCCGCATTTGCTATATTTGTTATAGCAAACAATAACCGAAGATAATGGACCTGCGGTCTAATTAGCTCAAACCCCGAGCTTTTTCGGCAGCACCGCGGTCGCAAACCGCCTAATGCGAGCGGATCATCGTTCCGTAGGCCTTGTCGGTCAAAATTTCCAGCAGCATGGCATGCGGCACGCGGCCGTCGATGATGTGAACCGCGTTCACACCGCTTTTGGCGGCATCCAGCGCGCCTTCAATTTTGGGCAGCATGCCACCCGAAATCGTGCCGTCGGCGAACAAGGCGTCGATCTCGCGCGCCGTCAGGTCGGTCAGCAGCTCGCCGGCCTTGTTCAGTACACCCGGGATATTGGTCAGCAGCACCAGCTTTTCCGCTTTCAGCACCGTGGCGAGTTTGCCGGCAACCACGTCGGCATTGATGTTGTAGCTTTCGTTTTCCTCGCCAAAACCAATCGGGCTGATCACCGGAATAAAGGCGTCGTCCTGCAGCGCCTTGACCACGCTGGGGTCGATGCTGACGATGTCACCGACAAAGCCCAGGTCATGCTCGGCGTCGGGGTCGTCCTTGTCCTGCATCTTGAGCTTTTTCGCACGGATCAGACCGCCGTCGCGTCCGGTCAGGCCGACCGCCTTGCCGCCGGCCTGGTTTATCAGGCCCACGATGTCCTGCTGCACCTGCCCGGCCAGCACCCACTCGACCACTTCCATGGTTTCCTCGTCGGTGACGCGCATGCCCTGGATGAAATGGCCCTTTTTGCCCAGCCGATTCAGCGCCGCCTCGATCTGCGGGCCGCCGCCATGCACCACCACGGGGTTCATTCCGACCAGTTTGAGCAGCACTACATCTTCGGCAAAGTCGGCCTGCAGGGCCGGATCAGTCATGGCGTTGCCGCCATATTTGATCACCAGCGTCTTGCCATGGAACTTGCGGATGTAGGGCAGCGCCTGCGCGAGGATTTCGGCCTGGTCGCGCGGGCCGATATGGGACAGGTCGGGGTCGGGAAAGGTTGGGTGGGTCATGTCGGCCGGTAGCAGATAGTTATAAAATCGCGTTGGACTTCAAATTGTGCCGCATCCTGGCGGCTTTCCGCTGATTCACGACCTGATCGGCACGCTTGCCGCCGGAGGCCGTTGGCCGTAACCGTCAACGCAGGCTTTCAGCACCGCCTTGATGAGCCTGACGTCCCCCCGCTCCGCCGCTTGGTGCAGGGCCTCAAGATGCTTTTCAAGCGTCGGCCAGTCCAGGTGGTCTTCATGCGCCTTCATGATGCGCGAGTGAACGGTAGGGGCCGGATTCTCGCCAATCAGCAGTTCCTCGTAGAGCTTTTCGCCCGGCCGCAACCCGGTGAGGGCGATTTCAATATCGCCATCGGGCTGCGCCGCATCACGCACCTTCATGCCCGACAACTCGACCATGCGGCGGGCAAGATCAAGAATTTTGACGGGCTTGCCCATGTCGAGCACAAACACATCACCGCCCGTGCCCATGGCCCCCGCCTGCAGCACCAGTTGGGCGGCTTCCGACAGCGTCATGAAATAGCGGGTGACTTCGGGGTGCGTGACCGTCAGCGGGCCGCCGCTTGCCAATTGGCGGCGGAACAGCGGCACCACGCTGCCGCTGGAGCCCAGCACATTGCCAAACCTGACCATGCTGAAGCACACGCCCGCTGCCTGACCCGCCGACGGCGCCGCCTGCGCGGCCAGCGCCTGCAGAACCAGCTCGGCCATGCGTTTGCTGGCGCCCATGATGTTGGTGGGACGGACTGCCTTGTCGGTCGACACCAGCACAAAATGCGCAACGCCGCTGGCCTGCGCCGCGCGCGCCATATTGAGCGTGCCAAACACATTGTTGACAATGCCCTCGGCCGGATTGGCCTCGACCATCGGCACATGCTTGTAGGCCGCCGCGTGATAGACGGTATCGGGTCGGTAGGCGAGGCAGATTTCCTGCAGCCGCAGCGGGTTGGTCACCGAGCCCAGCAAGGGCACCAGTTCCACTTTCAAACCCATGGCGGCGCACAAGCCCTGCAACTCCTGATGAATGCTGTAGAGCGCAAACTCGCTGTGGTCGAGCAGCAGCAGGCAGCGCGGCCGCTCGAGCAAAATCTGCCGGCACAACTCGCTGCCAATGCTGCCGCCGCCGCCGGTCACCAGCACCACCTTGCCGACCAGATTGCGCGCCAGCAGGGCCGCATCGGGTGGCACCGGGTCGCGCCCCAGCAAGTCCTCGATATCGAGTTCCTTGAAATCCTGAACCGTCACCCGGCCACTGGCCAGATCAGCCAGGCCCGGCAGCGTGCGGATATGAACCGGCAAACGGTGCAGGCTTTCGATGATGCTGTTGCGCCGCTCACGGGTGGCGCTGGGCAGGGCCAGCAAAATATCGGTCACACCCTCGCGGCTCACCAGGTCGGCCACGGCGGCCGGCGAATACACCAGCACCCCGTTGACGCTGCGGCCCACCTTGCCAGCGTCGTCATCGACGAAACCCAGCAACTTGAACTGGCTGGAAACCCCCAGCGCGGCCGCTGTTTGCACCCCCGCCGTGCCGGCCCCGAAGATAAGGAGGCGGCCCTGTGCTTCACGGCGCTCGTCCCACCCGGTTAACCAGAATCGGGCCATCGCCCGGCTGGCGCCGACCAGCAGCAAAAATATCAGCGGCTGCAACACCCCAAGGGTACGCGGAACATTGGGCCAGCGCATCCACAGGAGAAGCGCCAGCAGCACCGCAGCGTATACCGCCACGGCCTTGGCCGTGGCGACCAGGGCGGCCTGGCCGGTGTACCTGAAAATGGCGCGGTAAAGCCCGAAGCGGATAAACACCGGCACAGCCAGAACCGGCGTCAACGCATACACCCACCACTGCGCGCCGTCAGGCCAATTGAGCGTGTCCAGCCGCAGGCTGAAAGCCAGCCAGGTGGCAAACAGGCACAACAGTACATCCAGCGCCAACACCACCAAATGTTTGAGCGCGCGGGGCCAGCCGAGTATTGTTTCCTGCATCAAGGTTGTGCCTGGCAACCCTCAGTCTTTAATGGCAAAGTTTTCCTTGGCCTGCCCTTGCGCGACGAGTGCGGAAAGCCAGCGCGGCATCAAACCGCGGCCGCTCCAGGTTTCACCCTGGGGACCGCGAAATTTGGCGGCGACCGGACTGCCCGTCTTTTTTGCGGCAGCGGGCGTACGCTTGCCCGGCAGCGCCGCTTTGGTCTTGCCTTTTGCACCGCGGCGCTTGCCCAGATCGAGATCCCGGGCGGTAATACCAAAAGCCTGCATTTTCACGACGATTTCCTGCACCGTCTTGTCAAATTCGCGCGTCTTGATTTCGCTGGCCTGCTTTTGCAGTTTTTCAATCTGGCTCTGGATATCGATCAAATTACTCATGAATACTCCTTGATGAATTTACCCGGAAAGCTTCATACTATATCCGCAGACCGATGAATCCTTATCCTTGGTAAGCTCAATGCGTCACGCTTTCGCGCCTGGCCACCTTGATGGCGGTCATAAATATTATTTTCATGTCGAGCCGGAACGAGCGGCACCGCAGATACTCCACATCCAGGGCGACTTTTTGTGGAATGGGCAACTCATCGCGCCCGTTGACCTGGGCCCAGCCCGTCAAACCAGGCACCAGCTTATCCACGCCATATTGGGTGCGCAATGCGATAAGGTCATGCTGATTGAATAATGCGGGGCGCGGCCCGACAAAACTCATGTCGCCGCAAAGAATACTCCACAACTGGGGCAACTCATCGAGGCTGCTTTTACGCAGAAAATTACCGACCGGCGTCAGCCAGGCCTCCGGGTTATTGAGTAAATGCGTCGCCAGGGCCGGCGTGCCGACCTGCATGCTGCGAAATTTCGGCATTTTGAAAATACGATTTTGCCGCCCTACCCGTTCGGACCAATACAGCACCGGCCCGCGCGAGGTGAGTTTCACGAGCAGCGCCGTCAGCAGCAGCGGCAACAAAAAAATGACGCCAGCCATGGCGGTCAAAATAATATCGAAGAAACGTTTGGTCATGGCCGGTTGCCAGCCACCGTGAGCCGCAAACCTTCATCCACCGTGATAGGCGGTTGCCAGCCCAGCACATCACGGGCTTTTTTTATATCCAGCTGCAAATTGCCGCACAGCCGTAGCAAGACGTCCTGTTTGCCCAGCAGCAGCGCCGCGACACGCAACCACCCCGGCGGAACCGGAACCAGCCGGGCCGGCTTGCCTAAGGCGCGGGCCATGCGCCGAATCAGCTCGGGTGTGGACAAGTCTTCGCCATCGCTGACCATAAATGTCTGGTTGGCCGCAGCCGGGTGGCCGATGCAGGTCACGATGAAATCGAGCAGATTGTCCAGTGCCACCAGACTGCGCCGGTTGTTGACGGCACCCAGCGGCAGGGGCACACCATGCGCGACCGCCCGTAGCAAGGCCGAAAAATTGGCACGCACGCCGGGGCCGTAGACCAGGGGAGGCCGAATAATGACCAGTTCCATCCCGGTTTCGCGGGCAATCTCCCGCAAGCCCCGTTCCGCCTCCATTTTGGAAACGCCATAAGGGTCTTGCGGTGCCAGGGCATGATTTTCATCAAAGGATTGCCCGGGCAGGGTTACCTCGCCATTGACCTTGATGGAACTGATGAAGACAAAACGCTTGATACCGGCAGCGGCGGCGTGACGCGCCAGCTGCTTTGCCAGTATGACGTTGGCAGCGCGAAATGCGGACAGCGGATCTTGCGCCGCGTCGCTCATGACGTGGACCCGCGCCGCCAGGTGGACCATGCAGGCATGGCCGGCCATGAGCGGCACTGCATCTTCGTAACGCTGAACGCTCACCAGGCCAGCACACGAGCCCTTCCCGCCACTGCGCGCAACCCCCGTGACGGCACGGCCATTGGCAGTCAGGCTCCGGACCAGCGCCCGCCCGACGAAGCCGTTGGCGCCAGTCACCAGCACCGGGCCGGCAGATAAATCAATTGGCGTCAAAGCGTCTCACGGACCGGACTGAGTGAGCGCACCAGGCGCAAATACATGACTTTACAAAAGGTTGCCGAAAGAAAAAACTGCATCATGCTGCGGATATGCACTTGCAGATAAGTGGCGTTTTCATGACTGCTACGCCTCGCTTCATGCATAACCCTTGCCTGGGGAATGAGGGCAACGCGCATGCCTTTAAGCCAGATTCGGGCACAGAGGTCGACATCTTCGTAATACAAAAAGAACTTCTCGTTGAATCCGCCCATTTGCCGATAAACATCCCTGCGAAACAGCATGAACATACCGCCCACCCAGTCGGGGTAAATCGGCGCGAGACCAATGAGGTAATCCCCGCCCGCGCAGCGTCCAAATACCTTGCAGAGTATCTTGAGCGGTGTCGGAAAGCGACGCGCGCTGTCTTCAATCATGCCCCCGCCAGTGACCACCAGTGGTGCCGCCACACCTACAGACGAAGCATTCAGGCTTGCCAGAAGAACCGGAAACACGTCTGAATCCATCCGCACATCGGGGTTGATGATACAAAAGAACCCGGCCTGCGCCTGCCGAAATGCACGATTGTGATTTTCACCAAAACCAAGCGGTGAGGCGTTATGGATGACCGTCACAGGGAAGTTAAGCTGCGCCAGAGAGGCCGGCAAGTCTTCGGGTATGTTCACTGTCAACAACACTTCCAGGGACGTTGCACCGCAATGCGCCTGAAGATCGTTCAGTAGTGACTGGACAAGCGCTGCCTGGCCGTGACTGACTATGGATAGGGATACTGCGGCGCGGGTCATGGTTGCAATGGTCGGAGATGATTGTAAATAGCAGCTTGTTTTTACTCGGCAACCGCCCGCATCTGGTCGTCCTGCAATTATCTCGAGCCGGTTTTACCAGCAAGCAAGCGGCGGAGTCTGACAATTAAAACGCGGCGGGAAAACTTGATCCACGAGTAAACCCTGAAAAAATGAATCATCCCTTGGGAAATACGTCCCTCGCGGCAGAGAATTTCATAATTTTCCAGCTCACTATGCTGCATGACCCAAAGATCCGCACTCAAGCCGGCATCGCCGAAAATATTCTTGTAAATAAACGCCAGCGGCAATTTTGTCTTGGCGATGCGCAGGCCAGCCGTCGTCACGCGCATCAAAAATAAATGGTCTTCCATATGACGCCGGCCAGGAAGAAAACGAAATGCCAAATCGCTGCGCACCATGAAAGACGGCGTTATAAACGGATTCTTCAACAGCACGTAGAAGGCAGGCAAGTGATAAAACACCGGCTCACCCAGCCGCGCCAGTGTCGGAGTGCCCTCGACCTGCGCGTGGCCATGACCGGACATCACGATATCAGGCTGGGCGAGCATGAAGCGGTATTGCAGCTCAATCTTGCGCGGATGCCAGGAGTCATCTGCGTCCAGAAATGCGATGAATTGTCCTGATGCCGCCTCCCAGCCAGCGTTGCGCGCACTTGCGGCGCCCACGTTTTGCTCAAGCAACACCAGTTTGATCCAGCCCGGAGAATGGCGGTCGCGCAGCGCAGCGAGCACCGAGCGGGTTTCGTCTGCGTTGCCGTCATCCACAAGAATCAATTCCATGGGCCTAACCGTCTGCGCGGCCACAGACGCCACGGCGCGCTCCACGGTCTGCGCGCAGCGGTAGCAAGGCATGACCACGGAGACCGGCACTGCTTCAGTCATGCGGCCAGAAATCCTTTGAGCACAGCCCGGACCCGGCCCATATCGCCAATCGCCAGCCGCTTGGCCAGCATCCTGAGCAGCATGAGAGAAATCGGAATGAATGGAATGGGGGCGTGCCGCCGCAGAAAGCGCACACCGGACTGGGTGAAGTACTGGTCAAGCAGGGAACTGCCCTTGCCCAGGCTGGCTGATTGTTTATGCATTATTCGGGAATCATCTGCTACGGCTAGTTGCCAACCGGCCTTGCGCAGGCGCAAAGCCAAGTCGGAGTCCTCCCAGTACATGAAAAAAGCCATCTGATCGAACAAACCTACTTCTTCAAGCGCAGTACGGCGCAACAACAGCGACGCCCCCGAGATGAAATCGGGCACTCCCGGAGACAGCTGATGGCGTGAGTGGCCAGTCCAGAGGTTTATTCTGCCACCACCCCACAACTGAATTTTGTCACGCTGGTCCGCCTCATAAACGACTGATCCGACCGAAGCCAGCGCAAGGTTTTCATCTGCCACCCGAACCAGCGCCGAAAGCGAGCGGCAGTCGACTGTGGCATCACTATTGACCAGCCATACATAATCTGCGCCACGGGCCAAGGCGAGTTCAATACCGGCGTTGCACCCGCCACCAAAGCCCAGATTGGCCCCGGTTTGCAACAACTCGACCGACGGCATTGCCTTTTTTATCTGCTCAACCGACCCGTCAGTCGACGCATTATCGACCACCAGCAAATGGAAGTCGGGATAGTCCAGGCGCTGCAGGGAGGCGATACAGCAGAGCGTGTCTTGCCAGCCATTCCAGTTGAGCACCACGATTTCCACATGCCTCATCTTGCGCGCCCGGCTTTATGTTTGAATCGCCAGGCCTTTTGCTGAGGCGGACGCTGGGGCGCAAAAAACGGCCCGCCGGTAACGGTAGCCAGAATCCAATTGACGCAACCCGAAAAAGTACTCATGCCTTGGCCCTGGTGCAGACGACTTGAACAATATCCTGCTTGCCCAGGTTCACCCTGGCTTTTCTTCGCATCGCCCTTTTCCCCACCGCAACATCAGAGGGCAGCGTGTCACGCGACCTGCGTTTGATGCGCTCTGATTCAGTCATCGCGACAACATCGCTGGACGGAAACTGGCTGCATTGAAAGCCTTCAGACCGAAGCCAGTCCATTAGCCATGCGGCATCGGGGATGGCCAGATGCCGGGGTGCTTCCAGGCCACGCCAGTTCTCACCGTATTGATCGCGCAAATAACTCGATGCATTGGGTGCTGAGAGCAGCAACACCCCATCGGGCTTGAGCGCCGCAAGCAACAAGCGCAAAAGCCGCAAGGGCTGGTGCACATGCTCAAGAACGTGAGAGCAAATCAGGCAATCGGCCCGTTCCTGATGGGCTGACAGCGCCTCGTAGCCGCCCTGAATCACATTCAGTCCCTGCGCCTGAGCAGCCTGAACTGCGGAAGGGTCCAGTTCAATGCCGAGCGACTGCCAGCCCAGTTGGCTGGCCAACTTCAGGGTATCCCCATTGCCGCATCCCACGTCAATCAGCAAGCCCTTTGGCAACTCTGCCAATTGCCGCAGTCCAAACGGTTCGGTAATCCACGGTTTGAGCAACCCGAAAACCGGGCCCGCCCAGCGCGGCATTCCCAGGCGCGGACTGACAGACCTTCCGAACCGATAAGACCAGTACTCATTGCGCAAGCGCTGTTTAAGTGTATTGAGAAGACTCGCCGGTCGCGCCGGGCCGTGCGTGTAATAACCACCATAGGCCCTGCCGATTGACCCGGCCGTTGGCCTGGGATCCAGAAAAAGTGCGGCGCAATGCCGGCAGTTCCAGTAACGCCAGCGCCCGGGAGCCGAGCCAAAAGTCCAATCCTGGACGTTTTGATAAACCAGGGTCTGGTCGATTCCGCCGCAATACGGGCAAGCAGAAACCGGCTCCAGATCCTGCAGGGGCCAAGACTCGTCCAGCGGGCTTGTGCGGAGGGTTTTCATCGGCCTGTTTCAAACACCGTAAAGGCGTCTTGCAGCCAGGCGCAAGAGCACCAGGTCAAGCAGCACGCGCGCCGCCCAAGCCAGCGCAGCCCCGAGCAAGCCCAACCATGAGGACAAAAACCAGAGCAGAAAAAAGTAGAACAATAATTCAAACAGGTGAAAAATCGCCGTCAGCCTGGGGTTTCCCCTGGCATGCAAAAGTGTGTAGGGGAGCAAGGCCATCGAATTGATCCAGACGCCAGCACACAGGACCAGCACCACCGGCAGCGCCGCTCGCGCAAATTCGGCAGAGAGCCAGACCGCCAGCACCGGATAGGCCAGCGCGGCTGCCAGCAGGCAGACACCCAACATCGACAGCATCACCCGCCTGTAACTCTGGCGATAAGAGCTTGCAGCTTCCTGCTGCCCCATGGCAGCCAGGCGCGGCAGCAAGGCTCCGGTCAATGCCATCGGGATCAGCAATAGCCGCAGCAAACCTTCCTGTGGAATGGCATACAGGGGCAACTGTTCGGCGCCCACCGCCGCGCTGACAAAAAACCGGTCCCCGTACACCATCAGCGGGCCGACGACGCCAGTCACCGTTATCCAGAAACCGTAATTCCACAAGCCACCGAGGTGCCGTTTTTCCAGAACAGCGCCTTTTGAAAACAGTTCACTGCGCAGTTGCAAGCCCATGCCAAGCACCACCAGACACCGCCCCAACACAAGATAGAACGTGATCACCCATAAATCCGGTCCATGAATGTAGACGGACCAGGCTGGCACCATGAACATCCACAGACCCAGTGCGATTCTGCTGATGTTGGAGGCAGAAAAGCGGTCCAGCCCTTCCAGGGCGCCGCGCAGGCCGCTGGCCAGCGTCGTGGGCAAAACCCCGAGTGCGGCAATCAAGAAGGCCTGCATGGAATCGTGCTGCAAAGCCGGGCTGATCTTTAACCAGTGCTGTGCCAGACCGGGGGCCAGCACCCAGACCACGCCCGCGCCGAGCAGGCCCGCAGCCAGGGTCAGTACCATTCCCGCCCTCAGCGTCGGGCCAATCTCCGCAGCTCGCCCGGCCGCACTGAGTTGACTCAGCTGGTAAGTCAGCGCCCGGCCGACGCCCAGGTCAAACAGACTGAAATAACCGATCAGGCCCCAGATCAGGGTCAGCACCCCGAAGGCTTCATTGCCCAAGCGACCCAGCGTGAAGGGAATCAGTGCTGCACCAGCGACCAGCGGCACGGTGCTGCCTGCCAGATTCCACAGCGTATTACGCTTAAGGGACATGACCACGCCCATGCACTGCGCTTGCGCGGGAAATGCCCAGAATATTTCCCGTGATGGGCAGAGTCGATGGCCCCGAAAAGCCTTTCAATGACAAGCGCCCTGCGCCATCGCCATGTATGACACGCAAAATGAAAGCGCAGCTCACCGTGCCAGGCTGCACAGCTTCATCAACGCAGCCCTGCATCGGCCAGGCGTTGCCCAACCTTGTCTTTTGCCGAAAGTTGCGGCTCGCTATCCAGCGGCCACTCAATACCAATGGCAGGATCGTTCCACAACAGGCATCGCTCGTGTTCAGGCGCGTAGTAATCAGTGGTTTTATACAGAAAATCTGCCGATTCGCTGGTCACCAGAAAGCCATGCGCCAAGCCTGGCGGCACCCAAAGCTGGCGATGGTTTTGTTCAGTCAGCTCGACACCCACCCATTGCCCGAAGGTGGGCGATGATTTACGGATGTCCACCGCTACGTCAAATACCGCGCCGCGTACCACGCGAACCAGCTTTCCCTGCGGCTGTTTGAACTGATAGTGCAGGCCGCGCAGCACGCCCCGGCCTGATCGGCTGTGGTTGTCCTGCACAAAGTTGTGCGTCAAGCCGGTTGCCTGGGAAAAGGCCAGGCTGTTAAAGCTCTCAAAGAAAAAACCGCGCTCGTCGCCGAACACTTTGGGTTCGATGATGAGTACGTCAGGGATGGCGGTGGGAATGACTTTCATGGCGTTCATTCTCAAGGAATTGATTGCTGCTCCTGCAGCAGGCGGAGCAGGTATTCGCCATAGCCACTCTTGGCCAGCGGATGTGCCAGCTTTTCAAGCTGCTCGCTGCTGATGCTGCCGCTGCGCCAGGCGATTTCTTCCGGGCAGGCAATCTTCAGTCCCTGCCGGTGCTCCAGTGTGGCGATGAACTGACTGGCCTGCAGCAGGCTGTCATGCGTGCCGGTGTCCAGCCAGGCGTAGCCGCGCTGCATGATCTGGACATTCAGTTCGCCGCGCTCCAGGTAGGCCTGGTTGACGGCCGTTATTTCCAGCTCGCCGCGCGCGCTCGGCTTGACGGCCTTGGCAATGTCCACCACCTGCTGGTCGTAGAAATACAGGCCGGTGACGGCGTAGCTGCTTTTGGGCCTGGCAGGCTTTTCCTCTATGCTGCTGGCACGCCCCTCGGCGTTGAACGCCACCACGCCATAGCGCTCAGGGTCATGCACATGGTAGGCAAATACGGTGGCGCCATGGCTCTGGACATCAGCCCCTGCCAGCAGCTTTTGCAGGTCATGGCCATAAAAGATGTTGTCGCCCAGCACCAGCGCGCTGGGGTTGTTGCCGACAAAGCTCTCGCCAATGATGAAGGCTTGCGCCAAACCGTCCGGGCTGGCCTGCACCGCGTACTGCAGGTTCAGTCCCCATTGGCTTCCATCGCCCAGCAGTTGCTGAAAGCGCGGCGTGTCCTGCGGTGTGCTGATGAGCAGGATGTCGCGAATGCCCGCCAGCATCAGCGCGCTGAGCGGGTAATAAATCATCGGCTTGTCGTAGACCGGCAGCAGTTGCTTGCTCATGGCCAGGGTGGCCGGGTGCAGCCGCGTGCCGGAGCCGCCTGCAAGGATGATGCCTTTGCGTTGGGTCATGGTGTTCGTCTTCAATTCAATGTCTCACTTTCATCACTTCTATATAAACCAGGCGGAGCTCAGCGGAGGGACGCCGACATAGCCAATGCCCCGCCCCAACCAAGCCTGCTGGTCCATGAAAAACAGCACTTCCGCGGCCGTGGCCACCGGGCTGGCTGGAATCGCCTGCAGCAGGCTCAGGACTTCCGCGCGCGCACGCAGATTTTCGCGAGCCACCTTCCCGCTCCAAAGCGGCTGCATCCGCAGCTGCCCATCCTCCGGCGCCAGTCAGGCCTCGCGGATCAATTGGCCTCTTTCGGTCAAGCCACTGATTTGCTGCGCCTACGCCAGCAATTCGTCATCGAGCGTCAGTGTGGTGCGCATGGAGTTTCCTGTTGAGCATCAAAAAAAGGCATCAATGACCAACATATTTTATGCCAACACCTCCGCCAGCATGCGGTCCACGCCCTGCTGCCAGGGCGGCAGACTCAAGCCAAAGGTCAGTTGCAGCCTGGCGCTGTTGAGTCGGGAGTTGAGCGGGCGCGTTGCGGCCGTCGGGAAAGCACTGCTGGCCACGGCCTTCACTTCATTTGCTATTATTTTAATAGCTGGTCGTGCCCGTTTTGCCTGGACCAGAACGTGTTTTGCGTACCAGTTCCAGGTGGTTTCACCCGTTGCAGCCAGGTGGTAGAGGCCTGCGACCTGGCGAATCGCATGGGCGCTCACATCGGCCAGCAGTTCGGCGCCGGTCGGCGCGCCGAACTGGTCATCAATCACAGACAGACTTTCACGTTCCTGCGCCAGGCGCAGCATGGTCTTGGCAAAATTTCCACCACGCGCAGCATAGACCCAGCTGGTGCGAAAAATCAGGTGTTTGATGCAGGTGGCCTTGATCAGCTGCTCGCCCTCCAGCTTGGTCCGGCCATAAACGCTGAGCGGCGCCGGCGCATCGGTTTCAAGCCACGGCGTGCTGCCGCTGCCATCAAACACGTAGTCGGTCGAATAATGCACCAGCCAGGCATTCAGTTTGTCCGCCTCTTGCGCCAGCACGCCGGGCGCCATTGCGTTCAGTGTGCGCGCCAGTTCGGGCTCGCTCTCTGCCTTGTCCACCGCCGTGTGGGCTGCGGCATTGACGATCACATCCGGACGCACGCGTTGAACCGTTTCTGCCAGCCCTTGAAGATTGCTCAGGTCACCGCACAGCTCAAGGCTGTGCCGGTCCAACGCGACCAGTTCGCCGAGGGGCGCCAGGCTGCGTTGCAGTTCCCAGCCAAGCTGGCCGTTTTTGCCGAATAGCAGGATTTTCATGATTCAAGACTCCACTCTTTCACAGCCTAGCCGGGGACACGGAGGAATTCACGGGCATTGTTAGTCACCACCACCGATTTCTCGGTCACGGCATGGGCAGCAATCAGCAGATCCATGCCGGCTATGGGTTGCCCTGCCCGCCCCGGCGCCACACGAATGGTGGCGTAGTGGTGAATCGCCTCGCTGCCAATCCGCTCAATACGAACTGCTCTGACATCCAGACGCAATTTGGCCGGCAGACGGATGGCATGGCTGCGGCAGCTCATAAAAAGTTGGGCCGTCGTAGTCATACAAATCCATTGACGTGATAACACTTTGGCACATCACACTCAATTCAAACAATGGGCGAAGCCTCATACTGCGTCTGCACCCAGTCCCGATAAGCGCCGCTCTGCACATGGGCGACCCATTCGGGGTGGTCCAGATACCACTGCACCGTCTTGCGGATGCCCGAGTCAAAGGTTTCGGCTGGCTTCCAACCGAGTTCTTTTTCAAGCTTGCGCGCATCGATGGCATAACGCCGGTCATGGCCGGGCCGGTCTTTGACAAAGGTGATTTGCGACTGGTAGCCGACACCATCCGTTCGCGGACGCAGCTCGTCAAGCAGGGCGCACACGGTGTGCACGATCTCGATATTGGGCTTTTCGTTCCAGCCCCCGACGTTGTAGACCTCGCCCAGGCGGCCGGCCTCAAGCACGCGGCGAATGGCGCTGCAATGGTCCTTCACGTACAGCCAGTCGCGCACCTGCATGCCGTCGCCGTACACCGGCAAGTCCTTGCCTGCAAGCGCGTTGACGATCAGCAGCGGGATGAGTTTTTCAGGGAAATGGTAAGGCCCGTAGTTGTTGGAGCAATTGGTGGTCAGCACCGGCAGGCCATAGGTGTGGTGGTAAGCGCGCACCAGGTGGTCGCTGGCGGCCTTGCTGGCCGAGTAAGGGCTGTTCGGCTCGTAGCGATGCGTCTCGGTAAACGCCGGTTCGGTGGCGCAAAGCGAACCATAGACCTCATCGGTGGACACATGCAGAAAACGAAACTCCGCCTGCGCCTGACCCGAAAGCCCACCCCAGTGCTTGCGCACCGCCTCAAGCAGCTGAAACGTTCCGACAATGTTCGTCTGGATAAAGTCGTCCGGGCCAAGAATCGAACGGTCCACATGCGACTCGGCTGCGAAGTTGACGACCGCGCGCGGCTGGTGCTGCGCAAGCAGGCGCGTCAGCAGTTCCGCATCGCCGATATCACCCTGCTCAAAGGTGTGGCGGCTATCGCCTTGCAAAGACGCCAGGTTTTCAAGATTCCCCGCATAGGTCAGCTTGTCCAGCGTGAGCACCGGCTCCTCCCCGCTTGCCAGCCAGTCCAGAACAAAATTGGCACCGATAAAGCCGGCCCCGCCAGTCACCAGAATCATGAAACTCCTTGGGTTGCGCGCGCTGCGGAAGGCCGGACCCTCCGAACCACACGAAAATGATGCGTTGTAAATTATCCCATGAGGAGTTGCCGCCTCTTGCCAGGCTTGAATCAAGGAAAAACTGCGAATCGCCATTGCAGCAACGCTTGCCGACCTTGCGCCTCAGGCGATACGGCAAGTCAATACCTGCCCGAAGCGCCACCACCGCCAAAGTTTCCACCACCACCTGAACTTTCAGCAGCGCCAGGCTGGCTGCCCGAATCGCCACCAGAAGCCGTTGCCGAAGCGGCCGCATTGAGCAGACCATCGGCTGCCACGCCGGCTGCGGTCGCCGCAACCGTCACTGCAAGATCAACGCCAAGTTCCAGCGATGAGCGATGTTGGGCAATACCCAAAAAGACCGGATCAAGAAAAAGCTTCAGCAGGGCCATGATCAGGCCGCCAAATACCCCGGTGATCAGGAGGAGCTCACCGCCTCGCGTCGAGGCGAACCATGCATTCCGACTAAAAACCTCATGCGGCAAACGACCGCCCACCCCGACAAACACCAGAAAAAACACGATCAGGCCAAGGGCAAGGTAAACCAGCCAGCGCCAGCGCGGCAACGGTGTTGTCGCGCCTGGGGCGCAACGGTGGGAAGTGGACCGCGATCTGGACACGCCCGCTTTTTAACACGGCTTACCGAAAATCCGTGTCGCCCGACGTCAGCCACCACTTGCCCACAAACAGTTCAGACTGCGGATCGGCCGTCCAGCTGCTGGCTGGAATCAGCACATTCAATGGCTCCTCCGTGCCCTCGCAGGCCACGAACAGCGGTAAATGGTTGGTCGTCGTCCAGGCATACAGAGACGGCAAGCCCCAGCGTCCGGTCAGGCGGCGCGCCTGGTCGATCACCAGCGCGAAATGGGCCAGCGGTGCAATCACGTCCATCAGCTCGCAAGCGTCTTCCAGCCGCTGCAGCACCGCCACGCCCAGCGGCTTGCCGGTCAAACGCGCAGTGACCAGCAGCAACTCGTAGTGGTTATGCGGGTGGCTGAAATAACGCCGTTCCAGATAGGCCCAGTCCCTGACGCCCACGACGCTCTCGCGCAAATCGTGCGCCATCGCCGCCCACAGTGGCGCCACCAGCGCGCCATCGGCGGCATTGCCCCGGGCCAGGTTTCGCACCCGGGTTTGCAGGCGCCAGCGCGGCGAGGACGGCAGCCAGCGCAGCTGCGCCATTTGACCCGCCTTGGTGTACAGCCCCATTTTTTCCGCCACGCGCATGGCCCGCGCATTCGGGAACCCAAAACCCCGCGGGCCATAGACTTCAGGCCAACTGGTGCCGATCAGGAAAAACGGCCCATTGCGCGTCAACACCCCCCGCTCCCGCGACTGGACCATCACATCACCGATCTGCGCCACCCGGTCTGGTTTGCCGCAGCGCAAAATATCGCGGTAAATGCCGCCGTAGTGCGCCACCACTTTGCCCTCGCTGCGCACCAGCACCGCATTGCCCCGGCTGGCGCCGTATTTCCAGTCCCACAGGGCCCAGCTCAGCGGATGACCAAACACATCCTGGAACAGCGCGGCCAGTTCGTCGAAATCCGTCGGCAGGACATGACCCACACGCCAGCGTGGTGCGGTCGCCGCCCGGTGCAGGACATGCACAAAAAACGGCCCTGCGGTGTCAGCAGACGGCGTGGCCATGTCAAACCCGCAACGCGCCGCCAGCGCCTGCAAGTAGTCCATCCAGGAACCGGCGGCGCGCTCGCCTGCCAGCAGCACCACCCCTTGCGGCGTCAGCAAGTCATTGAGCCCGTCAAACAAGGCCAGTGGATGAATGTCAGCGGCAAAATCCAGCGCCAGAACGGCGTCAAAATGGCGGCCCGCGGTGGCTGGCCCACTCAGCCTGACCTGAAGCAGCTCGCCCCTGGCGCCTGCCGGGGGCTGCTCCAGATGTTGCGGGTCGCGCCAGCGCAGGGTCGTCAGCCGATAGCCGCGCGCCTGCAGTGCAGCTGTCATCGTGGCCGGAAACTCACCGAGCAACAGCAGCTCCAGCGGCGCCGCAGGCAGTTGCTTTTCCAACACTTCAGTCAGCGCCGCCTGTGCGCTGGCCGAAGCCGTGGCCACACCGTTGATCATG
Organism: Polaromonas sp.; assembly: GCF_012927415.1. GTDB lineage: Bacteria > Pseudomonadota > Gammaproteobacteria > Burkholderiales > Burkholderiaceae_C > Polaromonas. The sequence goes on along the minus strand of NZ_JABBPF010000010.1, from coordinate 11,424 downwards.
AGCATCCTGCCTGCAAAAAAGCCTGTATTTTAATGCCGGGTAAAACCCGACCTTCCGGCGCAGAAACCATGCGGCAGGAGCCCCGAACACGCGGCTCAGAATTGCGGCGCCGATGCCCTGCGTCTGTTTCAATGAATCATGAGAAAGCTTTTGATCTTTGCACGGACAGAAAGCATCACATCCGTATTGCCGGCAGCCTTTTTTCTGGCCTCTCGAACTTTCCAGTCAAGCGACTTCACTTGATCGGCAAGCACGACACAGTCCACGCCATCGACCGACGCAAACACTTCAACGGATAGCCCTTGATTTTGGTACTTAGAAGGCTTAAGGGGGCTTATGGGGCTTACGGGGCAACAGGTCATGAGCCTCGTCCCAGCGCTGCAGGCAGCGGGACAGAGGACCAAAGTCGCACGCAGCAGGCCTGCAGGCCTGCAGGCCCAAAATTGCTACGAAATAAATAGCTAACCATGACCGTACTTATTGGACCTGATGCTTGTTGGATACTTTATTTGTAACTGCCCGGCTCTCCGGGGTTTCCGTCCTTCTCGCAAAGACGGAAAGCCGGTTGCGCTGGTTCTTCATGGGGCGCGTGAGGCCGCCAACACCCTGATAATTGCATGAATCAATTAAATCGGCTTCACGTCCAACGAATACGGTCATAGTTTGCTATATAAATAATAGCATTTAAACGGGTAAGAAAACCTCGCCCGGGTTCGGGCGAGGCTGATGGCTCAGGGCTGTACCGGCTCAGTATTTGAGGTTGGGCTGACCAAAAGAAGGGCTGTAAACCAAGTACCACTCCTTGCCGACCCAAACCCAGGTATTGATGGCCTCGACGTCGGCCGGCACCAGCGTGAGCGACTTGCCGCTGGCCAGCGGCGTGGTCTTGACTTCGTACCTGATCTTCATTTTCACGCTGGCCTCGTTGCCGGCGATGGCGACGTCATCAATCGAAAACGACTGGTAGGTAATGACACCGACGCTTTCAAGATAAGTCTTCTTCGGCGTGGCGGCCTTGTAGGCGAAATCGAACACGTCGTAGGTCGGTTCGTAGTTGCCCTCGACGCGGTTTTGCCACAGCGTTTTCACCCGTTGCAGCAGTCTGGCCTTGCGCTCGGCCTCATCGACGATCGGCTGGGCGGCAAACTCGGGCAGCGCTTTGGCACCTTCAACCAGCGGCAGCAGTATTAAGACAAACTTGCCTTTGAGCAGGTCCTCTGACGGATAGACATCGTAGCCAATGGCGGCTTGATTGCCCCAGGGGACCAGCTTGGGCCAGCCTGCCGACACCTCGCCGGGCTTGAGCAGTGGCTGCGGCGCGGACCACGTCTGCCCCTGGTCAAACGAGGCCGACAGGTAAATATTGGCGCGAATGTCGCGGTAATCGACCCAGCTAGCCAGCAAGGGGCCTTTAGTCACCGCCATGATGACCGGCACCATGGAGCGCGTGTTGTCGTTCGCTTTGGTGTCCAGCCGCTGCGCTGCACCCAGCCACTGGGCATCGGCGATGTTCAGGCTCGCCCGCATGACCCTGGCTTTCGTGCCTTCGTGCTCCTGCATCCATACCAGGTGGGCACGCTCACCGGCCAGCGCCAGTTGCGCGCCGCTGTTGCTCATGCCCTCGGTGCCCGCCAGCAGGCCCGTGCCGCGCCAGCTGCGGCCCTGGTCTTTCGACGCGAAGGCGAGGATGCCGCGCTCATGCTCATCGGCGGCGATGACGATGTCGTTGCCTTGCGCGCGCACCATCAGCGACGAAATCAGCTTGTCTGACGTGAAAAGCACCTCCTGCGGCGACCAGCGAAGGCCGGAGTCTTCGCTGTGGCGGCTTAGGATGCGGTAGCTGAGCTTGCCGGACACGCGCACGGCATCGACCCAGGCCGTGACCCAGGCATTGCCTGACTCGACACTCTGCGGTTCATGCACATTAGTCGAAAGGGAACCATCAGGAAGGTCCAGCCGCACATCAGGCCTGGCCCAGCTACGGCCATAGTCGGTGGAGCGGTTGAAAAATGCCTGGTAGCGCGGCAGGCGCTCGTCCTGGTAAGTCATGCCCAGCACGCCGCCGGGCGCGCGCAGCAGACTGAAGGGCGCAAGCACGCCATGGTTGTCGTTGACGATACTGACCGGCGCAAAACCCTTGCCGCCGTCGGCCGATGAGGTGAAATAGAGGTTTTTCGCATCCTGGTGCGACCACCAGAGGGCGTGCAGTTGCTGCTCCTGCGGCTGCAGCTGAAAGCGGTTGCCGCCACGCACCGGGGCGCTTTCATCGAGCAGCTGGCGCTTGTCGCCGAGCTGGAAGACGACCCGGTTGTCCTGGGTGGCAAAAAGCAGAGCTGGCTGGCCATTGACTTCGGCAATGGCAGGCCGGGTTTGCGCCGCACCGGTAGACATGTCGTCTACCTGCAGCAAGAGCTTGCCGGCCGAATCGGCGCCGACCAAAGCACAGCCGCTGAACGAGGCCAGTGAAGCCAGTGAAGCCAGCATGAACAAAAAGCGTTTCATGACGTTGAATTCCCTCGATTTGAGTTCACAGCGCAGTCTAGCACCGCGCCCTGTTCGGTCATTGCGAGCGCAGCGTGGCCATCCATTACTGCGATTGATCGATCCCGGACCATCACGACCACGGCTTTAGGTTGACGGACGGTTCGCAGGCCTCGAAGCCGGAAACCGGCTTGATCGCTGGCCCGTTCACGCGCGAAAAAAAACCTCGCCCAGTGACGGACGAGGTTGAACGCTCAAACAAGCACCCGCTTAATATTTAAGCTGCGGCGGCTCAAAAGAAGGCGAGTACACCATGTACCAGTCATTCGCAACCCACACCCAGGTAGGGGGAGACTCAACATCGGCAGCCGGAAGAGTAATTTTTTTGCCCGTTGACGGCAGGACCGTCGGCTTGACCTCGTACCTGAGCTTCATTTTCACGCTCGCCTCGTTGCCGGCGATGGCGATGTCGCCTACCGCATAAGACAAATAGCTGATGACGCCCACGCTGTCCACATAATATTTCTTCGGTGTGGCGGCCTTGTAGGCGAAGTCGAACATGTCGTAGGTGGGCTCATAATTGCCGGCCACACGCTGATCCCACATCGTTTTTACCCGTTGCTCCAGCCGCGCCTTGCGGTCGGCCTCGCTGAGCGCCGAGGGTGCGGGCAGACCGGCCAGGCCCTTGGCGCTATCGGCGGCTTCCAGCAGCCTGACGACGAACTTGCCGTCTGCGGGACGGTCAGTCGGGTAAAGCTCATAACCGATGGCGACCTGATCGCGCCAGGGCAGCAACTGGGGCCAGCCCGCCGACACCTCGCCGGGCTTGAGCAGGGCTTGCGGTGCGGACCACGCCTGCCCCTGATCAGACGATGAAGACAGGTAGACGTTGGGACGAATGTCGCGGAAGTCGACCCAGCTCGCCAGCACCGAGCCCTGCGGCGTTGCCAGGATGACTGGCGACGTGGAGCGCGTGTTCTCATGCGACTTCAGATCCAGCCTTTGAACCGCGCCCAGCCACTTGGACTGGGCGACGTCCAGGCTGGCGCGCATGATGCGGGTTTTCTCGTCCTTGCGGTCCTGCATCCAGACCAGGTGCGCGCGGCCACCAGTCACCGCCATGTCGATACCGCTGTTGCTCGCACCCTCGGTGCCGGCCAACACGCCCGCGCTGCGCCAACTGCGGCCCTCGTCCTGCGAACCCAGGGCAATGATGCCGCGGTTCAGCTCATCGGCGGCGATGACCATGTTGCCGCTCTGGGCGCGAATCATCAGCGACGATATCTGGTGGTCGGCGCTGTAAAGCACCTCTGGCGCGCTCCAGCTCTGGCCCTCGTCCACACTGCGGCGGCTGACAATGCGGTAGCTGGCTTGGCCCGTGCCTGGCGTATTGTCCGTCCAGGCGCTGACCCAGACCGTGCCCGACTGCACGCTTTGCGCCTCATGCACGTCGCTGGTCCGCCCCTTGGGCGGGGTGTCCAGCCGCTGGTCGGGACGCGCCCAGGAACGGCCGTTGTCGGTGGAGCGGTTGAAATAGGCCTGGTAGCCGGTTGCGCGCTCGTCCTGGTAGGTGACACCCACCACGCCTTGCGGCCCCTGGGTCAGGGAATACGGTGGAAGCACGCCATGCTCGTCGTTGACCATGCTGACCGCGTTAAAACTCTTGCCCTCGTCGGCCGACGACGTGAAATAAATGTTTTTACCATCATCGTGGGACCACCAGAGTGCCTGCAGATTCTGGTCTTGGCGATGCAGCTGGAAATGATTGCCCCCACGCACGCGCGCGGTTTCGTCCAGCAGTTGTCGCTGCCCACCAATCTGCAGGGCCACGCGGTCGTCCTTGGCAGCATAAAGAATGGCCGGCTTGCCATTGAGTTCGACGATGGCTGGCCGGTTTTGCAAGGTACCGGTGGCAGCGTCATCCACTTGCGCCAGCACCTTGTTGCCTGATTCGGCGCCAATTGAAGCGCAGCCACCCGCCGAAACGAGCGACGTCAGTAAAGCCCATATGAACAAATAGCGTTTCATGTTCCCGATGTCTCCCGAATTGAAATTAACCTAGCAGTTTAGCATCGCCCTCAGGTCGCAAACGCACAGCGCGCCGGCAAAATGCCAGATAAAAAAAAGGCCCCGCAAGCGGGGCCTTTTGTTGTTTTCCTGCAAGCTTTGCCAACCGCGAGGTTGGCTTGGCTTGCAACAAAAACCAGGGCTGGATTACAGGCCAGCTTGTTCGCGGTGCAGGAACATCTTGCCGGCGAAAGGCGCGCCAACGGCTGGCAGAACCGTTTGCATCTTCATCAGCACAACACCGGTGGCGTTGGTAGCCGGAACTGGTGTTCCCGTAACCTTGACCAGACCGCCATTGCCGCCGACGGCAGCCAACTGGGCAGAGGTCGCCAGGTCAGAAGTCGCGAGCGTGCCAGAGCAGGTGATGGTCTTGCCGGCTGTACCGGAGTAAGCGACTTCGTCGTTGTTGTAGATGTTGCCGTTGTTGGTGAATGTCACACCACCGGTCCAGTTCGCACCGGCGGTGATAACTGGGCCCATGTTGCCGACGATAACGCCGAACCAGCTGGTGTTCACGATGCCACCAGGCAGGGCGGTCAGGGGGAAGTTCAGATCAGTGATGCCAGAGAAGTCACCTTCACCATTGGCACCGAAGGCGCCGTTGGTTGCAGCTGCATTGTCGATACCTGGGTAAGACACGACCAAGCCGCTGGTCGGATCAACAATAGCCATGCTGCCGCGCAGCGCGTCGTTGGCAGCGAAGGACTTGCTGGACACGACCAGGAAGCCGGTTTGGCCAGCCAGCGGGAAGTAGACAGGAGTCGACGTGTCGCTGCCGACAACCTTGCCGAAACCGCCAGCAGCAGGGGAAGCGATGGAGTGGCTCAGAATGTCATTGGCGGTCAGGGAACCGTTAGCATCGTAGTGGGTGCAAGCCGGGCCGTAGTTGTACACATAGTGCAGAGCTTGGGTAGCTGGAGCGGCACCGGTGTTGGACAGGCTCAAGACGCTTTGTGCGCCGGTGGCGGTGGTGAAGTAAGGGAACAGCAGCGAGTTGGCGCTGGCGGTGCTAACAGCGGCGAACATCGCCACGCCAACAGAAGCGGCGATCAGAGTCTTTTGAAAAGAAGTTTTCATGTTGCGTTTTTCCTATTTTGGCCAAAATAAAATAATTTCATACAAAAAATACAAAGACGTTTCCGCCAGAGCAAACTGTATTACTTGTCCTAACTAAATCCATGAGACATGGGCAGTCTTCGCCGACTACGTAAGAAAAGTGACTTCTTTTACGTTACCAGCTGTGCCAGCTCCCTGACTCATGGCCTCACTATATAAAGGAAGACCTATCAGGTCAAAGGTATTTAGCCTGACTTTCGACACTGTGTGCGTTAATTGCAACATCGACAGCAGAAAAACTTGGCCGGATTGCAATTTTCAAATTTTGCAAGGTGTTGGCGTTCACTTCCGCCTCTTTAACTCTGCTGCTGAATTGCTGGCTGGCCTCGCCATCCATCACATGCCCTGCCCTGCCCTGCCACCGATATTTTCAGGATTCAATGCCCACAGCTACCTGATGACTCTGGACACCGACGGTTCGCCGAGGTGAAAGTGCCCGGCAACGCTTGCAAGCGCAAGCTCGCCATGGCGATGTCGACTTAAACCGGCCCGCATCGTTGTGACCAACGAAAAAAGCCCCGAGAACGGGGCTTTTGAGAGTTGTTGACGACATTCACTACCGCCTGCAAGCGCGTCAGAGCGGGAATAAGTTACACCTTGCTTGTTATCCCATATTTGCCAGTAGCACCGGCGCTGGAGTCGGCGTACCACCTTCGCGGTGCAAGAACTGTTTGCCACCAAACACGCCACCCACTGCTGGCTGAACGTATTGCAGCTTCATCAACACAACACCGGTAGCGGGAGTACCAGCGACAACCGTGCCGACTGAGTTGATCAGACCACCATTGGAACCAACAGCCGATGCTTGGGCAGAGGTAGCCAGATCGGTCGGAACAAGAGCACCAGAGCAGGTGATGGTTTTGGTGGCCGTGCCAGAGTAGGCCACTTCGTCGTTGTTGTAGACGTTACCGTTATTGCTGAAAGACACCGCGCCAGTCCAGTTTGCACCGTTGGTGATAGCAGTAGACATGTCACCGACAACCACGGCGTACCAAGAAGTGGCAACCACCGCGCCGGGGAGACTGGTCAATGGGAAGTTCAGATCCTTGATAGCACTGAAGTTGCCTTCAGTGGCGCTGGTATCAAGGGCATTGTCGATGCCAGGGTAGGAAACCACCAGGCCGCTTGATGGGTCAACAATGGCCATGCTGCCGCGCAGAGCGGTTGTCGATGTCGTGTTCTTGCTGGAAACCACCAGAAAGCCGGATTGATTAGCCAATGGGAAGTAAACAGGAATGGACTTGTCAGTGCCGACTGCCAGGCCGAAACCGCCAGCAGCAGGTGAAGCGATGGAGTGCGACAAGATGTCATTGGCGGTCAAAGAGCCGTTTGCATCGTAGTGGGTGCAAGCCGTGCCGTAGTTGTACACATAGTGCACAGGTACAACACCAGTACCGGTACCAGTAGCAGTGTTCGACAGGCTCAGCACGCTTTGTGCGCCGGAATTGGTCGTGAAGTAAGGGAACAGCAGCGAGTTGGCGCTGGCGGTGCTAACAGCGGCGAACATCGCCACGCCAATAGAAGCGGCGATCAGAGTCTTTTGAAAAGAAGTTTTCATGTTGCGTTTCCTATTGTGTCCAAAAAGAGTTCATGCAAAAAAAGAGGGTGGTTATTACCGTTCACGCATGATGTTACATCCACCAACTAAATTTCACAAGTTACGAGTCCGACCAATTCGCCTGCGTGAGCAAATGGCTTCTTTACGTTACCGGTCGTACCCGCCCTTCGATGCATGCCCCTGTATCAAGTGCATGGTGGGCAGCAACAACGATTCAGTGCGACTGTTGCGAGGGTTCGTCTTCAATGCAACATCAGTAGCAAAAAAGAAACTCTGTTTTATCCAGAAGCTCACCCTAACGGTGCGTAATTATGCAGACGCCATGAATCGCGCAGTTTTTTTGCAATGCCTCAGTAGCAAAAGCCGCCATTGGCGCGAGCTGAACCAAGAAAAAGCCCTTGCCGGGCTTTTTCTTGGTCTTTTCCAACCATTCCCTAACCCGCCGTCTTTAAAGAAAGCCCGGTCGGCGAGAAAACGATAGTTTGATCAGAAAGACTTGGCTTCGCGGTGCAGAAACTGCTTACCAGCGAAAGGCGCGCCCACAGCAGCCTTGACCACCTGGATCTTGTTCAGGATCAAGCCGGTGCTGGCCAGCACAGTGGCAGAAGGCGCAACAGGGGTACCGGTCGCGTGAATCAGACCGCCGTTCGGCCCCACTGCCGCTTGCTGGGCGCTGGTCAGGAGGTCAGCAGTGGCGAATTTGCCGGCGCAGCTCAGCACCTTTGTCTTCACCCCTGAGAAAGCCTGCTCGTCGTTGTCATACACCACGCCATTGTTGCCCAGGGTGGATGCGCCGGTCCAGTTGGCGCTGGCAATGATGGCTGGGGACATGTCGCCCACCACGACGCCATACCAGGACGTGTCGACCAGGCCCGAGCCATAGGTGGTCAGGTTGAAGTTGTTGTCGGTGATGGCGGCGTAATTGCCTTCGTTGGCAGCAACGTTGGTCGCCAAACCGTTGCTGATGCCCGCATACGACACGACCAGGCCGGTAGACGGGTCAACAATGGCCATGTCGCCGGTGATGACGTCGGGGCCGGGGCTGCTCTTGTTAGACACCACCAGAAAACCGAAGCTGTTGGCCAGGGGAAAGTAAAACGGCGTGGAGCCGTCAGCGCCAGCGGCCTTGCCATAACCGCCGGCGGACGGTGAGGCGATGGAATGCTGCATCAGGTCGTTGGCAGTGACCTTGCCATTGCCGTCGTAGTGGGTACAGGCGTCACCGTAGTTGTAAACGTAATGCAGCGTTTCCGGAGCACCGACGGCGTTGGTGTTGCTGGAGATGCTGAGCGCGCTTTGGGCGCCGCTGGTCGTGGTGAAGAAAGGGAATAGCAGCGAGTTGGCGCTGGCAGTGCCGACAGCAGCGAGCATCGCTGCGCCGACAGAAGCGGCGACCAGGGTTCTTTGAAAAGTGGTTTTCATGTTACGTTTCCAATCTTGGCAAAATTAAAATAATTTCAGACAAAAAAAAGACGTTTGTCGCCGGAAAAAAGTGCGTTGTTACCAATCACTAAATTCCGGAAACACGAACAGATTAAACCAGTGGTCGCAGATACCTAATCTCTTTACGTTACCGGATGTGGCCGCACTTCAGTCCCCCTTCCTTACTGTGAAGGAGGCTGGGAAATCGCAGATTTTGGCCCGGCTTTTACGCCCCCAGTAACGCGTATGAAACATGTGTAGCCGAAAAAATTAGCGTGCTGGTGATTTTTCAATTTCGAAGGGGTTGGCGCTGATTTCCGATTCTTTGACGGTGGCGCCTGATTCCGGGTTCAGCTTGCGCATGCCGGTGAGTTTTTTGCGGAACTCGGCGGTGACGTCACGGGCCTGCTGGTAATCATTCACTACACGCGGTGTGATGGTGATGATCATCTCGCGACGTGTCTTGGTTTGGGTCTTCGCGCCAAAAAGCGCGCCAACCACGGGGATCTCGGACAGGAAGGGCAGACCCGATGATCCGTTTTCGTTGTCGTCCTTGATCAGGCCGCCCAACACCATGGTGTCACCCGACTGCACGGCCACAATGGTTTGCGCGGAGCGCTTGTTGATGGTCGGAGAATTGAGGCCGGTGGTGGTCACACCGATTTGCACGTCGCTGACTTCCTGGCTGACCTCAAGCGTAACCAAACCGCCCGCGTTGATGTGCGGCCGCACCGAAAGCACAACGCCGGTGTCAATGTAGTTGACCGAAGTGGTGATGGCGGTGTTGGCGGTGGTGCCAGTCAGGGTGCTTTGTCCCTGCACCGGGACGCTGGAACCGACGTTGATTTTGGCCACCTGGTTGTCTGTCACCATGATGTGCGGTGACGAGAGCACGTTGACCTTGGTGGTCTTCGCCAATGCGCTCAGCACCGCCTTGATATTACCGCCGGCGCCGCGCCAGACAGCAGAGAAAGGCAGTTGCGGCGAGACCGATCCGGTCGGTGTGGAAAGCCCCGCGCCAATACCGCCGGAATTTAACAGCGAGCCGTTCACATTGCCGCTGCTAAAGAACCATTCAAGCCCATAGCTGAGCGCTCCGTTGAGAGTTACCTCGGCAATGGTGACCTCGACCAGCACCTGGCGCGGCACGACGTCGAGCTTTTTAATGGCTTCCTCGATTTTTTCGTATTCAGCGCCGTTGGCCATCACCAGCAGGGCATTGTTGTCGCGGTCGGCAATGACCTTGATGGTACTGGCCGAGCCCAGACCGAGCGCTTCGCCGGTGCCGGCCGCGACCACGCCGGGGCCTGTTGCTGTTGGTGTGGCACCAAGCGCAGCGCCGACAGATGCGCCGCCCGCAGCAGCGCCAAGCGAACTGGTACCCTGACCCGGAGCGCCGCCCGTCTGCAGAGTGGCTGCCGCCAGACCGGGGGCTACCATAGGCTGGTTGGACGAACCGGAAGAAGAATTACCGCCAATCACCTGGCTGAGCAGCGCTGCGATCTTTTCGGCATTGCCGTTTTGTACCGCGTAAACGTGCAGGCGGGTGCCGCTCTTGCCGCCGTTGCGGTCGAGCCGTTCAACCCAGATCTTCGCCTGTTCCAGGTATTGCGCCCGTGGGCTGACGACGAGCAAGGCGTTCATGCGCTCCATGGGAATGACGCGCAGCATGCCGGCGAACGGCCCCTTGGATTTGTCGCCGAAGAGGAGTTCAATTTCGGGCATGACGCTTTTGACATCCACACTTTTCAGGGTGAACAGGCCGACCGACATGCCGGCCAGCCAGTCGAGGTCGAACACACTTATGGTCTCAAGGGCGTGGCGCATCTCACCCTCGGCGCCGGCGAGGATCAGCAGATTTCGGGTTTCATCGACCCGCAGGATGCTGCCTTCGGGCACCAGGGGTTCGAGGATCTTGGCCATTTCGCGCGATGAGATGAATTGCAGCTGCACCACCTGAACGCTGTAACCCTGCTGCAGGTTGCCGACCTGGGGCGTGGTGGCACCGCGCAGCGCGTTGCCGATGGGTGCGATCTTGTAAACGCCGTTTTCACGCACCATGGCCGCGCCGTTCATACGCAGCACGGTTTCAAGGATGGCAGGCACAGCGGCCCGGCTGACGGCCTGGCTGGTGTGGATGGTCACGGTGCCGTTGACCTTGGGGTCAATCGTGTAGTTTTCGTGCAGCATGTCGCCCATGGCCACGCGCACCACCTCACGCAGGTCTGCACCTTCGAAGTTGAGCAAGATGTCTTTGGCGCCCGAAGGAACGGCGATGACTGCTGCAGGTTTGACGAAGACGCCGGTGCCCGGCGTGATCTTCATCTGGTTGTCGTCATCCTTTTTTGCATCTTTTTTCATGTCCTGCGTTCCGTCCCCGCCCGGGGGGGCTGTCAGCAGGATAGGACTTGCCAGCTCGGGGCTCTTCGCTGCGGGTAAAAAGCCTGGCTGCGTGGCGCAACCGACCAATGCGACTGGCAGGCAATAAGCCATCAGCATTGCCAGCTGCGCGTATGAATGTTTCCTCATCAAGATTCCTTAATTTTCCGGTCGCAGCCGGTGTTCTGAATTATTTGGCGATTGCCGTGGGCGGCGGGTTTGCGGAAGCCGGAGAAGTCGCAACGGCAGGCCTGGCGGAACTGGCAGCGGGCAATGCGGCCGGGGCTGCGCCCACAGCAGCTGGCGTCACTGCTGGTTTACCGGGAGTTGCAGCTGAAGCGGGCGGCGCGGCGGGCAAGGCGCCCGACTGCGGCGCGGGTTGATTTTGCATTGCTCCCGGC